>NZ_JBAUJR010000083.1:0-9632 GCF_049683935.1 Mycobacterium sp. | reverse complement strand
CCCGGCACGTGCCGCGACGGTCGCGGGCAGCTACGTCGCCGCCACCTCGGTGGGCGGACTCGGCGGGCGCCTGTTCGCGGTGCCTGCCGCGGACCACTGGGGGTGGCGGTCCGGGCTTCTGGTTGTCGGTGTCGCGGTCGCGGTGCTGATGGTCACGATGATTGGCCTGCTGCCCCGCCCGGACGCAGCGCCACGGGTTCGCGGGACCGTGGACTCGCTGGTGACACACCTGCGCGACCCCGGGATGTGGCCGATCCTGATCGTCGGCATGCTGCTTTCCGGCGCGATGATGACGGTGTTCAACTACCTACCGTTCAGGCTGGCGGGAGCGCCGTACGAGCTTGCGCCGACTGCGATCTCGCTGGTGTTCTTGACCTATCTCGGCGGCACCGCGGGGTCCCGGGCAGCAGGACGGCTCGGGGGACGCTTCGGCCCGACCGTCGTGCTGGGCGCCGCCGGAGTGACGATCGCCCTCGGTGCGGCCGTCACCCTCTCGGGCTCTCTGGTGGCGATCATCTCTGGGGTCGCTGTGTTGACCACGGCATTCTTCGTCGGGCATGCGGTCGCATCGAGCATGGTCGCCGCACGGGCGCAGCGGGGACGGTCGCAGGCGGCCGCGCTGTACACGATCGGGTACTACGCAGGTTCCAGCGTGTTCGGATGGCTCGGAGGTGTCGCCTGGTCGGGTGGCCAGTGGATGGCTGTGGCGTCGGCGGTCATGCTGCTGGGTGTGTTGACGACGGTGTTCGCCGCCGCGTCGGTCCGCCGCGGTGGTCAGAGGGAGACGGAAACACCGGTACGTCGGCGAAGTCTTCGCGAGCATGGGCGATTCTTCCCGGGGACCGGGTAACGATGCCGACGAGTTCGCAATCGTCCGCGGCAACGATGAACGGCACCTCCCTGTCACGCCCGGTGAACTTCACTGTGGCGGCGGCGCGGTGGTGGCCCCGATCACCAGATCAGGTGTGAGCACCGCTGAGCGCGGGTCCTCGCGTCCGCCGTCGAGTCGCTCTATGACGGCAGCCACCGCACGGTCTGCCTGCTCCTGAGGTCTCTGGCTGACCGTCGTCAGATCGATGTGTCCCAATCGGGCCAGCATGCTGTCGTCGTATCCGGTCACCGAGATCTGCCCTGGGACATCGACCCCGGCGCGACGCAACGCGTCCAGAACGCCGACGCCGAGCCGGTCGTTGGCACACACGACCGCGGTTGGTAGCTCGCCTTCTAGGAGTTGTTGTGCTGCAACTGTCCCCGCCGACTCGGTGAAGTCGCCGTCGATGACCCTGGCGCAGCGGTCCAGGCCGTGCTTTCGCATCGCGCGAAGGTAGCCGTTGCAGCGGTCGGCGGCGATGACACCTGAGCCTCCGGACACGTGGACCACCCGCTGGTGACCGAGGACGACCAGGTAGTCGACGACCGCACCAATTCCGCGGCCATCGGCGGTGCGGACGACATCGAGTGTGTCCGCGCGGATCCGGCGTCCGATGACGACGGATGGCACCTTTCCTCCAAGATCCGCCAGCTCGTTCGTAGGCGCCTCAGGGCCAATCAGAAGAATTCCCTCGCAACGGAAGTCAAGCAGTGTGTCGATGACCTTGGCTTCGCCGTGAGTCGGAGTGACCGCCCCGAGGACCACTTCGTAGCCCTTCTGGTCGGCGGCGGCGACGATGTGCTCGGCGATCTCGGTATGAAAACTGTTGCGAATGTTGATCGTGATGCCGAGATGGTGGGTGCGGCGGGCGGTCATCAGCGCCGCGGTCCGGTTGACCCGGTAGCCCAATTCGTCGGCGGCGGCGAAGACCCGTTGGCGGGTATCGGCACTCGGTCCGGTGGCGTTCCGAAAGACCAGCGATACCAGTGCTTTGGATACTCCGACCTTGTCGGCAATGTCTTGCATCGTCGGCCGATCCCGATCTCTCACCACGTAGACCTCTTTCGAACTGCGCCGGCAGGGGGTTGACAGCGGATGTGACAGCGATCATAGTATCGTACTTAGACCGGTCTAGTAGACCGGACAAACGAATCGTCTCCGCGAAGCAGCAGAGGCACGTCCCAACCAGGCAAGGAGTTGCGCGTAGTGACGAATCCATCGATCGGAGTCGCCGTCATCGGCGGTGGGATGGCCGGAAGGGCGCACGCCGCCGGGTACCGCTCCGCCACGACACTGTTCGGCACCGACAGGCCGGATGTTCGACTGGTGGCGATTGCTGACACCAACGAGGCGGTTGCGGACGATACGGCCCGCAGGTACGGATATGACCGCGCTGAGTACGACTGGCGAGCGATCGCCGAAGCGCCGGACATCGATGCGGTGAGCGTGGTGGTCGCCAACCATCTTCACCGAGAGATCGTCGAAGGTCTGCTCTCCGCCGGAAAGCACGTCCTGTGCGAAAAGCCGCTGGCCGGGACGCTGGACGACGCCGAAGCGATGGTCACCGCCGCCGAAGGTTCCGATCGGGTGACTGCAGTCGGCTACACCTATCGGCGGTCACCCGCAGTCGAGCAGATCCGACGGGAACTGGCTGCCGGGACGATCGGTGAGTTGGTCCACTTCAACGGGCACTACTGGTGCGACTACGCGCTGGACCCCACCTCGCCGATCACCTGGCGCTACCGGGGTGGCCCCGGCACCGGCGCACTCGCCGACGTCGGCAGTCACCTGATCGATCTCGGTGAGTTCGTCTGCGGTCCGATCACCGAGGTGGGAGGGGCGGCATTCGCCACCGTGATCAGGGAGCGGCCCGTGCCACTCGGGGTCACCTACGGGCACAACAAGGCCGCCGTCAGCGACGAGATGGCACCTGTCGAGAATGAAGATGTCGCCACGTTCACCGCGACGTTCGCCAATGGCGCGGTCGGTACGTTCTCGGCCTCACGAGTGGCGCACAATCTGCCCGACGGCCTGGGCTTCGAACTGTTCGCCTCCACTGGGTCAGCTGCCTGGGATCTTCACCGGCCCGGCGAATTCGAGATCTCGACCACGGAGGGTCGCGCGGAGATCGGTGGCCCACGTCGAGTGATCATCGGCCCCGATCATCCCTACATCCGCGGGGGGCTGCCGATGGATGCGGGCGGCGTCGGTCACGGGGTGGCCGACCTGTTCGTTTACCAGACAAGGGCTTTCCTCGACCAGATCGCCGACGTGACCTCGCCTGCACGCTCCGTTCGCCCCATCGGCGATCTCGGGCCTCTGCCCAGCTTCGCCGCCGGCCTGCACGGCCTGCGAGTCGTGGCCGCCGTCACCGAGTCCGCCCACTCGGGTGGCACCACCGTCAAAGTCCTCTGAACTCGAAGGAGTCGAAGAAACATGAAGCTCGGCGTTTACACCGCAATCCTGCACGACAAGCCGCTTCGCGAGGCATTGGAGGTCATCGCCTCGCTCGGTCTCACGGGAGCTGAGATCAATGCCGGGGGATTCCTTCCCGCCCCGCACCTGCCCGTCGACGACCTCCTCTCGGGTGCGGTCTCGCCGCGCGAGTACCTGTCGACGTTCGACGGCACCGGAGTGTCGCTCGCGGGACTTAACTGCAATGGCAACCCGCTGCATCCCGATCCGGAGGTCGGTCCCGAGGATGCCGAGGATCTACGTAAGGCGATCCGGGTGGCCGGCTTGCTCGGCGTCGATCGCGTCGTCACCATGTCCGGTCTGCCGCATGCCCATCCGGGCGGACAGTGGCCCGCCTGGCACGTGAACACCTGGGACTCCGGCTATCTGGACTCGCTGGACTACCAGTGGGACGCGGTGGCGGTGCCGTTCTGGGCGGAGATCGATGCGCTGGCCCGCACGCACGGTGTCAAGGTGGCAATAGAGATGCATCCGCAGAACCTGGTGTTCAACCCGCCGACGCTCAAGCGCCTGGTGGACAAGACCGGCGCCACCCACGTGGGCGCCGAGATGGATCCGTCTCACCTGTTCTGGCAGGGCATCGACCCGGTGGCTGCGATCGAATGGCTCGGCCCACTGGTCTTCCACGCTGCCGCCAAGGACACCCGCATCAACGACAACTGCCGAATCTACGGGGTCCTTGACGAGCGATTCACTCGAATCCCGTTGGACCAGAACCCGACCGGGCTGGGTGGTCGACATGTGGTGAACAAATGGCCCGAAGACTCGGCCTGGGATTTTGTCGCAGTCGGGCGCGGCCACGACGTCGAGTTCTGGTCCCGGTTCCTGCAGGCACTGGAGGCTGTCGACCCCGAAATGGCGGTCAACATCGAGCACGAGGACACCCAGTTCGGGCCGATCGAGGGTCTGCAGATCGCGGCCGAAACACTCAAAGCCGCCAATTCGGCGACTGTCGGTTGACTTCAGGAGAAAGGTTCACATCATGACAGACACAGCCCGGGTCAGGAGATTTGCGGCGGTCGCGATCAGCGTCACGGCACTGGTCACGATGACCGCATGTTCGAGCACCGGCGGTAAACCTCGCGACGATGGCGGCGGTGGAATGGCTGCCGGCCAGGCCGATACGCCGCGTTTCACGATCGCGATGGTCACCCACGGCCCTCCTGGTGACACCTTCTGGGATCTGATCCGCAAGGGTGCCGAGGCCGCCGCGGCCAAGGACAACATCGACCTGAAGTACTCAGGTGAAGTCGAGGCGCCCGCTCAGGCCAACCTGGTGCAGAACGCGATCGACAGCAAGGTCGACGCGCTGGCAGTGACGCTGGCGAAACCGGAGGCTCTGGCGCCCGCGGTTGCCACTGCGGTGGAGGCGGGTATTCCGGTGGTGGCCTTCAATGCCGGCATCGACAACTGGAAGGCGGCCGGCGCCAAGTCCTTCTACGGCCAAGATGAAGTGATCTCGGGTGAGGCCGCAGGCAGGCGCCTCGCCGAGGACGGTGCCACGAAGGTCATCTGCGTGATTCAGGACCAGGGGAACGTCGCGCTCGAATCCCGTTGTTCCGGAGTGAAAACCGGATTCAACGGCGACGTGGAGAATCTTAACGTCAACGGCACGGACATGCCGTCGGTGCAATCGACCATCACCGCCAAACTGCAGCAGGACCCGTCCATCGACTACATCATGACGCTGGGCGCGCCAATCGCCCTGGCGGCAGTGGACTCGGTCGACAACGCCGGAAGCGACGCGCGGATCGCGACGTTCGACACCAACGCCGCACTTGTTGACGCCATCAACGGCGACGCGGTGCAATGGGCGGTTGACCAGCAGCCGTTCCTACAGGGATACCTGGCAATCGACTCGCTGTGGCTCTACCTCAACAACGGCAACGTGATGGGTGGCGGTCAACCGACGCTGACCGGGCCGGCGTTCATCGACAAGTCCAACATCGATGCGATTGCCGAGTATGCCGAAAGGGGAACGCGCTGATGAAGGTCGCGTTGGATCCGACGCCGTTTCATCATGATTACTCGTTGTTGGAGTTGCCGCGTGTGGTGGCCGAGTTGGGCTATGAGTATCTGCAGTTGACTCCGCATCGGGATTTCATTCCGTTTTTCAACCATCCGCGCGCTGATGATGCGTTGGTGGCGAAGTTGCGTGGCGCGTGTGCGGATGCGGGGGTGGGGATCGCGTCGGTGTTGCCGGTGTTGCGGTGGTCGGGCCCGGACGAGGATGCCCGGGAGGCGGCGGTGCGCAACTGGAAGCGGGTTGTGCAGATCACCGTCGATTTGGGGGTGAACGTGATCAACACCGAGTTCTCCGGTCGCCCGGAACGTGCCGAGGAATCCGAGCGGGCGTTCTTCCGGTCGATGGAGGAACTGGTGCCGATCTTCGAGCGTGAGGGCATCGATGTGCGCATCGATCCGCACCCGGACGATTTCGTCGAGGACGGCATGGAGGCGCTGCGGATCATCCGCGGGGTGAACTCGGCGAACATCGGGATGGTGTTCGTGGCCTGTCACAGCTTCCACATGGGCGGCAACATGTCCGAGATCATGGCCGCGGCGGGGGACAAGCTGCGGTTGGTCCATGTCGCGGACACGATGGATCATCACCGCTCGCATGGGTTGCGTTACATCACCAATCCGCCGGGTAATCCGGTGCGGGTGCATCAGCATCTCAAGATCGGCGACGGTGATGTCGACTGGGACGAGTTCTTCTCCGGTCTGGGCCGGCTCGGCTTCTACGACCGCGACGACACCGTGATGGTCTCCAGCGTGTTCGCCGAGGACGAGACCGCCCACGACGTCTCCCGGTACCAACTCAAAACCATCACCGACTACCTCAACAAACACCGCTGACCACCGCTGACCATCGCCGGAATTGCATTCCAGCACGGCCTCACTCGACATTCCCCTGCTGGAACGCAATTCCGGCCGGTGGGTGAGGACCCGACCCTCTCGCCGATCGGCGGCCGAGAAACTACAGTTCGCCGTGTAGAGATGCGACGAAAGCCCAACCCGGCCGAGCGACGACGTCACCTGTGTGACGCCGCCATCGCCCTGCTGGCCGAGGAGGGCGCACGAGGGCTCAGCCACCTCAAGGTCGACCGGAGCGCCGGTGTCCCCGACGGGACGACGTCGTTCTACTACCGGACCCGCTCGGCGTTGCTACACGGCGTCGCCGACCAGATCGTCGGCTATGACGTCGAGGCGTTCGCCGAGGCATTCAAGGGTCAGGCCCAACTCGACGGTCAGGCGATCCTGGCGATGCTGGCCGAACAGATGATCCGGATCCGGGAAGAGCCCAGCCTTTCGCGAACGCGTGCGCGGCTGGAACTGACGATGATGGCCAAACGTGACGCCGATCTGGCGACCGGCTTTCAAGAGGTGTTCGAGCGATACCGGTCACTCGCCGAGCGACTCGTCATCGGTATGCAGCCGGCCCAGACTCCGCTGGATCGAGCGCTCGTCGCTGAACAGGGGTCGGTGCTGATGACGTTCCTCAGCGGGATGGTGTTCGGCTTCGCCAACGGTGCGACACAGCCGGCCACGCGCGACCACATCCAGAGCCAGATTCGCGCGGTGATTCTCGGCGTGGCCGCCGACCACGGCTGACGGACGGCGCACAGAACTCCGACCGGCCAGTAAGGTCACCCTAACTAAGGGTGTACTTACTTATTGCCGGCTGGGACGAGGTGCCATCGATGTCCGACACCACTGCGTGTGAACTGATCCTGGGGTTCGCCACCGAGACCGGGAACTCCGCCATGGTCGCGAAGAAGTTCGCCCAGGCTGCCAGGGCCGCCGGAATCGAGGTCGAACCCCAGTACCTCAACGATCTCACCGTGGAGAGCCTGCTCACGGCAACACACTTTCTGGTCATCACCGCGACCTACGGCGACGGTGAAGTGCCCTACGACGCCGAGGTGTTCTGGGAGTCGCTGAACTCTACGGACGCTGATCGCCTCGACCACCTGACCTTCGCCGTCCTCGGTCTGGGTGACAGCTTCTATCCGCTCTTCTGCAATGCGGGCAAGATGTTCGACGCGCGGTTGGAGGAACTCGGCGCGCGGCGATTGGCCGAGCGGGTCGACTGTGACCTCGAATTCGAGGAGCCGGCCGAGGGGTGGACCACCGACGTGATCAAACTCCTCTCGGAGGTGACGTTCGCGGCCCCCGCACTGGACAGCACACAAGACCTTGTCGAACAACAGGATTCACCGTGGCATCGCCGCAATCCGTTCCCGGCGCGCTTGGCGGGCAGTCGGGAGCTGACCGCCACGGGCTCGGACAAGTGTGTGCGCCACTACGAGATCGACCTCGGCGACAGCGGCATCAGTTACCAGCCGGGGGATTCGGTGGGTGTCCATCCGACGAACGATCCCGCGCTCGTAGACGCGATCCTGTGCCGGTTGGGCGTCGGCGCCAACCACGTCGTACCCGGCCGCGACGAGCCACTGGGTGTGCTGCTCACCGACCACCTCGAGATCCGGACACCAACGGGGGCGCTGCAGAGTCTGGTGGCGGCGCGCACCCGCGACATCCGGGCGCGGGCGATTCTCGGCAGCAGCGACTCGGCCGCGCGGACCGAGTGGCTCTACGGCCGCGACGTTCTCGACCTGCTCGAACTCGCCGACGTGAGCGTCGATGAAGTACTCGACACGCTGCGCCCCCTGCAGCACCGCGACTACTCGATCGCCTCGAGCCCGCTTGTCGATCCCGGCCGCATCCACCTGACCGTCGCGGCCGTGCACTACCACCGCGACGATCGCGACCACACCGGTGTGGCGTCGGGGTTTCTGGCCGATCGCGCCGGCGCTGTCCGAATCCACCTGGCGCCCAATGACTCCTTCAGGTTGCCCGCTCCGGATGTGCCGATCGTGATGGTGGGCCCGGGCACCGGCATCGCACCGTTCCGCGCGTTCCTCCAGGAACGTCAAGCTACGGGGGCAACGGGCAAGTCGTGGCTGTTCTTCGGAGACCGGCACCGCGCGACCGATTTCCTCTACGGAGATGAACTCACAGGGTTCCTGGAGTCGGGGGTGCTGACCCGGCTCAACACCGCCTTCTCCCGTGACCGAAGCCCGAAAGAGTATGTGCAACACCACATGCTGGCACACGCAGCCGAGCTGTTCGCCTGGCTACAGGAGGGCGCTCACCTCTACGTCTGCGGCGACGAGCGCATGGGCCGCGACGTACACCAGACTCTGCATGAAATCGCCTCCGCCGCAGGCGGTCTGGACGAGGCGGGAGCCCATGCCTACGTCAACGACCTCATCACCCAGCGTCGTTACCTGCGGGACGTGTACTGAGCCGCTACATCCGCGGAGCGGGCGGCGGGGGCGGTGCGATCGGCATGCACAGCCCGTTCTCGGGGCTGAGGTACTTGCCTTCGACGCAGAACGGAGCGCACCCGTAGATCACGCCCGTCTGGCCGGGTGGGCACTGTGCGAACGAGGTCGTGGGGACGCTCTGGACACCTGCCGCGAACGGCAGCGCGATCGCTCCGGCGGCGAACGCCGCTGCCGCAAGATAGCGCCGAATCGTCTGTGTCACTGTGCTTCCTCTCACCTGGGTACTCCGGTGGCGACGCGGGGCGCGTCTTTGTCAGAGGCGCCGAGCACCATCTCGGCGACCCGGTCCCGGTGCTGCTCGGCGGTGCCCAGCAGTGCCGCGTCGGTATAGGCGCGCTTGTAGTACAGATGCGCTTGGTGTTCCCAGGTGAACCCGATCCCGCCGTGAACCTGGATCGTGTCGGTCGCGACCCGGGTGAACGCCGACGAACACGTCGCCTGCGCGATGCTGACCGCCAGTGCCGGATCGTCGGATCCGTCGGTCAGCGCCCAGATCGCATGGTAAGCCGTCGATCTCGCGTGCTCGAGTGCGACGAGGTCATCGGCGAGGCGATGCTTGACCGCCTGGAACGATCCGATGGCCCTGCCGAACTGAAGTCGGCTCTTCGCGTACTCGACGGACAGATCGAGTAGATGCTGCGCTGCGCCGACCTGTTCGACAGCCAGGAGAGCCGAGCCGACCTGCAGCGCGTGGGTGATCACCCGGTCGGCCTCATCGGGGCCTGCGACGAGCCTCCCGGGCGCGTCCCGCAGTTCGACGGTGGCCTGCGGCCGGGTCAGATCGAGGGTGTTCAATGAAAGCCGTTGCACCCCGGGGCCATCGGTGTCAACAGCGTAGAGTCCGACACCGTCGGGTCCTGTCGCGGCGACGAGCAGGGTGTCGGCGGCGCTCGCGTCAACGACCAGCTCGACGGTGCCGGTGAGTGCCCAGT
>NZ_JBAUJR010000082.1:0-13290 GCF_049683935.1 Mycobacterium sp. | reverse complement strand
CCGGCGACCCGGGCAGCGAGCCCGAAGACGCAGGCCACGACCGCCTGTCCGAAGGCACGGGTGGCTACGGGGCGCCGGCCCCGCCGCCTGCGAAGCCCCGCCTGCTCCAGGACGGCCGCGACATGTTCTGGTCGATCGCACCCCTGGTACTGGTCTGCATCCTTCTCGCCGGTGTACTCGGGATGTGCTCGTTCGCACCGACGGGCCCAGGTGCCGGTCCGGTACCCGACTACGACGCGCCCGCGGCACTGCAAGCCGATGCCGACGCCCTCGACATCCCCATCCGGGTGCCGGCGCTGCCCGACGGGTGGGCGGCGAACTCCGGCAGCCGCAAAGGCATCGAAGGCGGGCGTACCGACCCGGTGACCGGACAGCAGGTGCGGGCGGTCAGCTCGACTGTCGGCTACCTCACGCCCAGCGGCATGTACCTGAGCCTGACACAGAGCAACGCCGACGAGGACAAGCTGATGGCCTCGCTCGGCACGGACCTGGTCCCGACCGGAACGCACGAAGTCGACGGCGTCACCTGGGTTGTCTACGAAGGCGGCGAACGCGACGGCCGGGCGCCTGAACCGGTGTGGACCGCACAGGTGCGCGGTCCTACCGGGCCGGCGCAGCTGGCCCTGACCGGCGCCGCAGGTACGGACGAGTACCGTACGCTGGCTGCTGCGACACAAACCCAGCCGCCGCTGCCTGTCACATAACTCCAGGAGACGCCATGAGCGCGCCCACAGCAGATCTGAGTGGATGGAGCGCCGCGCCGTTCACGGCGGCAGGCTTCACCTACGACGTCTACCGCAGGGGCGAAGGTCCCGGCGTCGTGCTCATCCCGGAGATGCCCGGCCTGCACCCCGGTGTGTTGGCGCTGGGAAATCACCTGGTGGACAATGGCTTCACCGTGGCCGCCCCGTCACTATTCGGCACCCCGGGGGCACCCGCGCTGCGGCCCGGAGCGTTGCCGGTGCTGCTGAAGGGTTGTGTGGCCAAGGAATTCGCCGCGATGGCGACCAACGCCGACCGGCCGGTCGCGCATTATCTGCGGGCGCTGGCACGTGACCTCAACGCCCGGACTCCGGGCAAAGGCGTCGGTGTGATCGGCCAGTGCTTCACCGGTGGCTTCGCGTTGGCGGCCGCAGTCGACGACAGTGTGCTGGCGCCGGTGATGAGCCAGCCCTCGCTGCCGTTGCCGCTCACCCCACGCCATCGTCGCGACCCGGGGCTGTCCGAGGACGAACTGCAGGTGATCGAGCGCCGTGCCGCGGACGAGGGACTGTGCGCGATGGGGTTGCGGTTCAGCGAGGACCCGATGTCACCGGGGGACCGGTTCACCACCCTCAAGGCCCGGCTCGGGGACGCCTTCGAGGTCATCGAGATCAACTCGAAGAAGGGGAACCCGCACGGCATCGGCCGCGCGGCGCATTCGGTGCTGACCGACCAGGTGCGCGAGGTCGACGGACACCCCGCCTACGAAGCCCGCAAACGGGTGGTCGAGTTCCTCAGGTCTCGGCTGGTGTAGCGGCAGCCGGGTCCGGTTCGGGCTCCGATTCGGTTCGGAGCCTGGGCTTGCCGGGGAGAATCCGCCGCCACCACGGAATCTGACGTTCGGCGTCGTCGTCCGCCGGGTCGGCGCGGGTTCCGGTGATCGACTCCAGCGATGCCCCTTTGTCCACGGCCAGGTACACGCTGATCGTCGTCACGATGACGATCATCAGCACCGGGCCGAGGACGATCCCCCAGAAGCCGAACATCGTCAAACCGGCGAACACCGCCAGCAGCATCAGTGCCGGGTGCAGGTGGGCGCTCTTGGGGACCAGGAACGGCCGTAGCACGTTGTCGATGCTCGTCGTCACGACGATGTGGAACACCACGACGAAGATCCCGCCTGCGACGTTGCCGAAGATCGCCAGCCCGATGCCCAGTGGGATCGTGACGATGCCGCTGCCCAGGGGAATGAAGGACAGTGCCGTCAAGAAGATGACGAACATGAAGAAGCCGTCGTGCAGGCCGGCGATATAGATCGACACGGCGCCTGCGACCCCTTGGCACACGGCGATGATGAGCTGGCCTTTGACGGTGGCCGACACCATGGCGCCGACCTTGTCGAGGTAGAGGTCGGATACCCGCTCACCCAGCGGATTCAGATCCCGGAACAGCGTCAGGACCCGGTCGCCTCTGGTCAGCAGCGCGACGAAGACGTAGAGGAAGATGATCATCCCCGTCACGACCGAGGCGATGCTGCCCACCGAATCGCGGAGGAACTCCAGCGCGATCTGCCCACCGCCCTGTCCGAGTTTGGCCGCCGCATCGCGGACCGAATCCTGGGTCAGGGTGACGTCCATGAACGGGATGCGCGCCAGCGCCTGGTTGGCCGAATCCAGCAGTCGCTGAGCCAACGCGGTGAAGTCGGTCTGGTCCACCCAATTGCTGACACTGGTCACCATCTGGCTGATCTGCAGGAACGCCAGGAAGGCCACCCCCGTCACCGGGACGGCGACGGTGGCGATCGCGGCGAGAAGTGTTGCCGTGGCCGACAGCCCGACATTCGTCTTCGCCAGGAGGCGCCGGTACAGCGGATTGAACAGGTACGCCAGCACCGCCGCCACCGCGATCAGCAGTACGTAGCCGCGCAGGAAATAGGCGCCGAACGCGAGAGCGATCACCGTGAGCACAGCCAGAGTGCGCTTCTGTGTGACGGTGAAATCGTTCGTCATGCGCCCTCCCGACCCCGCTGCTGCCGACCGGCAACCCTAACCCGGGTCGACGGCGCGCGGCGGCGATCCCGTCGTCTGCCGCGACCGCTGCCCGGCGACGAACTTCATCGCCAGCCGGTTCATCAGCACCGGCGCAGCGCGCGCGAACAGCCACTGTGCATGTGCCACAGTTGGTTTGACCAATATCGCCTTGTTGCGGTCGATGGCGCGCAAGGTGTCGCGGGCCAGCCGGTCGGCGTCGTAGGGCTTGCCGCCCTGGTTCTGCAGGAAGTAGTCGCGTCCGACGAACCCGCCGACCGCACCCTTGTCGAGGATCGGGGTCTCGACGGCTGCGGGGCAGACCACGAGCACGCCGACTCCCCGGGGGACGGCTTCGGAGCGCAACGCCATGGACAGCCCGACGACCGCATGCTTGGTCGCCACATAGCTGGTGACCTGCCCGGCCGCGGTGAGACCCGCCATCGACGCGGTGTTGACGATGTGGCCGTGCCCCTGTCGGAGCATCTGCGGGTAGGCCGCTGCAACACCGTGCACCACGCCGCGGATGTTGATGTCGATGATCGTGTTCCACTGGTCGAGGGTGAGGAGTTCGGTGTCGCCGCCCCAGACGATGCCGGCGTTGTTGAACATCAGGTCCAGTCGCCCAGTCCGGTCGACCACCTCGTCGACGGTGGCTTGCACAGCTTCTGCGTCGGTGACGTCCAGGCGTGCGGCCCGCGACTTCGAGCTCAGCGAGGACGCGGTGCGTTCGGCAGCGTCGCCGTCGACGTCGGTGCAGACGACGTGTGCGCCGGCAAGGTCCAGGGCGCGGCACAGCGCCGCGCCGATGCCCGAGCCCGCGCCCGTGACGATGGCGTGCTTTCCGGCGGCGCTCATGACTGTTCGACCAGTCGCATGACGTGTCCCATCACATCGGGATAGCGCTTGAGGTGGGCGCCGCCGTTGATGTCGAGAACCTCGCCGGTGAGCCATGACGACCCCGGAGAACACAGGTACACAACGGCATTCGCGATGTCCTCGGGTACACCCGCCCGGCCGAGCGCGGTGTTGTCCACGTAGTCCTCGACCACCCCGGGCACCGAGGCCGCCGCCTCGGTCAGTGGGGTGTGCACGAAGCCGGGGGCCACGGCGTTGACCCGGATACCGCGCGGCCCCATCTCCAGGGCAGCCACCTGGGTCAGCATCGACAGGCCGGCCTTCGCCGCGCAGTAGGCGCTCATTCCCGCCGCGGGTTGCCTGCCGTTGAGCGAGCTGATCTGCACCAGTGAACCGCCTTCCCGCAGGTGCCGGCCGGCGTGCTTGGCGACGATGAAGGCACCGTTGAGGCAGACGTCGATCACCGCCCGGAAATCTTCGGCAGCCATGTCGGTGATCAGTCCGACATTGCTGAAACCCGCACAGTTCACGGCGATGTCGATCGCGCCGAGATCGGAGAACAGGCGCTGCACCGACTCCTCGTCAGTGACGTTGACGAAGGCACCGGCGTGGCGGCCACCGAGCTCGGCGGCGCGGGCATCGGCGCCGTCGGCATTGAGGTCGGCGACGGTGATCCGGCACCCTTCGGCTGCCAGCGCTCTGGCGGTCGCCCACCCGATCCCTGATGCCCCGCCGATGACGACGGCCTCTCTGGCGACACGCCCGGTACTGTTGGTCATCCAGTTGGCCCTTCGAAGACGGAATAGAACGTGTTCCAACTTCACATCCGGGGGGCCGAAGTGCAATAGCCGCCGGAGATCGGCGCAATGGCAGACTCGAGGCCGTGACCGAATTGAAGATGTCCGAATCGATTTCCGTGGCCGTTTCCCCCGAGAACCTGTACGCACTGGTGTCGGACGTGACCCGGATGGGCGACTGGAGTCCGATCTGCCGGGCCTGCTGGTGGGACGAGGGTGGCGGGCCTCAGGTGGGCGCATGGTTCACCGGCCGCAACGAGACGCCGGAGCGAACCTGGGAGACCCGCAGCCAGGTGGTGGCCGCCGAACCCGGACGGAAGTTCGCGTGGGAGGTCAACAACGGCTGGGTCTACTGGGGCTACGAGTTCGAACCGGAGGGCGACGGCACCCGGCTCACCGAATCCTGGGAATTCCTGCCCGCCGGCATCGCCGGGTTCCACGAACGCTTCGGAGACGCTGCGGACGCCGAGATCGCCAGGCGTAGCGACGCAGCACGAAGTGGTATCCCCGCCACGCTCGCGGCGATCAAGGCGGCCGCCGAGAGCGCCTGACGCTTCCCAGCGTCTCTGGTGCCGGGCGCTTCTCACCCTCAGCGAAGGATTACGCGAGACGCCCAGCCGTGGCAGGGTGCTTCTTGTGGACGACGCGCCGGTCGAACGGGGCCATGTGGGGGGCCGCCTCCGCGGATCCGCTGCAGCCCTGGGTCGGCCCCGATTCCGTGATGTGATCGCAGGCCTGGTGACGGGCCTGTTCTCGATTCCCGAGGGGATGGCCTACGCCAGCATCGGCGGATTCAATCCGGTGGCCGGGCTGTACTCGGGCATCGTGTCGACGATCGTCGGTTCGGTTCTGGCCCGCACCGTGTTGATGGTCACGACCCTGACCAGCGCCCTCGCCCTGTCGTCACGCAGCGTGTTGACCGACGCCGGCCTGGACCCCGCCGACCCTGCCAACGTCGCCGCGCTGGCGCTCGTGGTGGGCCTGGTGATGTTGATCTTCGGCTTGCTGAAGTTCGGTTCGATCATGAATTTCGTGTCCAACGCCGTGATGACCGGGTTCACCACCGGGATCGCATTGCAGATCATCGCCGGGGTGATCGGCGATGCGACGGGTTACCGGCCGGACAGCCACAACACCATCGGCAAGTTCATCGACGCGTTCGCCCACATCTCCTCGTGGGCGTTGGCGCCGTGTCTGGTCGCGCTCGCGACGGTCGCCGTGTGGGGCGTGTTCCGGTTGGTCAAACCCCTGGAAGCCTTCGCGACGCTGATCGCCCTGGTGGTGGTCACGGTCGGCGTCGCCGTCCTGCAGATCGACGTCGAGACAGTCGGGGACATCGCGTCGATCCCCAATGCACTCCCGCCGTTTGTCGTTCCGCACTTCGCCGCCATGCCTGACCTACTGGTCGGCGGTCTCGCCGTCGCGCTGGTGGGACTCGCGCAGGCAGCCGGGATCTCCGCGGCGGTACCGAACCCGGACCGCAGCCGCCCCAGCACCTCGGGCGACTTCGTCTCCCAGGGCGCAGCCAACCTCGCCGGCGGCTTCTTCGGTGCGCTGCCCACCGGGGGGTCGCTGTCGCGTACCGGGGTGGCGGTATCGGCCGGCGCCCAGACCCGCTGGGCCGGCATCTTCGCCGGCGTGTGGCTCGCAGCGCTGGTGTTGGTCGCCGGTTCGCTCGCCGAGGTGATCCCGATGCCGGTGATCGGGGGATTGATCCTGGTCATCGGTGCCGAGTTGGTCACCGGCCGGTGGTCCGACATCAGGCTGGTGCTGCGGACCGCCCCGCTGTCAGCGGTCGCGATGCTGGTGACGCTCGCCGCGACCACGCAGCTGCCGTTGCACACCGCGATCCTGATCGGCGCGATCACGTCGCTGGTGCTCTACTGCGTGAAGGCTTCGCAGGCTGCCGCGCTCATCGCCCTGACGAGGTCGGCAGAGGGTCATTGGCTGGTCGGACCGGTGCCCGAGACGGTCGACAGCAACGCGGTGACGGTGTTGCAGTACTCCGGCGTGGGACTGTTCGCGGAGGTGCCGCGCATCGACGAGGAGTGGCCGCGGGTCGCCGATTCGAGCAACGCCGTGGTTGTCCTCGGTATGAGGACGCTGCCCGATGTGCCCTCCTCGAAGGTGCTCAAGTCGCTACACCGCTGGGCCTCCGAACTCCGCGATCGGGGCGGTCGGTTGATCGTCGCCGGCGCGAGCCCGGCGACGGTCAAGGTGCTGCACGAGGGTGGCGTGACAGAGGTGCTGGGCCCCGACGGCATCGTGCCGGCCAGCGACCGGGTATTCGGTGCTGTGGAAGAAGCAGTGCGCCGCGGCGAGGAGTGGATCGCGGCGCGCTAACGCCCCACACAACGGAAACCGATGTGGCTCATGCCGGTGTCGATCATCTGCGGGCGGCGGGCCGACGGCCGATAACGCATGCAGTAGCTGTCCGCGCACAGGAATGAACCACCCTTGATCACTTTTCGCGGGATGCGGAACTGTGGCTGCCGGGGATCGTAAGAGTCCGCAGCACAACATGGTTGGTCGTCGCGGGCGGCGCCGTACCAGTCAGTGGTCCATTCCCAGACGTTGCCCGCCATGTCGTAGAGCCCGTATGCGTTGGGCTCGAAGCTGCCCACCGGGGCGGTCTGGCCGTAGCCGGTGTCGGGGAGATAGGGGAACTCACCATGCCAGTAGTTGGCCAACCTCTGACCGGGTTGTTCCGGTTGGTCACCCCACGTGTAAACGGCTCTGTCGAGGCCGCCCCGGGCGGCGACCTCCCAGTGCGCTTCGCTGGGCAGATCGAGGCCGGCCCACTCCGCGTAGGCCGCAGCGTCCTCGAACGCGACGTGGACGACGGGATGGTGCTCGCGGTTGCGAAGGGAGGAGCGGGGACCACGGGGGTGGTTCCAGCACGCGCCCGGCGTCCAGGTCCACCACTGGTTGAGGTGACGGAGGTCGACGGGTCCGGCGGTCCGGTGGAAGACCATGGATCCCGGCTGTAGGTTCTCCGGCGGCGCGTCCGGATAGTCGGCGGGGTTCAACGGGCGCTCGGCGACCGTCACATATCTTGTTGCACTGACGAATCCGTCGAAGTCGGCATTGGTCACCTGATGCTTCTGGATCGAGAATCCGCCGATCTCGATCTCACGGGCCGGGCCTTCCTCAGGGTAGTCGTTGTCGGCGCCGAGAATCGTGGTCTGCGGTGGGATCCAGACCAGATCGCTGCTCATCGTGCACGCCGGGACTGCGGTGAGGGCGCCGAAATCCGAGTGACCGGCACCCGGGACGCGGCCTCAACGGTGTTGTCAGGCAAAGACGGTCGTCCAGTCGTTCTTCATGCTCACCACGCTCCACCCGTAATCGCCGGCATGTTGAAGCACCCGTTCGGCGCCTGCGGTGTAGTCGAATTCGCGTTCGGCGTCATCGTGGAGGACCAGCAGTCGCAGGGCGGGCGCACCGGGTAGCCCTGAATACATCAGCATCTCGTCGTCGCCGTTGGAGTTACCCGCGGACAGGATCGGGCGTCGCCCGATTCGGTTCCAGATCCGCACCGGCTTCTCCGGTCCGTCGTCGAACACGTCCAGTGCCGGCTGGATCAACAGGTTTCCGTGGCCTGCCTCGGCACCGCTGCCGCCTTCGAACTTCAGTCCCTGCGAACTGCCCACCACCCGCTCCGGAGGAATGCCGTAGATCGATTCCGTGATCGGCCGCATGAAATCCCGGCCGCCGCCGGAGACGATGTAGTTGGTGAAGCCATGTGCTTCCAGATACCGCAGCAACTCCACCATCGGGGTGTACACACAACCCAGGTACGGCCGACCCAGGGTCGGATGTGTGGCGTCGGCGAAGAATGCGTTCACCAGCGCCGCGTGGTCCTCGACAGCCATCGACTCATGAAGGGACATCACTGCTCCGGCGAGGACTTTCAGATCGGTGTCATCACCCTGGTAATGCTTGGTGATCGCGCCGCCGAACCAGTTCAGATCGTTGGCGACCGCCGCCTGATAGGGCTGCTGCTGTGCGAGTGCACCGTCGGTACCGGCCTTCTCGACGAGCCTGCGCACGATGAAGTCGAGTTGGATGTACATCGGCTTCTCGCACCACAGCGTGCCGTCGTTGTCGAAGACCGCGACCCGATCCTCAGGCGCAACGAAGTCCGGGCCGTCGGTGGTGACACGAGCCACGAAGTCGACGATCGCCGACTTCGCCGAAGTTCCCTTACTGTCGGTCCAGGATTGCAGTTCCGGCACGCTCACCCACCGCGACTGGCGAGGAACTTCTCGAGCTCCTCGACCGCGTGGTTGATGGTGAACGACGCCGGTTCCTGGCGCGGCGGGAACTCCTTGAACGTCTCCAGGAACTGGTTGACGATCGCAGAACCGTAGAACATCAGATACAGCCGATCGATCACCCAGTCCCAGTAGCTGTTCGACGTCACATCGGCCCGTTCGAACGGATCGGTCCGCAAGTTGAACAGCTTGGGTGCCCGCAGTTTGGTGAACGGTTCGAACCACAGCTGCAGGGTGCCCTGGCAGCGCTGCTCCATGAAGACGATCTTCCAGTTGTCCGCTCGGATGCCCAGCACGTCGCCGTCGTCGGAGAAGTAGATCATTCCGCGCCGGGGACTCTTGTCGACCTCCCCGGTCAGATACGGCAGCAAGTTGTACCCGTCGATGTGGACCTTGTACTCGGTCTCGCCGTCGGCGCCGGCCTTGTGGCCGGCCTTGAGCTTGTCGACGATGTCCGGATCCCCGGCGGCCGCCAGGAATGTTGGAAGCCAATCATGGTGTTGCACAATCTCATTGGAGACACTGTGCGGCTTGATCTTCCCGGGCCAACGAATGACCTCGGGAATCCGGAACGCACCTTCCCAGTTGGTGGCCTTCTCGCTGCGGAACGGCGTGGTCGCGCCGTCCGGCCAGCTGTTGGCATGCGGACCGTTGTCCGTCGAATAGATGACGATGGTGTCCTCGGCGATGCCGAGGTCGTCAACCAGGTCGAGCAGCGTCCCGACGTTGCGGTCGTGATCGATCATCGTGTCGTGGTAGGGCGACTGCCAGCGGCCGGCCTGGCCACGGCTCTCCGGCTTGGTGTGAGTGCGGAAGTGCATGTGGGTCATGTTCATCCACACGAAGAACGGAGTCTCGGCCTCGTGCTGGCGTTTGATGAAATCCACACATGCTGAGGTGGTCTCGTCGTCCACGGTCTCCATCCGCAGCTTCGTCAGCGGCCCGGTGTCCTCGATGCGCTGTTTACCCACCGGACCGTAGCGCTCGTCGACCTCGTCGGACTCCTCGTCGGTGGCCCAGGAGTGAATGACGCCGCGCGGCAGCAGCGCCTTGCGCAGCAGCGGGGCTTCTTCGGCGGTGGGATAGTCCTCGTGCTCAGGTTCTTCTTCGGCGTTGAGGTGGTACAGGTTGCCGAAGAACTCGTCGAACCCGTGCGCAGTCGGCAGGAACTTGTTCAGATCGCCGAGGTGGTTCTTGCCGAACTGTCCGGTGGCGTAGCCCATCGGCTTCAACAGTTCGGCGATCGTCGGATCCTCTTTCTGCAACCCGATGTCGACGCCCGGCATGCCGACCTTGCTCATCCCGGTGCGGTACACGCTCTGACCGGTGATGAACGAGGATCGCCCTGCAGTGCAGCTCTGCTCGCCGTAGGAATCGGTGAAGAGCATTCCTTCATCAGCGATCCGATCGATGTTTGGCGTGTGGTAGCCCATCATTCCGCGGCTGTAACAACTCAGATTGGAGATGCCGATGTCATCACCCCAGATGACAAGAATGTTCGGCTTTCCGTTCGGCATCGTCGGCTCGCTTCCTTAGTGCCATGTCGCGGTATCGGTCTCGGCCAACGCTAGTACCGCCGCAGGCGAATGCCTACAGTTCGCCGCAACCTTTATCGAGTGTGCCGAGCCGCGTGCAGATATCACCTGAAAGGATGACGACGCGACGAGGAGTGCATCGGGCCGCATCCGCATTGTGATCGGCGCGAGTGGGTAGACGCATGTGATGCGTCAGGTCAACGCGCATTCGAGGCTCGGCACTCACCCGGATGCGACCGATGAGAAGTAGGGAGTACAGATGCCTGGTCTCAGTGAACTGGCTTTGGGGGCGGCACCCATCGCAGGTGGAGCACTGTTCGGGATCGCGGCGGGCAATGTGAAGCCGCCCGATGTTCGTGCGGCGATCACCAAGGACATGGACCTACTCGACCGGCTGCCCGAAGAGCAGACCGAGCGACGGGAGCGGTTGCAGCAGAGCATCGATCACCGAGTCGACGCGTTGATCGCGGCAAATCGCAGGGGCGAAGTCATCCGCGAAGCAGCCGCCTCGTACGGCGGAAACTGGCGAGACATCGTGCTCTTCGTCTGTGCGCTGCTGTTCACCTTCGTGTGGTGGAACGTCAGCCACGAGCGAGCCAACTGGATGCTGATGTTCATCCTGATGATCTCGCTGTCCACGCTGGCAGGTGTGTTCGCAGTGCGCGGCGTGACACGGATGCTCAGGCAGGTGTTCCGCGATCTTCGAGCGAAATAGCGGTCTCCTCCGCAGCGGCCATGTGCTCGCGAACCAGAGACGGATACCGGGTGCGGACCGGACGGAAGATGTCGTGCGGCGAATCGGCGAACTCGTGCAGTCCCGCCCTTGGGAACAGACGTCGGTATTGGTCCCAGTTGGCGTCGTCGATCACCGGGCTGCTGGGACTGCGGATCGCCATCAGCGGGATCTGCGACCGTGACAGTGGTTCCCAAAACGACTGCGTCCGAGCGGCCCGCACGGTGGCGATGGCCGCGTCGTGGTCGACGCGGTCGCGTACCGGCGTTCCGCGCCAGCGCCCGTCGAGCAGGCCCACCATGATCTCCTCGGTGAGCTCGATCTCCTCGGGTACGTAGTCACCGATCGAGATCGAGAGCACCCGATCCGGATGAGTGAGGGCCCACGCGACCGCGTAGGTGGTGCCGCGGGAAAACGTCATCACGTGCACCGGTCCGTCGGTGATCGCGTCGACCACCGCACCGACGTCGCGGGCGAGGGTGTCCGAGTCGTACGGCCCGGGTGCGGCGTGGCTGCGGCCGTGTCCACGAAGTTCGACGATGGCCGCCCGTCGACCGAGGGACGGCAGGATCTCGGTGTAGTCGTCGGCGACGTCGGTGAAGCCCGGCACGAAGATGATCGGTGCACCGCAGTCGTTGCCGCCGGAATCGAGGTAGGCGATCTGCGCGTCACCGCTGTCGGTGAAGCAGAAGTGCGGCATGTCCCTCCCGGTGTCGTCATCACATGATGACGACTCGCCGCGTCAGCCCGCAGGCGGGGCGGGTGCGGCCGCCCGTACGACGGGTTCGGCTGATTCGGCCTTCATCCGGTTGAACAGGTCGACGTAGTAGGGCAGGCAGTGTTCCAGCGCCTGGCTGGTGGTGTACACCGGCTGATATCCGAGATCGCGTTGTGCCTTGGCGATCGAGAAGTAGTTGTCCAGGTAGATACGTTCCACCGCAAGAGGTTCCAGCAGTGGCTTGGGTATGCCGAAGCGGAAGTGCAGCCGTTGCCAGAGTGTCATGGCGAACCACACCAGCCGGCCCGGCACCCGGAACTTCGGCAACGTCTGGCCGCAGGCCTCGACCACGGGCCGCGAGAACTCGAACATGTTGATGGGATCGCCGTCGTTGACGAAATACGCCTGGCCCGGCGCCGATCCGCCCGGCACCAGGTGTTGTGCGGCCAGGATGAAACCGTGCACCAGGTTGTGCACGTAGGAGTTGTCCAGCTTGACGTTCTTGTTTCCCACCAGCACTTTGACGTGTCCGGCGAGGACGCTTTCGAAGACCTTGCGAAACATGGTCTGGTCGCCTCGGCCCCAGATTCCGCTGGGCCGGATCGAGCAGGTGAGCATCCCCGTGCCGTCGTCGCCGCCGTTGGCTGTGAGCACGAACTTCTCGGCGATGACCTTGGTCTCGGTGTAGAGGTCGTTGAACCGCTCGGTGTAGGGCAGCGTTTCGTCTCCGCCCGAGATGGGCTGCCCGCCCATCACCACGCTGTTGGAGGCGGTGTAGACGAACCTCTTCACCCCGGCCTTCTGAGCCGCGTGCACCAGGTTCTCGGTACCGGTGACGTTGACGGCGAAGCTGCGGCGGCGGTACTCCTCGGTGACCGACGCTCCGCCCATCAGATCGATGATCGCCGCGGTGTGGATCACCGTGTCGATGCCGGTGACCACCCTCGCGACGTCGTCGAGATCGGTGATGTCGCCCTGGATGGTCTCGAGGCTCGGATGGGCAGGTAGCGGTGACGGGGCGCGGTCGAAGGAGCGGACGTCGAACCCGCGGTCGAGCAGTTCGGTCACCAGGTTCGCGCCCACGAATCCGGAGCCTCCCGTCACCAGGACCCGGCCGAGTTCGGTCGTCAGCGATGCATCACCCATGCAGGGGAGGATAACTGAAACGTGTTCCAATTTCGAGATCCGGCGTGCGTGATGGTTCCGAAATCAACCTTCGTCGGTGTCTCCGGCGGCCAATGCATCCTCCACCCTCTTGCGGGCTCCAGCTAAGTGCTTCTCGCAGCATTTAGCCAGTTCCTCACCCCTTTCCCAGAGTTTCAGTGATGCATCCAGGTCCAAACCTCCCTGCTCGAGTTGCTGCACCACATCGATCAGTTCGTCGCGCGCTTCCTCGTATCCGAGTGCACTAATAGGCTTCATGATCCGTCTCCCTCGCTGCCGTCGCTGATCGCCGTGACGGCGCCGTCGGCCACTCGTATTCGCAGGCGAACGCCCGCCGACGCGTCGGCGATGGACTGCAGTACCTTCGGGGCCCCGCCCGACCGCGGAAGGGTCTGCACGACCGCGTAACCGCGGGCCAGCGTCGCAGCCGGTCCCAGCGTGGTGAGCCGCGCCGACAGGTGCCCGATCCGGTCGGACTC
>NZ_JBAUJR010000081.1:0-26502 GCF_049683935.1 Mycobacterium sp. | reverse complement strand
GACTCATCAACGCCCGTGGCTACGGCCACCACTCCGCCGAATCCCTGACCTCGATGATCTACCTCATGCTCGGCGGAATCAGCCCAAAACTACCCACTAAAAGGTGAGGAGTCGCACATACATTCGACCACCGACAAATCGGGCTGAGTGTGACTCCTGAAACTGAAGTGACACAACACATCCAAGTGACAAACGGGGCGCTGGGGAACTGTCAGGACGTGGCCGAGATGCCGCCGCGCAGAGTACGGAGGTGTCGTCGCATTGATCAGGCCGAAGCCGGTGATCGTGAGAACCGCTGCGATCCGCAGATGGACTTCGGCGCCGCCGTTGTCGCCTCGGGCAGGAAAGGCTTGCAACTTCGCACGGCGTTGTGAGGACACGATGGGGGTTGGTTGCCCGAAACTTACGGTGCCGCAAACACGTTCCCATTAATGACGAAACAATTGCCTCGCTGTCCGGTCGGTGCCGTAGATCAGCGTCGGCGCGCATTCTGGGTCCTGCCGAGACAGTCAGGCAGCGGCTCGTCCGGCAAACGATCTATCCGAGTAGTGAGCCGTGGCATCGAACCGGCATGTTCTGCCCACTGACCAGAGAGAAGGACCGGATGACGCAGCGGTATGACGTGGTGGTCGCGGGTGGCGGGCCGGCCGGTTCAGCGGCGGCGTGGCAGGCCGTCCAAACGGGGGCGCGGGTGGTGCTTCTCGACAAGGCCGAGTTCCCCCGCGACAAACCCTGCGGAGACGGCCTGACACCACGTGCAGTCAGCTTCATGCAGAAGATGGGTTTGGCTGACGAGGTCGACAAGTTCCATCGTCTCAACCGGGCCACGATATTCAGCCCCCGCGAATGGGAGCTGTCGTTTCCGCGCCGACCCGGGATGCCCGACCACGGCCACGGTGTCTCTCGGCGCGAGCTCGACACCCTCCTGCTCAAACATGCCGAGTCCGCCGGCGCTGAGGTGTGTCAATCCGCAGAGGTCGTCGGCGCGGTGCTCGACGGTGACGGCCGGGTGACCGGGGTCGAGCTCAAGAGTGGTGAGAAGATCTTGGCCGACGCGGTCATCGCCGCCGATGGTGCGTACTCGCCGGTGAAGCAGGCGCTTCACCTGGACTCCCCACACACCAGTTACACCGCGATCGCCATTCGAGCCGAGATGCCGGCCAACCGCCCGGACTCCGACAGCCTCGACATCCATCTGAAGCTGACGTTCAACGGCGACCAGCTGCCCGGATACGGTTGGGTTTTCCCGGTCGGCGATGGCCGGGTCAACATCGGTCTGGGTTATGTCAACAGCTACAAGAACTGGCGCCAGATCAACTCCGCTCAGCTCCTCGGCGAGTTCATGGCAACCCTGCCTGCCGAATGGGAGCTACCTCCCGTCGCCGAGTTGCAGAAGTCGAAGGCGCTTCAAGGTTGGCGCCTGCCCATGGGATTCAACGTGTGGCCACCGTGGCGCCCCGGAGTTCTGTTCGCCGGTGACGCGCTGGGCGCGGCACGGCCGGTGTCGGGCGCAGGCATTTCCAAGGCGTTGCAGTCCGGTTTGGCTGCCGGGGAGAGCGCTATCGCTGCCCTCACCAACAACGGTCCCGATGACTTCACCAACTACAGCCAGATCATCGAGGCGACCTGGGGTCGCGAGTACCGCCGTGGGCGATTCTTCCACAAACTGGTCGGCGTTCCAGCGCTCACCAATACCGGACTGAAGGTGCTCGACAGGGCAAGCCATCCCGGATTTCGAGCGCGCCTGCTGTTCTGGGAAGGGACGATGTCGGGCAGCTAAGTCCCTGCAGCGCAGAGCATTTGCAGGTCAGAACCCGCTGGCGAAGACTGGGCCGCACGCTCGCCCGGTGGCCGCGTTCCGCGGGTCGAAGTTACCGCCGAACGGGTTTGCGGGAGCAAGGCCCACCGCGAACAAACCGTCAGAACCGACCCACTCCGGGCCGGACTCCTCGATGATCTGATTGGGCACGCCCTGCTCGAAAGTACGCACCTGCGACGTGGCCAGCGTGCCCAGATTCGGCACACAGACGTCACCGGCTTCGATACGTGCCGACGGCTCAGATCGGATCTGCCCGTCGCCAGCGACCTCAGTGAGCGCCGGATCGTTCGGATCTGCGTTTGCGATGCCTGCGCCGGATATCAGCGCTGCTGCGGCGATTGCGCAAGGCGCAACCCACAATGCCCGGATTTGTGTTCTGTGATGTGCGGCCATCGGCCTGAAACCTTCTGTCGGAGAACGGGCGAGGGTGATCGCCCAGCGGCCTGCCTCCTTCTGAAGCTACGACCAAGCTAGCAGCGAGACCGCCGAGTGAATACGGCTCTGGCGGTTACCGATTACTGACGTCGGCCAGTCTCAGTCCTGCGAAGGCGAGGCGCCCGCGTCGTCGTCGCCGCCGTCGCTGTCGTCGTCACCGGACTGCTCGTCGGAGTCGTTGGTCGCTCCGGGATCCTCCGCGTCCTCGTTTCCGGTCTGACCGTCGCCGGAACCGTCGTCAGGTTCGGTCTCGTCTTCGGCGACATCGTCCAGCTGGTCGGGTGCCTCGCTGCCCGTGTCGTCGCCGAATTCATCGGTCTCGTCACCGAATTCATCGGTGTCCTCGGCTGTCCCGTCGTTCTGTTCAGGTTGTTCGTCGCCCGCAGTTTCGGTCTCGACGCCGTCAGCGTTCTCGGTCCTCTTCTGCGCCGGGGTTTCCGTTTCGACGGTGGTGTCCGAGTCGACGGCCTCCTCGGCAGGCGCGCCTACGGGCGATTCGTCGGTGACCGAGGCCTCGGTCGTCTCGCTCGACACCAGCGCGGCCGCGGCAGTCGTCGAGTCCGAGGCTGGTCCCAGCAGAGGCAGATCGGGTAACGGCGGCAACGGGAACGGGAACCAGCCGAAATCCAGGACGTAGTCGATCTCGGCGACGATCCCGTCGACGACCCCGGTGACGGCGGTGTTGATGATGTCGCCGATCCCGTCGAGCCACACCGCCAGGTTCAGCGGATTGTTGACCACCGGGTCGAGAAAGTCGTAGACGAAGCTGTCGACGGTGGGCAGGACGAAGTTCGGATACCAGATGTAGATCTGGTCAGAGATCAGGTATCCGAACGGAATCCAGTTGATCAGCCAGGGCCCGAGTTCCAACGAGACGTAGTTCGCCCAGTACCTGGTGAAGGAGTACACGCCGTCGATGAGGTCTGAGGCTGCGTTGAGTGCGACCGGTTCTTCGAGTGTGGTGATCGCGGCGCGGCCTTGTGGTGATTGTTCGGCGAGCGCGGCGAGGACCCTGTGATTGGCGAAGGGGACCGCGGGCGTGGTCGCCGAATCGACAGCGTGCACCGTCGGCGTGTCGACTCCTGGCCCGAGATGCCCGATCAGCGTCAGAGCGGCCTTCACCTCTTCCGCCGTCGGCCGCTCCGCCGCTGCACCGGGATCGGTATTGGCGGCGTAGTTCACCGGACGGACGACCTCGAGAGTGGGCATCGTTGCCGGCAGCACCGACGGTGTGAACACCAGCGCACCACCGGTCAGCGCGGCGACACCCGTCGCAATCAGCGCGCGTCCCGGACCCTTCATTCGTGATTCCCCACTCGTTCGACCCAACCGCCCCCGGTCGAACTTACGCGGTCGCGGGTAGTTTCACAGGGATTTTGCCGCTGAAGAATCCGCGCGCCAGCAACTGAGCGATCGGTGACGAGGTTCAAGCGCCTTGTGCACGGGGACCAGGCGAATGTGGTCGAACGGAGTGCTGCGGTCTGTCCAACCGTGTTCGCCGGAATCTCGCAAATGCGGGGTGTTGTGGGTTGACCGCTTGTCAGCGCGTCGCAGCGCATCCGGCTCCGGCGCCGTCAGGGCGGTACTGCAGGTTGTAGATAGGGCGGGAGCCGTACCGAATACCCTGCGCTTCCTGACTTCTGGGAGATTTACCGAAGATTCAGCCGCCGTTCCGTTTGTAATTCATTGTGAACGAACAGCTCCCGTCACTGCATCAGGCGCGACGGTGCCCAGATGTATTGAGCGAGATATTTAAGTTGATCCGACGGCAGGTAGACCGCTCGGAGATTTAACGGATTCGTCAACCGGACCACCACAGGTCAGCAAAGTTGGACTGTGCGAGGTCTCGCCTAGGCATGACGCCAGCAGCAAACTATTTGGGTTCTTCCGTCGGGCGGTGCGGAGTGTTACCTTGGCGAACGGGACGGGGTGCCGACAAGGGGGAGAATCATGGGGATCGTCGTTCAATCAGGCGCGGTCGCAGCGGTAGCAGCGGTCACCGGAGCCACGATCATGGCCACACCGGTGGAGCGGGCCGCGCCGTCATCCGGTGGCGCCAACGGTTGGTCGACGTCAGTGGATCTGACGGCGTCCACGCGGGCTTTGCATCCTCTGGGGGTGGTGCTCGCGCCGAGCAACGCTGCGGGACAGACTGCGCCATCGACAACGGGCGACACAATCCTGGCCGAGCCGGGCGATCACACCGGTGACGCCCTGAGAGCGGCAGTCGCCCGTGTCATCGCCGACGAGGCCGGCATCACCACCGAAGATGTGGGCAGTCGTGCGGACAACGCACCGATGGCTGCTGCAGCCGAAGACCCCGCCGTGGTCGCTGATCAGATCGACGACGATTTCATTGCATTCCGCATCGCGGTCCGCACTGATTTCCATGAGTTCGCCAATCAACTCGGCTATCTCGGCAAGCAGATGTACATCGCGTTCAACTTCGGAGAGAGCATTCTGGCGAGTGCCATCTTCAACGGCACCGACGTGATGCGCGGCGAAGGGTTGTTCGAGAACCTTGGCGAATTCGCCTATGACGTAGTGCTTTCCGTGGGGTACATCGCAGTCGACCAGCTCTATCTGGCGATACCGGGACTTCCGCCAATCGATTACCTTCCCGGCCGGCCACCCCTGGATCGTCCGCTCGACTGGATGCGTCCGCTGCCCCCGCAGCCAGGCCGCGATCTCGTCCTCCCGGTGATGCAAGAACCTGCAACAGTGCAGGCAATTGCAGACGCACCTGCCGACCCCGACGACGACTCGGCCCCCGAAGAGGACACCGGTTCCGAGGACTCGGCGACGGACGAGGACGGCAACACTGACGAGGGAAGCGACGCGGGCGAAGAGTCCGAGAGCCAGAAGGGCGAGAGCCAGAAGGGCGAGAGCCAGAAGGGCGAGGACGCCACCGAAGGCGACGATTCGGAACGTCGCGAGAATCGGGGCGACCGCCTGAGTGGTGCCGAGAAGCGGGCGAAAGGTGAGACGCGGCAAGCCGATACGTCCTCCGACGAGACGCGCTCAGCGCCGTCGAAGGACTCCGACTCCGACACCAAGAAATCCACGCGAAAGAGCGCGTCGGACGACTGAGAGTGCGTGTGTGTCAGCGGAGATGAAGGCGGCGATCGTCACCAGCCCATGGAGCCGGGCACACCCTTGAACGGTCCTGCGAGCCAACTGTTTATCCAGCCGCCGTAGAAGCCGCCCGGCTGCGGTACGACTTCTTCGCCGTTGACGGTGCACCGGTCCACAAGAGAGGGCATGACAGCCAGGGCGCCGGTGATCGCACCGAAGGTCGGTGTCGGCTCCAGATAGGTCCATGCGGCTCGGGAGGCGACGGCTGCCGGGGTCACCAGATCGAAATAGCTTGCCTGCCCTTTCCATTCACACCAGGAGGATCCAGCGGTTGGGCGAAGCACCCCGGTTGCGAACGCCGCGCGGGGGAGGTAGTAGGTGGGCGGATGGCTGGTCTCCAGAACCCGCCAGGCCCGATCTGTGCGAGCGATGGTCTGCCCGCCCAACTCGACGGTGATCGAACCGGTGAACTCTTGGAGCAGCGGCGGCCTCGGATAGTCCCACACCGACTCTTGGCCGGGCCGCGGCTTATCAGGTACAGGCATATGACCGAGTCTAGGGACGGATCCGGCGGCGGGACACGGCCGAAACCGTGAAGAACCGCCGCCGGATGTCCCCAGACGTTCAGAACCAGACTTTTCGACCACCGACGGGCTTGCCGACTGCGCCGAGGATCCACAGAACGACACCGACCACCACGAGGATTGCGCCGATCGTGTAGAGGATTGAGAGGCTGGTGAAATAGCCGATCAGCAGGAGGATGACGCCGAGCACGATCATTGGTTAATCCGATCCGTTATGTGAAGCGTGTGTGATTGTCCCGTAAGGAATTGCCCGATCCGTCGATTTCAAACTCTCGGTCGCCCGATCGCCGGGTTCTGCGGCAAAGCGCGAGGTCAGCGAGCAGCGGGAATGCTGACCGCGTGCACCGTCTGGTGGCCGCGGAGGCCCTTCAACTCCACCTCGAGCGGTGCGTCGAACTCGACGCCGTCCGCACCGTCGCACGCGTCGCGCAGTTCCTGGCTGACGAGGATCTCGCCGCCGCCGGCGAGATCTGCGATGCGAGCCGCCATCGCGACGTTCCTGCCGAACAGGTCGTCACCGCGACGGACCGATGAGCCTGCATGCGCCCCGATTCGGACACGGATGTTGTCGTATCGCTCGGGGTGCTGCAGCAGAGCCTGCTGGACGGAGACGCTGCAGCGCACCGCATCACCGGGGTCGGCGAAGGCGAT
This sequence comes from Mycobacterium sp., assembly GCF_049683935.1. GTDB lineage: Bacteria > Actinomycetota > Actinomycetes > Mycobacteriales > Mycobacteriaceae > Mycobacterium. The sequence goes on along the minus strand of NZ_JBAUJR010000081.1, from coordinate 19,938 downwards.
CATGAAGCCGTCGCCTTGGTTCTTCACGACGTAGCCGTGATGATCGGCCACTCGCCGCTGGATCAGCGTGTTGTGCCGTTCGAGGACCTTCACCCATGCGCTGTCGCCCAACAACTCGTTGCGCTCGGTGGACCCCTCGATGTCGGAGAAGACCAGGACGACCTGGCCGTCGGAGGTGATGCTGGCGAGATCGGGCCTTTCGACGCGTGCCCAGCCGGCCAGATCCTCGATCGACGTGCGCACCGACCCGACGATGCCCTTGCGGATGAGCGAATCCGCGCTCTGCAGCGTGTGCTTCACGGTCTTCACGGCGAGCGGCGCGACACCGAGTGGACGCCTGCTGCTCTGGCGGGGCTTGGAATCGACAGCCTCGCGACGGCGGCGGAGTTCTCTACGCGTGCCCGCCAACTGTCGGCGCGACACCGCGAGCAGCACTCCGAGTGTGACCAGCCCGGCGAACTCGAGCACCACGATGACCACCAGCGCGATCTGCACTCGCTCAGTGTGCCCTTCGTGCGGTCACCGCAGGTGCGCGGCGAAACCGATCAGGTCCGGGACTCCGGCGGCGTCGATGGGCTTGCCGAGGTAGTAGCCCTGGCCGACGTCGCAGTCGCGGTCTCGCAGCCAGGCGGCCGTTGCGGCATCTTCGATGCCTTCGGCGACGACGGTGATCTGCAGGTCGTGGGCCAGTTCGATGACCGCGCGCACCACGGAGGCGGCCCGGATGTTGCTGGTCACCGGCGCGATGAAGTTGCGGTCCAGTTTGATCTCGTCGATCGTCAGGTCACGGAGGTAGGACAGCGCCGAATAACCGCTGCCGAAGTCGTCGATCGCGACCCGGATTCCCTGGCTGCGCAACCTCCGCAGCACCTCGGTCACCAGGCCGATGTCGGTGAGCACCAGATCCTCGGTGATTTCCACCGTGAGGCACTGGGCAGGTAGTCCGCCCCGCTCCAATGCCCGACACAGTGTGTCGGGCAACCCGGTGTCACGCAGGAACGGCGCGAAAAGATTCACCGCCACCGGTATCTGCGCGCCGCGTGCCATCCATCGATTGGCATCGTTGACGACTTTGTCGAGCACCATGTCCGTCACCGGCCGCATCAGCCCGTGTTCTCGCACCAGCGACATGTACGCATCCGGCCGCAGCATCCCCAACTCGGGGTGCGGCCACCGCAGTAGCGCCTCCACGCCGACGACGCGACCCGTCTTCAGATCGAACTTCGGTTGGTACACCACCTTGAAGACCCCGGCGTCGATCGCCCGGCGCAATTCGCCGAGCAGTCGCACCTGGGCCGCGCCGTCGCAGGGGAGCAGGCCGAGGTCGCGGGCTGACCCCATGGCATCCGGGTCGGTCACCATGTCCGCGCTGAATATGTGCACGCGCGACGAACGTGATCGCTTCGCCGTGTGCATCGCCATCTCAGCGCGCTTGATGAGAGTCTCCGGCGACAGTTCCGGCTCGTCGGCGGGAGCCACCGCGACCCCGACGCTGGGATTCATCAGAATGCTCTGCTCATCGACGTCGAACGGCTTGTTGAACGCTTCGATCACGCGTTGCGCCACCAGATGAGAATCGTCGACCTCGCTCTCCAAGAGCAGAACGAACTCGTCCCCGCCGAGGCGGGCCACCGTGTCACCCGGGCGCGCGCAGTCGGCGACCCGCTGGCCCGCATGCACCAGCAGACTGTCCGCGGTCGGATGGCCGAGGCTGTCGTTGACGAGCTTGAAGTCATCGAGGTCCAGCGACACCACGGCCACCGAACGACCGTCGCGCAGCTTCAGCATCATCGCGTGCGCGAGGCGATCGTGAAACAGCGTGCCATTGGCCAACCCGGTCAGCGGATCTCGCAGGGCCTGATCGGCCGCCGCCAGCAGAAGCCGCCGGTTCTCCCATGCCGCAACGGCCTGTCGCACGCAGACGGTGGTGGTGACCATGGGCACGACGATCCGTTCCAGTCCTGTCATCACCATGGCTGGTCCCACAGTGCCTGCCAGCAGCAGCGGAACGTAGGGCACCCACAGAGATGAGTTGGAGGGGACGGTGACAGGCACCGCGATGGGGGGCGGAGTGGTGCGACTGGCCAGCGCGGCCGCGGTGAAGACGACGAGGGCTGCGGCCCAGCCGATGTCGATCAGGTTGCCGGTGGCGTAGCGGTCGCCGGTGACGAGGTAGGCGAATGCGCTGTCGGTGATCGTCGTCAGGACGAACGCGAGGGTGAGCAGGGACAGAACGGCACGCTGGCGAACCGGAGCGCGGGCGAGGACCGCCACGGCGATCGAGAGCACCAGCACATCGGCCAGCGGGTACGCCAATGCCAGACCCAGCGCCAAGCCGTCTTCGCGATACGCGTCGTAGACGTCCTGCAGCCAGATGATCCACAGCAGCAGGAACACACACAGCGCGACCGTCGCACCGTCGAGCACGATGCGTAGCCGCGACTGATGTAGCACGGCGGGAAGCTGGGCCATCGCCACGGCAGCCAGCACAGGGAACAGCAGGTAGAACAGATCGGCCGGTGATGGGAACGGAGATACATGGAGGACGTTCTCGGTCACCAACCAGATCAGGTCGCCGACGGCCCACGCGCCCAGTCCTGCCGCCATGAACGTCCATGCCGTCCGGATTCGGCCCTGTGCGGCCCGGGCGGCCAGGCCGGCGCACACCGCGGCCCAGGTCGACAGCGCTAGCAGGGCGAGGTCGTCGACGACACGCACGACTGTGCTGCCGCCGTCCTCGAGCACGAGCAACACCGCCAGCGAGGCGGCAAGCCCCGCCGGGATGATGATCGACGGCCTCGTCCGAGGCCGGTGTCGGCCGTTGCCCACTGCGCTCCCATGCCCTGTGACTGCCCTGTTTGCTCCTGGCAGTACAGCAATAATTTTGCCTCGAGCGACGGTTATTGACGGTAGCCCATCACACTCCTACGCGCGGTCATTCATCGCCAACGTCAGTGCTGTGGCCACCCGGTCTCGGCAAACTCGCGGCAGCCGGTGCCCGTCAGTCGGCGGGATGCTCCGTGAGCGGCGAGTCGACGGCTTCGGGGGGCGGGTTCGTGGTGTCGACGAAATCGTCGATCAGGTCTGCGACGGCACTGGGTCGTTCCACGTGGGGGAAGTGACCGACGCCGCCGAGAACTTCGAGCCGGCACCCGGGTTGCGCGTCGCGCAGGGCGTACCCGTGCTCGATCGGGATGATCCGATCCTGATCGCCCCAGATGACCATCGTCGGCATATCGGAGGTCAGATACAGCCGGTTCAGGGCGCTCACCGACTGTCCGCGGTAGTCGACGACCGAGCGCAGGGTCTTGAGGAAAGCCTGGCGGGTCTGCGAATCGGCGAGGGAGGTGTAGGCGCTCCACATCTCTGCGCCGCGCGGAGACTCGATGCCTCCCGCCGAGAGCCAGGAACGCACTTTGTTGCCCGCTGTCACGACAGGCGGTGGCGCGATGACCGGCAGCAACAGTTCGGCTCCCGGGGCGGACAGCAGCCGAAGCGTCCAGCCGACGTCCGGGCCGAGGCCACCGCTGCTGATCAGAACCAGCCGTCGGCAGTAGGTGCGGTGCTGGTAAGCGAACTGCATCGCCACGCCGCCACCGAGTGATTGACCGACGACCGTGGCTCCTGAGATGCCCAACTCGTCGAGCAGGTCCCGCAGCAACACCGCGAACGCACCCAGCGAGTAGTCGCTGCGGGGTTTGGCGGACTGACCGTGTCCCAGCAGGTCGGGTGCGATCACCCGGTACTTCTTCGACAGTTGGGGGATCACCGCACGCCAGGTCTCGGAACTACCGGCCATGCCGTGGATCAGCAACAGCGCCTCGTCGCCGCTACCGGCGTCCTGGTAGGCGACCCGATCGCCGTGCAGATCCAAATACTTCATCTCGCTCATATGCGACATCTCCTCTGGACCGCTCATCCCATGGTTGCAGACAACGACGGTCTGACCGGGCGACAGTCGGCAGGGTCACGTCGCCGACTTCAGCCTCAGCGTGTCACACGACTGCACGCTACTCCCCGCAGATCGGGGCCCCGCAGAATTCCGGGTAGCCGGGTCCCATTTCGGGCCCGAAGGGGGCAGGGTATCGGCATGGCTACTCGTGAGCAGGATCATCAGCGCACGCTCTTCGGTCATCCGATCGGATTGACCAACCTCTTCGGTGTCGAACTGTGGGAACGGTTCTCGTTCTACGGGATGCTCACCATCTTGGGGTATTACCTCTATTACTCGGCGACCGACGGCGGGCTCGGGCTGCCGCAGAGCACCGCGACCGGCATCGTCGGCGCCTACGGCGGACTCGTGTACCTGTCCACCGTGCTCGGTGCGTGGGTTGCCGACCGGCTTCTCGGGATGGAACGCACCGTCTTCTACGGTGGCGTTGTCGTCATGCTCGGTCACATCGCGCTGGCGGTGCTGCCGGGGCTGACCGGCGTCGGCGCGGGCCTCGTCTTGGTGGCGCTGGGTTCGGGTGCGTTGAAGGCCAACGCATCGTCGCTGCTGGGCACCCTCTACGACAAGGGTGATCCGCGCGCCGACGGCGGTTTCACGCTGTTCTATCTCGGCATCAACCTCGGCGCGTTCGTCGGCCCGCTGATCACCGGCCTGCTGCAGACCCACGTCGGCTTCCACTACGGGTTCGGCGCGGCCGCCATCGGGATGGCGCTGGGCCTGGCCCAATACGTGGTGTTCCGCCGCAACCTCGGCGAACACGGCCGCCACGTCCCGAACCCGTTGCCGCGCAGCGCTATCGGCAAGACGGTCGGGGTGTTTGTCGTCGTGCTGGCGGTGATCGCGGTGGCGATCGCGCTGAAGCTGGTGACGCTGGCCAACTTGTCGCAGGTGACCACCGGGGTCATCGTCGTCGCCTCGATCGGCTACTTCGCGATCCTGCTGAGCAGTGACAAGGTCACCGGCCCGGAGCGGGTGCGGGTGCGGGCCTTCATCCCGCTTTTTGTCGCCAATGCCATCTTCTGGTCGTTGTTCCAGCAGATCTTCACCGTGCTGGCGGTTTACTCCGACGAGCGGATGAACTGGTCCATCTTCGGCTGGGTGGCGCCTGCGAGTTGGATCGGGTCGATCGAACCGGTGTGGATCATCGTGCTGTCGCCGTTGTTCGCGCTGATGTGGACCAGGTTGGGCAACCGGGCACCCACCACGCCGCGCAAGTTCGCCTACGGCGTCATCGGCATGGGTCTGGCGTTCCTCTGCTTCATCCCGCTTGCGGCCATCAGCGCGGTGCCGGCACTGCTGGTCATGCTGATCCTCGGGGTGTTCGCGGTGTCGGAATTGCTGCTCTCGCCGATCGGACTGTCGGTCACCACCAAGCTGGCCCCGGACGCGTTCCGCGCGCAGATGATGGCCCTGTACTTCTTCTCGGTGGGCATCGGCACGTCGATGTCGGGGGTGCTGTCGACCTACTACGACGCGTCGCGCGAGGTCGGCTACTTCGGCATCCTGGGCGCGGTGGCAGTGGTGGCCGGTGTGGTGGTGTTCTTCATCGCGCCGTGGATCAGTCGCCAGATGGAGGGCGTGCACTGACCGATCCGGCTACCTCGCCTGGTGGGGGACCCCGGTGAGGACGATCTCCGTTGCCCGCCGGGGCATTTCGGACAGGATCGGGAACGCGGCGGCACGCCGGGGGATCCGCACGTGTTTGCGGCCCTTGCGCACGGCCTCGACCACCTTTTCGGACACCGTCTCGCGGGGCACCTTGACCAGCATGCGTGTCCGGTACAGCCGCTCGAAGGATTTGGCGGTCGGCTCGAACGCGTCGGCCTTGGCGAGCAGATCGGTGGGGATCGGGCCGAGTTCGACCAGGGTGGTGCCGATCGGCAATCCGCGCAGGTCGGCGCGCATACCCGCCGTGAAGTGAGACAGTGCCGCCTTCGACGCGCAGTAGGTGACAAGTCCGGGGAACACCGAGCACCCGGCCATCGAGGAGATGTTGACGATATGCCCGCCACCCCGACGAAGCATGCGCGGGACGGCCTGGCGGCACAGTTCGGCGGGGGCGAGATAGTTCACCTCGGTGACCCGGCGCAGTTCGTCGTCGGGCGCATCGACAAAGCCCGCCGTGCTCTCGATTCCGGCGTTGTTCACCAGCACATCCACCGGTCCGACTTCATCCTCGATGCGCGCTATAAGGCCTGCGACCTGCGTCGGATCGGCCAGGTCGGCGGCGTGCGCGGAGCCGCCCAGTTCGGCCGCGAGCATTTCTATGGCGGATTGGGTTCGGGCGACGAGCGCCACGCTGGCACCGGCGCCTGCAAAGCCGTGCGCGAGCGCCTCGCCGATCCCTCGCGACGCCCCGGTGATCAGGACTCTTTTTCCCCGCAGTTCCATCATCGGATCGTACGCACCCGGGCGCGCACCCGAAGCGCGCACAGTGAACACTTTTGCTGATTTGTCTAGCGTTCGGGCGACGGGGGTGCGACTGTAGGGGCTGACAGAAAGGGCCTCCATGGCTGTCGAGCAACACGTCACCTACTGCCGGATCTGCGAGGCGCTGTGCGGGATGATCGCCACCGTCGAGGACGGTCGTCTGCAGTCACTGCGTCCCGACCCCGACAATCCGCTGTCGCGGGGCAGGGCGTGCCCCAAAGGTATTGCGTTCTCCGAGATCCAGAACGATCCCGACCGGGTGCTCTCGCCGCTGCGCCGTCGCCGGGACGGCACCTTCGACGAGGTCAGCTGGGATGAGGCCCTCGACGACATCGCCGGTCGTCTCACCCGCATCGTCGCCGAGCGCGGCGGCGGCGCAGTCGGCCAGTACTTCGGCAACCCCATCGCCTTCGGCTACGCCACCGGTCTGTGGTCAGGCATCTTCCTCACCCGCCTGGGTGGCCACCACCAGTACTCGTCGGGTTCGCAGGACATCAACTCGCGTTTCGTCGCGAGCAAGTTGCTCTACGGTGCGGCGAGCCAGATCCCGTTCCCGGACCTGCCGCGCACCGACTTCCTGTTCATGCTGGGCGCCAATCCGCTGGTCTCCCACGGAAGTGCCGTGCGTACCCCACGAATCAAGGACGACCTGGCCGCCATCACCCGCCGCGGCGGGCGGGTGGTGGTGATCGACCCGCGGCGCACCGAGACCGCCCGCGCCTACGAGCACCTGCCGGTGCGCCCGGACTCGGACGCATGGCTGCTGTTGTCGATGCTCTGCGTGATCTTCTCCGAAGACCTCGCTGACACCACCGCACTGGCCGAGCAGACGACCGGGTGGCAGACATTGCGCGACATCGTGTTGCGCTACCCGCCTGAAGACACCCACAACCGCACCGGCGTCGAGGCCGATGTGGTGCGCAGCCTGGCTCGGGATTTCGCCGCGGCATCCAGCGCGGTGGCCTACGGTCGCACCGGCGCCTGTCTGGGTAGGCACGGCACGTTGGTCAGTTTCCTGCTCGACGCCCTGAGCATCGTCACCGGCAACCTCGACCGGGTCGGCGGAATGTTGTTCTCCCAGGCGGTGATTCCGCTGGAGGACATGGGGGAGAAGGCAGGAAGGTTGACCTATGACACCGCACGGTCCCGCGTCGGCGACCTGCCCGAGGTGATCAGCACCTACCCGGCAGCGCTGATCGCCGAAGAGATCCTCACCCCGGGCGACGGCCAGTTGCGTGCGCTGTTCGTCACCGCAGGCAACCCGGTGCTCACCGTGCCCAACGGCCCGATGCTGGAGAAGGCTCTCGACGAGCTCGATCTGCTGGTGTCGCTGGATCTGTATGTGAACGAAACCAACCGTCGCGCCGACTATGTGCTTCCCGCCGCGACGTTCCTCGAGCGCTACGACGTGCCGTACAGCTTCGCAAACTGCTCCCCGACGGTGTTCATCCAGGCCGCCGAACCGGTGCTCACGCCGTACGGTCTGGCGCGCAACGAGTGGGAGGTCTTCGACGAGTTGGCCCGCCGGATGGGCCTGTCGTTGTTCGCCACGGGCGCGCTGGCACGCTTCAACGGGGTGCTCACCTGGCTGGATCGACGTGGAATCGGGCGGATCACGCCTCGGCGCGTGGTCGAACTGCTGATGCGGATCGGGCCTTACGGCGATCGATTCGGCTTGCGGCGCAAGGGCATCAATCCTCGGCGCCTTCGCGACAACCCGCACGGCATCGTCCTGGCCGAGCACGCCCGCACCGGCATCCGCGCCGACGTCGTCAGACAACCCGACGGCTTGGTCGTGCTGGCGCCGAAAAAGATCCTGCAGGAATTGGCCGGTCTCGGCGAGCGGCATCCCGACAATCCGGACTTCCCGCTGATGGCGATCGGCATGCGTGAGATGCGTTCGCAGAACTCGTGGATGCACAACAGTCCGACGCTGATGAAGGGCGATCGCCGTCATAGAGCGAGGGTCAATCCCGTGGACGCGGCAGCTGCGAACCTGTCGGACGGTGCCGCCGTGCGGATCACGTCGCCGCACGGGGCGATCGAGACCGAGGTGCGGATCACCGACGAGATGGCACCGGGCACGGTGGCCATTCCGCACGGGTGGGGGCATCAGGGTGGCTGGCAGTTGGCGAACCGCTCCGGCGGCGCCAACGTCAACGAGTTGACGTCGAACGCACCGGCCGACCTCGAGCGCCTTGCCGGGATGTCGGTGCTCAACGGAATCGCCGTGCGGATCGAAGCGATCGAGAACGTGATCAGTCGGTGAGAGGAATCCTGACCGCGGTGGTCAGTTCGCCGTTGTCGCGTGGCTGTTCGAACACCACACTGGCCTTGCGGCCCCTGGCATTCAGGCTCGCAATGGTATTGCCGAACAGTGGCCCGCTGAGGTTGCGCCACGACATGGGCAGCGCGGGGGAGCCGTGCCGACGGGCCCAGCGGCGGGTTATCCGAGCCACCCGGGGCGACCACCCGAGCTTGAATGCGGGTTTCACGTAGCTGGGAACGTAGTTGTGCACCGGCGAGCACACCAGCTGATACACGCGGGCAGTCGGCGTGCCGGGGAAATCGGCGCGCGCGGCGTAACTGTGGTGCACATCGCCGGACAACACCGACACTGTTGCAGGCCCGCCCGCGGGTTGGGTGGCTGCTTCGACGATCAAGTCGCTCAGCCGCAGGAACGAGTCCATGAACGCCGGCCAGTGCTCCAGGTCTGCTGCCTGGCGGATCTTCTCGCCGAGCTTGCCCCGTGCCCCGGCTCGGTTGGCGGAGATCTCGTTGACCGTCTGCAGATCGCCGAGGACCGGAGGTAGCAGCCAGGGCAGCGATGAGCCGATCACGAGGTGGTCCAGTGACTCCAGATTGTCATTGACCTGGTCTTCGAGCCAGCGGAACTCTCGGTCGCCCAGCATCTTTCGATCACCGCTGTCAAGGATCCTGGCGTTGCGCGAGTCGACCACGATGAGGCGGCTGCGGCCCAGATCCCAGCGGTAACTGAACCGCAGGCCCTTGTCGCCGTCGACCTCGGTGTCTGCGCGGTCAGCCAGCTCGATCAGATGTGGCCAGCAGTCACCGTCCGTGGCCAGCACCTTCTGGTAGTCCTCGTCCTCGGCGAGCTCGTCGGGGCTCAGATTGCCGAGGTGTTGATAAACCCAGTAGGAGCCGAGTCCGGCCCGAATGCGGTCCCGCCACCATGGTTTGGCATTGACCTCGGCACGCCAGGCCGCAGAGGTGTTCCAGTCGTCGCGGATGTCGTGGTCGTCGAAGATCATCGCGGTGGGCAGAGTCGAGAGGATCCAGCGGATCTCCGGGTCGCCCCAGGTGTGCTGGTAGAGACCCTCGTACTCGGTGAACGTCACGACTTCGTCGGGTGGGCGTTTGCCGGAGGAGCGGCGGCCGGCGAGGTGGCGGCGTGCCTCGGGGGTCAGTTCGTCGGCGTACACCTGATCGCCGAGGAGCAGCAGGGCGTCCGGCCACTCTTCGGCGGGCATCGCGGTCAGCCGGGTGGCGTAGCAGTCGAGGGCGTCGAGTCCGAGCTTGTCGTCGATCGCGGCTTCGCCGGTCTTCGGGTAGCGGCAGGACCCGAAGATGATCCTCAGTCGGTCGGCGGTGTCCGGGCCGCGGGTTCTGATCACACTCGGTGGGAACTGCGAATCAGGTTCCGGCCAGACCTGTGCGCCGTTGACGCGGACCTGGTATTCGATCGTCGAGTCCGGCGCGAGTCCCGTCACCGGAACCAGCGCGTAGTGGTGGCCCTGCACCTCGAAAGTCCTGGTGGCGCAGTTGAGCACCTCGACCTCGGCGGGGGCGTCCGTCTGTACCCACACCATCGCGGTCGTCTCACCGACGTGGCGCAGGATGGGGCCGAGAAGAAGAGGCACCGGCCCAGAGTAGAGGCTGCGTGTCCGGCAACGGATTTCAGGCTCGACCGAGCAGCCGACGTCGAGGTGCTCCGTTACGCCGGCCGCACTGAGTGCCGAATCGACCAATCCGTCGTAGACGCCTCGGGAGTTTGCTACGGGGTGGTAAATTTCCGTGCTACGGCGGTCTGCTCGACCTGCCGCGATCCGAATGGATCAACCATGGGGGGTCGATGTGGCCACGCGCAGGCTCTACGCCGGTGTCGCCCTGATCGGCATCGCACTGAGCCTGGCGGTCGGTCCGGGCGTCGCGGCCGCAACGCCGTCCGATTCGGCGCCGTCTTCTGACTCGGCGCCGTCTTCTGAGTCGTCTGAGCCATCGGGTAGCACCAAATCGGGTAGCAGCAAGAGGGACGGCGCAGAGGCCACTGACGCCGACGCCACTGACGCCGACGCCACTGACGCCGACGCCACACGCGAACCCGACGCCGACGCCACACGCGAACCCGACGATGACACCGGAGAGACCGGCGAGACCAGCGAGATCGGTGACGTCGACGAGATCGAGGAATCCGACGAGGCCGACAGAGCCGCTGACGCCGCGACCGGCACCGACAGCGCCGGGGCCGAGCCGACCCGCGAATCGTGGAAATCCCCGGAGCCGGCGACATCCGACGGGGAGCCGGCCGAGGAGCCCGACGGCGCTGTCGAGCAGACGTGGAGCGGTCCGCCTGTGACGGGCGAGTCCCATGAGGTCGTGCCGGCTGCCCCGACGCCGCAGCCGGTCACCATGGAACTCGCTGTGCCGGCACTCGCGGACAGTGCCGCGACGCTACGCAGCCTCGCCGGTGTGCGACCGGTGACCGTCGACACCATCGTCACCGACGTGCTCACCTGGGTCGGGCTCGCGCGCCTGGCCGACGGTTTGCCGGTGCCCGCGACGCCGGTGTCGGCGCTCGTGCAATCTCTCTGGCTCGCGGTCCGTCAGAGCCAGTACATCCTGAACAACCAGCGGCCCACCGCTGAGGCGACGATCTCCGGTCCGGGGCCCGATGGTCCGGTCACCGGGAGCCTCAACGCGGTCGACTACGACGACACCGCACTCACCTACACCGTCGCCGCTGCGCCGGAACACGGCACCGTGGTCGTCGACGCCTTCGGTCACTTCACCTACACCCCCGATGCCGGGACCGCTCTTCGCGGCGATCGATTCACGATCGTCATCGACGACTCCGTCGGCAACCCCTTCCACGTCCACGGATTGCTCGGTCTTCTCGGCGTCACCGGCCCCACCCGGGTGACCATCGTCGTCGACGCGCCATCATCGTCCCGGATCGACGATCTGGCGACTCTCGACCTCGTCGAGGTGCTGTCGCGCGACGGTGTGGAGGTGACCACCGACCCCCGAGGTGGCGTGGCTGTCATCAACGGACGCTTCACCGACCGGGTGGTGACCACAGCCACCGACGCCGCGGCGGTGATGAACGCCGTCGCCCCCACGCTGGGCGCCGCTCTGGGTTTCGCCGACGCCGCGGCCATCACCGCCACTCGCGCGGGGGTCGGAAACACCGTCGAGAACTTCTACCGCTTCGGCGAAAGTATCGGCGGAATCCAGGTTCTCGGGAGTGATGTCATCCTCGTGACCGACGCCGATGGCGCTGTCACCGGTCTGTTCAACAACTACCGCGGGCTGGCCGAGGGATTCGACGTGACCCCCGCCGACACGGTGGACGAAGATTCCGAGATCCGCCTCATCGCCGGTACCGCCTACTTCGGCTCGGGTGCTTACAGCGACACCCTTGAAACCTTGCTCACTCGAAGCACATTCACCAGCGAACTCGTGGTCCACGCTCTCGACGACCTGGCAGCGCCCAGTTTGGCGTGGCAGGTGGTGCTGCAGCTTCCGGACACCGGGGACATGTCGCCGTCTGGAACGACCTACCTGATCCATGCCGACGGGATCAACGCGGGCGACGTCATCGTCTCCCTCTCGAACGGGCAGGACGGCGCTGTGGTCAGTGTGGCCACCGATTGGCTCGGTGAGCAGCGGAGCATCACCGTCGAATCCAAGCGGGTGTTCTTCTTCACGAGTCTGACGATGTCGGACAGCACCCGAAACATCACGACCTACCGGACGTCGTACTCGTTCTTCGGTCTCGGTGGACCGGTGCTGCCGGGCGCGGCGGTCAAACGCAGTTGGTTCACCTGGGACAAAGGCGCGGTGTCCGCACATGCCAACACCGCGGTCGTCTACGACTACTTCGAGGACGTGCTCGGCCGGACATCGTTCGACGGTGCGGGTGCGCTCATCGAGGTCAGCATCCGCTACAACCCGCGCACGTCGGTCGGCGGCTACGCCAACGCGTTCTGGGATCCGACCCGCCAGCAGTTCGCCTACGGGGACAGTGGATACCTGCAGGCGGCGCTCGACGTCGTCGGACACGAGTTCACGCACGCTGTGGTGAGTTACGTTGTCGGCGACGGCGGATCGGTGCTCGACTACGGCGAGTCCGGTGCGCTCAACGAAGCCTACGCAGACATCCTCGGCGCCCTGATCGAAGGAAAGTCCGGTGCCGACCGGTGGCGTTTCGGTGAGGACTCCGACTACGGGATCGTGCGCAATCTCGCCGACCCGACGTCGGTGACCACCGCTTACGGGCCCTACCGCGACCACTACGCCACGCGCTACACCGGGTCGGGCGACGACGGCGGCGAACACGTCAACAGCACCATCTTCGGCCACGCGGCCTACCGGATGATGACGGCTGCTGCCACCAGCGGTGTCTCCGACGAAACCTGGGCCAGGGTGTTCTACCACTCCCTGTACCGGCTGGGTCCCGGCGCGGTGTTCACCGACGGTCGCGCCGCGGTGCTCAGTGCCGCAACCGCACTGGGGTTCACCGAGGCGCAGCTCGGCGCGATTACCGACGCGTTCGATTCTGTCGGGATCCTCGGCGCTGCAGCCTCATTCGGTATCGCGGCCTGACTGATCCACCAGCACGGAGCCATCGGGCCGGTCGCCGAGAGTCTGCAACGGGATGTCTGTGCTTTCGGTGGTGAGCCGGATGATCCCGGCCACCTCGGACGGTGCGTCACACTGCACGTAGTGATCGGCGCCGGGCACCACCCAGTACCGGTTGCGGCCGGGCTTGTCCCTGAGGTAGGCCTGCCACACGTGGTTGGCGACCCGTAGCGGTGCCACGCTGTCGTGCAGACCCCAGATCAGCGTGGTGTCGACGTCGATTGCGGAGAGTCGCTCCAGCCAACCGGTCTCGTCGGCGGCGCGCTCGTGCAGATATCTGACTGTGTCGGGGAGCACGCCGACGCCGTTGTTGTGTTCGAAACTCTTTGCCAATGCCACGATCTCGGGATCCTCCGGAGCCCGCCGAGGCATGAACGTGGCCATCCCCAGGCCTGCCGCCAGCATCTCCGGCGTGGTGGCTGCCGCGGTGGCCCGACCGGTGGTCTCGTCGAGCAGCGCCACCTGGAACGCGGTCAGGTTCGCCAGCGGCAGGAAGATGTTCGCATTGGTCATGAACAGATCCACCGGCAGAGTGGTGCCCCGGTCCGCCAGCATCGCCATCGTGATCATCCCGATGCTGCTGCCACGATCGTGGGTGATCATACGATGGTCACCGAGCCCCCAGACCTCGGTGATGGCGTGCACCAGCAGTCGGGCGTCGTCGTAGAGCGAATAGATGTAGGGCTGCGGCGGCTTGCCCGACAGCCCGTATCCGGGGAAGTCGAGGGTGTAGATGTCGAACTCGGAGCCCAGTTCCGTGACGAGCGCCCGATAGTCGATGCTCGAGGTCGGGAAGCCGTGCACACAGACCAGTGCCGGTGCCCCCGGGGTGCCGCAGCGACGGCTGAAGACCTCCACCTCGGCCCCGGCGTTGGCCTCGGTCGTCGAGGTCCACGTGAAGTGCGTTCCGCCCTGAAGCCATTCGTCGAAGATGTCCACTCGTGAAAAGCTAGCCTGTCGCTCGTGCCGCCCATCCCCGATCCCGAGCATTCGATGCGCCGCGTGCTGGCGCTGTCCGCTCCGATCGGGATGGCGTTCATCCCGCTGGGAATGGCGCTGGGTTTTCTTGTCGTCCACGCGGGACTGGACTGGTGGTGGGCTCCGGTGTTCGCGGCGGTCATCTACGCCGGGTCGTTGGAGTTCCTGATGGTGCATCTCGCGGCGACGGCGGCCCCGGTGGCGGGGGTCGCGTTGACGACGTTCGTCGTCAACTCCCGGCACGTGTTCTATGCGCTGTCGTTTCCGTTGAATCGTGTCAAAGGCGTGCCGGCGAAGCTGTACAGCACCTACACACTGTCCGACGAGGCGTACGCCGTCGGTGTGAGCCCGGCGGCCGCCACCTGGACCACTCGTCCGATCCTGTTCATGCAGCTGTGCTTTCACCTGCTGTGGGTCACCGGCGCCGGCCTGGGCGGGTTGGTCGGCGAGGCGCTGCCGATCGAGCGGCTCGAGGGTCTCGATTTCGCGTTGACCGCGCTGTTCATCGTGTTGGCGATCGACGCCTACCGGCAGCGCCCGGACCGGCTCACCGCTGTGGTCGCGGCGCTGTGCGCGGTGGCCGCGTGGCTGCTGGTCCCCGGTCAGATGCTGGTGTGCGCGTTCGCCGGATTCGCCGCGGTGCTGATGCTGCGCTTATGGGTGCAGCGCAAGGCTGAACGTGCCTGACAACGGATACATCCTGCTGCTCGTAGTGGTGAGCGCTGCGGTGACGTGGGCGCTGAGGGCGCTGCCGTTCGCGGCGCTGGCGCCGATGCGCGACAGTGCCGTCGTCAAGTACCTGAGCGTGCACATGCCGGTCGGGGTCATGCTGATCCTGGCGATCTACACGCTGCAGACGGTGGCCGGTGAGACGGCTCGGCAGATGTGGTGGCTGGCGATCGCTGTGGGGATGACCGCGGGCCTTCACCTGTGGCGGGCCAACGCGTTGCTCAGCATCCTGATCGGTACCACGTGTTACGTGACGTTGATGTCGGTGTGGGGCTGATCAACACGGTGCCTGCAGATAGGCGACCAGCGCATTGGTCAGGCCTCGTCGGGCGACGTCGAGATCGGCATAGGAACCGAGCTGCCGCTCGGACACGAGGCCGCGCATCGCGCCGGGGATGAGGGCTGCGACCTCACGGATGCGTTCGGCGTCGACGTCGAGGCCGGCGAATGCGTTGCGGCAGGTCTGCAGCCACGATTGACCCCACGAATACAGTTCGGCGGCCGTCTGGGGATACAACCGCTCCAGCTCGCCGTGATCGCGGGGCAGGGCGGCGCGCAGGTTCTCGATCGCGCGCGAATCCGGCTCTGCCAGGCCGTGATACAAGACCTCGATGATTCCCGCGACGCGGTCGCGAAGAGGCGCGGACTCGTCGACCGTGGAGAAGATCTCGGCGCGGCGTTCCGCGGTGCGATGCAGCACCGCAGCCCAGAAGCCGTCCGCGTCACCGAACTGGTACTGCACTGCACCCCAGGTGGCGCCGATGTCCTTGGCGATCCGATTTGCCGACACCGATCCGGGGTCCCCGGAGGCAAGCGAGCGCAGCGCTGCTTCGAGCATGTTCTCGCGGGTCGCCTGGCCGCGCCGGTTGGTGCGGCGGGCGGGCATCCCGGTCGTCGCACCAACCTCGGTCATGCCGCGAGGATAGCTTGGTTTCGTTGAACCCACTATGCTTCTTTCATTGAAGGCTCTACTATTCGAAACCGAAGCGATGCGAAGGGATTGTTGATGGCCAAGCCGCCGCTGTCGATGAAGCCGACCGGATGGTTTCAGGTCGCCTGGTCCGACGAGGTCGCCGTCGGTGACGTCCATACGATGAAGTACTTCGGTCAGGAGATGATCGCCTGGCGCGCCGAGTCGGGTGAGCTCACGGTCATGAACGCCTACTGCGAACACCTCGGCGCCCACCTCGGCTACGGCGGCACTGTCAAGGGGGAGGTGCTGCAGTGCCCGTTCCACGGATGGCAGTGGAATCAACAGGGGCGCAATGTGTGCATCCCCTACGAGGACCGACCGAATCGCGGTCGGCGCATCAAGACCTATCCGGTCGTCGAGCGCAACGAGTCGGTGTACATCTGGCACGACATCAACAATCGAGAGCCGTTCTTCGAAGCCCCCGACATCTTCACCGACTTCGGTGACGCCGGCACCGTCGCGGATTACTATCCGCAACAACGACTTTTCCGACAGGGTCTCGAAATGCACCCGCAGTACGTGTTGGAGAACGGCGTGGACTTCGCCCACTTCAAGTACGTCCACGACACCCCGATCGTTCCGGTGTTCACCCGCCACGACTTCGACGACCCGGTCTCCTACGTGGATTTCACGATCACCTTCGAGGGTGACGACGGGCAGAGGATCGAAGACGTCAACAGCGGTGTCGAAGCGATCAACGGCGGTCTGGGCATCGCGGTGACCAAGAGTTGGGGGATGATCGACAACCGCACCATCTCCGCGATCACCCCGGTCGACGATGCCACCTCCGACGTGCGGTTCATGGTCTACATCGGACGGCCTACCGGGCCATCCGCCGCCCGCGACCCGGTGCGCGCCGAGGCCAAGGCCACGGACTTCGGCGCGGAGGTCATCCGGCAGTTCAGTCAGGACATCCACATCTGGGCCCATCAGCGCTACTCCGACCCACCGGCGCTCGCCAGTTCCGAGTTGGAAGGATTCACCGCGATCCGCAAGTGGGCGATGAAGTTCTATCCCGACGGCAAGGGCGGAAGTGCCGCCGAACTCGCTGCAGCCGAACCCAATTGAACTTTCGAAGAAAGGCATTCCATGACCGACCGCATCAAGGTTTTCCAGGTGGCCACCGGCAACGTCGGCTCGGAGATGATCAAACGAATCGCCACCCAACCGGACCTCGAGCTTGTCGGCGTGCACTGCTACTCGCCGGACAAGGTCGGCAGGGACACCGGCGAGCTGGTCGGATTGCCGGCCAAGGGCGTCATTGCCACCGGCACGATCGACGAGATCATCGCGGCTCGACCTGATGTCGTGACTTTTCATGGCGTGTTCCCCGACGAGGACCTCTACGTGCGGGTCCTCGAGGCGGGGATCAACATCGTGACCACAGCAGACTGGATCACCGGCTGGCATCGCGACCGCAACCATCCGCACCACTCCGGCAAGCCCGTGACCCAATTGCTGCAAGAGGCCTGTGAGAAGGGCGGTTCGACCTTCTACGGGACCGGGATGAACCCCGGCGTGAACCAGATTCTGGGAGTGGTGTGCTCGGCAGACGTCGCCGACATCGAGAACATCACCACGATCGAGTCGGTTGATGTCTCCTGCCACCACTCCAAGGACACCTGGATCGAGGTGGGCTACGGCCAGCCCGTTGATGATCCGGAGATCCCGGGCAAGCTGGAGAAATACACCCGGGTGTTCGCCGACAGCGTGCTGATGATGGCCGACTGCTTCGATCTGGTGCTCGACGAGGTCAAGTTCAGCTACGAACTGGGCGCGTGCACCAAAGATGTCGACCTGGGCTGGTACAAGCTGCCGAAGGGCTCGCTGGGCGGCAACTACATCAAATACCAGGGCATCGTCAACGGTGTGCCGCGCGTCGAGACCCACCTCGAATGGCAGATGACACCGCACACTGATCCCAGCTGGGATATCAAGGGCTGCTACATCACTCAGATCAAGGGTGACCCCAACATCTACAACAAGCACATGATCTTCCCGAAGCCGGGAGTCGATCTGTCCGATCCCGCCAACTTCGCCTCGATCGGCATGACGGTCACCGGAATGCCGGCGCTGAACGCGATCAAGTCGGTCGTGGCGGCACGGCCGGGCCTGATCACCAGCGCCGACCTGCCGCTTCGCGGATTCGCGGGACGATTCAATCTCTAGCTGTCATTGAGACTGCACCCACGGCGACGAACTGCGAGTAGCCGTCGCCGTGGGTGCAGTCTCAGGGTTGTGCGGCGCTGAGAAGGTCCTCGACCGCAACGAGTTTGACGCGCGGTCGGGATGCCGCCGAACCGCGGTCGCGCTCGGTGGTGTCGATGGCTCGCCACCCGTTCCAATCCACCGGTGTGATTCCGCGCTCGGCCATCAACGCGCGCAGGGACTCTCGTCCAGCGACGGTCCGCTCGAGGAGGCCCTCGTCGAAATCGGCGAGCAGCTGGGCGACCGTCTCCTGCGCGCAGGATCGATTGGTGCCGATCACGCCCTGCGGACCGCGCTTGATCCACCCGGTGACGTAGACCCCCGCAAGGCGTTGTCCGGCCGCACCGGCCACCCGGCCGCGGTCGTGGGGCACCGTACCCGTGGCGTGATCGAAGGGAAGATCGGGAAGCGGCACCGCGCGATAGCCGATGGATCGCAGTACCAACGACGTCTCGATCAGTTCGCTGTCCTCGGCGCGGCTCACCGCCAGCGCAGTCACCCGGTCGCTGCCCTCGACGGCCACCGGTGAGCAGTGAAACCGGAACACCACTCGCTTGTTTCCCGGTGTCGGCTCCCGCTGTGCGTACTCGCGGGCGATCTGCAACTTCGTCGCCGTCTCGAAGTCGTCGTCGGGATCCGGCCGCAGGTCCGCATCAGGAGCATCGACGACGACGTCGACGCCTGGCAGGTGGCCCAGGGCCAGAAACTCCCCGACGGAGAACGCCGCGACGCGTGGGCCCCGCCGCCCCAGGATCACGACCTCCTCGATCGAGCTGTGCGACAACACTTCCAGTGCGTGTTCGGCGATGTCGGTGCCGGCGAGCTCCTCAGGCGCCATCAGGAGCACCCGTGCGACGTCGAGTCCGACGTTCCCATTGCCGACGATCACCGCGCGGCCACCGGACAGGTCGAACCGGTGGTGGGCGTGGTCGGGGTGACCGTTGTACCAGCCGACGACATCGGACGCCGGGTGGCTGCCCGGCAGTTCCTCCCCGGGGATGCCGAGGTCGCGACTGGTGGACGAACCGACCGCGTAGATGACCGCGTGGTGATGGTCCAGCAGATCCTGATGGCTCAGATGGCTGCCGATCTCGATATTGAGATGGCATCCGAATCGCTTGTCGGCCAAAGCGGAGCTGAAGAGGTTGACCACCGATTTGGTGTGCTGATGGTCGGGTGCGACGCCGGCACGGAT
The DNA here is from genome assembly GCF_049683935.1 of Mycobacterium sp. Taxonomy (GTDB): domain Bacteria; phylum Actinomycetota; class Actinomycetes; order Mycobacteriales; family Mycobacteriaceae; genus Mycobacterium. Next base: position 591 of record NZ_JBAUJR010000081.1, on the reverse strand, counting down.
CAGCCCGAACGGGGTGGGCAGTCGTTCGAACATGTCGACCTCGACACCGTCGATGGCGATCAATTCATCTGCGGCGTAACACGCGGCCGGGCCCGCGCCTACAACGGCCACCCGCAGTGACCCGCCCGCCACCGGGGCGTGCTGCTTGGTCGGCGGTGTCGAATCCGATTCCAGCGGATGGTGTTCGAAGTAGGCGGCGTTGAGTTCCCGGAACCGCTCCAGATGCGCCGGCAGATCCTCTTCGTAGTGGATTGCGTCAACCGGGCATTCGTCCATGCAGGCGCCGCAGTCGATGCATGCCTCCGGGTCGATGTAGAGCATCTCGGTACCGCTGAACTCACCGGGGCCGCCGGCCGGCCGAATGCAGTCCACCGGGCACACCGGCACACAGCTGGCGTCCTTGCAACAGTTCTGGGTGATCACGTAGGTCATGAGGCGCCCTCGCGGAGGCCCAGGTCGGCGAGTTTTGCTGCGAGTCGTTCGACGTAGCGGGCGACGTCGTCGGGGTTGCGGTCGGGTAGGCCGAAGAGGACTTCGGTGACGCCGAGGTCTTTCCAGTGTGCGAGTTTGTCGGGGTCGGGTTTGAAGTCG
>NZ_JBAUJR010000080.1:0-11294 GCF_049683935.1 Mycobacterium sp. | reverse complement strand
CGGCTGAACCGGTTCATCGCCGGCGCACCCGCGCCTTCGGCCGCGCCCGAGGCAGAGGCGCCATCGCGTGGTGAGCGCACCGACGTGGTCCGTCCGGAAGGCCTTCGCCAGGATCAGGGACCCCGTCCCGATCAGGGCTCCCGTCCCGACGGTGGTTCCGGTGCGTACGCCAGCGAGCTGCCAGATCTGTCGGGTCCCCCGCCCAGGCCGCAGCAGCAGCGCAAGCCGGTCGAGCGTCCGGTGACCGAGCAACCTGCCAAACCCCCCGGGCAGACGTCGGGCGCGGGCAGAGCGGTCCAGGTCGCCACCCGCCAGCAGCATCACAAGGGCCCGGTGCGGGCCAGCATGCAGATCCGCCGGATCGATCCATGGAGCGCGCTCAAGGTCTCGCTGGTGCTGTCGGTCGCGATGTTCTTCGTGTGGATGATCGCGGTGGCGTTCCTGTATCTGGTGCTCGGCGGCATGGGGGTGTGGAGCAAGCTCAACAGCAACGTCGGCGATCTGTTGACCAGCGCCAGCGGAACCGCCGGCGGTGAGCTCGTGTCCAGCGGCACCATCTTCGGCGGGGCCGCGTTGATCGGCCTGGTGAACATCGTCCTGCTGACCGCCGCCGCGACCATCGGCACGTTCATCTACAACCTGACGACGGACCTGGTGGGCGGCGTCGAGGTCACCCTGGCCGACCGCGACTGACGTCGCAGGCTCTGGGTTTGGGCCACGGCTCACCCGTGCGGTAATCTCGTCGCTCGGCCCCCGCTAGCGGAGGTCCCCCAGTGCGGTTGACGGGGCTATAGCTCAGGCGGTTAGAGCGCTTCGCTGATAACGAAGAGGTCGGAGGTTCGAGTCCTCCTAGCCCCACGGAAGGGTTCACGATCGATGAAGAGGGTGCTTCTGTTCGCCGCCGCAGCTGGTGCGGCCGCCGCGTTGGTCGTGTGGCGGACCCAGCACGGTGCCGAGGTGTGGCACACCGTCGCCGACGTCCCTTCCTGAGATCCACCAGGGGCCTTAGCTCAGTTGGTAGAGCGCTGCCTTTGCAAGGCAGATGTCAGGAGTTCGAATCTCCTAGGCTCCACAATCAACACTCGACGACGTTCAGCGCGAGGCCGCCCAAGGACGTCTCCTTGTACTTGACCGCCATGTCGGCTCCGGTGTCGCGCATGGTCTTGATGGCGGTGTCGAGGCTGACGTGATGCGTGCCGTCGCCGCGCAACGCCATTCGCGCGGCCGTGATGGCCTTCACCGATGCGACGGCGTTGCGTTCGATGCACGGTATCTGCACCAGGCCCCCGACGGGGTCGCAGGTGAGGCCGAGGTTGTGTTCGATGCCGATCTCGGCGGCGTTCTCGACCTGCGCGGGCGTACCGCCCAGCACCGCGGCCAGGCCGGCCGCGGCCATCGAGCACGCTGAGCCCACTTCCCCCTGGCAGCCGACCTCCGCCCCGGAGATCGACGCGTTCGCCTTGAACAACTGCCCGACCGCCGCCGCGGTCAGCAGGAACTCGACGACCCCGTCCTCCGTCGCACCGGGCACGAACCGCCAGTAGAAGTGCAGGACTGCAGGAATGATGCCGGCAGCGCCGTTGGTGGGCGCGGTCACCACCCGGCCACCGGCCGCGTTCTCCTCGTTGACCGCCAGTGCCCAGACCGTGACCCAGTCCATCGCGTACAGCGGATCGGTGGGGTCGGATTCGACTGCCTTCGACAGTGCGTGGGCGCGGCGGCGTACGTGCAGAGCGCCGGGAAGCGTTCCGCCCGTTTCCAACCCGCGGTCCACACACTCACGCATGGCCGACCAGATCTTCAGCAGACGGTCCCGCAGTACCGCCTCGTGGCCGAGCGCAGCCTCGTTGCGAGACACCAGATGTGAGATGCTGCAACCGTTTTCTTCGGCCAACGAAACCAGTTCGGCGCCCGTGTGGAACGGAAAGGGCAGTACGGTGTCGTCGCGGGGACCTGCCGCCGCTTCCTCCTCGTCGACCACGAAACCGCCGCCGACCGAGTAGTACACTCGGCGCTCGAGCAACGAGCCCTCGCCGTCGAACGCCTGGAAGACCATTCCGTTGCTGTGAAAGTCCATGGCCTGCAACGAGAGAACGATATCGGTGGCCATCACGAAGTCGATATCGCGGTCACCGGCCAGGTGTAGCCGGTCGCTTGCGGCGACCGCCTCGACACGGGCGCGTGCCGCGGTGGGATCCACCGTCTCCGGGTCACATCCCTCGAGGCCGAGCACGACAGCACCGGGGGTACCGTGGCCGGCGCCGGTCGCTCCCAACGAGCCGAACAACTCGACCCGCAGCCGCGATACCGCGGCGAGAGTCCCGTCGGCGGCCATGGCGGCGACAAAGCGCCCGGCTGCCCGCATCGGACCGACGGTGTGTGAACTCGACGGCCCGATGCCGATCGAGAACAGATCGAACACCGAGACGGCCACGACAGGACGCCGCGCCGCTAGGGCTTGGGAGTGACGTCGACGCTGGGCGGCAGCGGTGACGGCTCCGGTTGGGACGAGCGACGGATGATCGTGAACGCCGCGGCTCCCCCGGCCAACACCGCCACTCCGATACCGGCCAGCAGCAGGGGCCGGCGGCGACCACGGGAACGGCGGGCCTTGCCGAGAGCCTCCGGAAGGTCGGCCACCACTTCCTGCACGGCAGAGAACTCGGCGGCGATCGCGTCCTGCGCCGACGCCAGGTCGGCCTTCAGCTGTCGGGCGAGCCGGTCTCGGCGGTACCGATTTCCGACCCATGCCGCCGAGGAGCGCACCGAGTCGACCCCGACCCCCAGCGCTCCCCTGGTGACGTCGACCGGTCCGACGGCCGAGTACTTCAGGCCCCGGCCGAGCCGCTGGCCCGGCGTCAATCGGTCCACGGTCTTGGAGCTCATATGCCACCTCTTTCGGACGGACGGACGTCGCGCCTCCAGCCTGCCATCTACGCGTCCGCAAGGTGCCCCGGTTGGCGGGCAGACGTGGCGTGGCAGACTGGCTTCCCGTGACGAGTTCCATTCAGACAGCGACCGCGACCCTGCACACCAACCGCGGCGACATCAAGATCGCCCTGTTCGGAAACCACGCCCCCAAGACGGTGTCGAACTTCGTCGGGCTGGCCCAGGGCACCAAGGACTACAGCACCGAGAACGCCAGTGGCGGCTCGTCCGGACCTTTTTACGACGGCACGGTGTTCCACCGTGTGATCGAAGGTTTCATGCTGCAGGGCGGTGACCCGACCGGCACCGGCCGTGGCGGCCCGGGCTACCAGTTCGCCGACGAGTTCCACCCGGAACTGCAGTTCGACAAGCCCTACCTGCTGGCGATGGCCAACGCAGGCCCGGGCACCAACGGCTCGCAGTTCTTCATCACGGTGGGCAAGACGCCGCACCTGAACCGCAAGCACACGATCTTCGGTGAGGTCGTCGACGCCGAATCGCAGAAGGTCGTCGACGCCATCGCCACCACGGCAACAGACCGCAGTGACCGGCCCACCGAGGCCGTCGTGATCGAGTCGATCACCATCGCTTGATCCCGCCGGAACTGCGTTCCAGCACGAGGAGTTCGAGAAACGCCCTGCTGGAATGCAATTCCGCGGCTAGTTACCGGGGGCGAACCCGGCGTCGCTGAGCGCGTCGAGCACCTGAAGCGGGTCGGTGCCGAGATCCCAGCGACTGAGCACCAGCAGCCGGTCATCGGTGGTGTCGATCTCCAGCAGACGAACCTTGCGCCCTATGCGGCGGAACTCGGTGATCCGGATCAGCTTGATGTCGGCGTGTCCGAGTTCCCGGGTGCGCCAGAAACCGCGGACCACAAGAGTCTCGCCGGAGATTGCCAGTTTCGGCCGTGAACGCCACGACATGACCGCGAACATCAGCAAACCCACCGCGGCGATGCCCACCAACGCGCGCCCAGGAGGGTCTGTGACCAGCGTCACAGCGCCGAAAGCGAGGACGGCCCCCAGAAAGCCGGCACCGACGATGCCTGGCGTAGGCGGACTCCACTCAGTTTGCTGAACGGACAATTCACACCCTCCTACCGTGGCCGATGGGGTTATCCACAAGTGCTATCCCCAATGGGGATGAATCACATCCATGTGATCTGGTGACCACCCGGTTGCGGACAGGCGAACGCCAGGCAGCGAGAATGAATTCATTCCGCGGCAGTTCGGGGTCAACGCCAGCGCATCGTGAGCAGCAGCCCGGTGATCATGAAAGCAAACGCGATGGCGTAGTTCCACACGTTGAGGTCGGACATCCATTGCAGGAAGCTCGGCACGTCGGGTCCGCTGCCGGCCAACTGGAAGACGATCAACCACGTCAGCCCGATCAGCATCAGCCCGCAGAAGAGAACCACGAACCAGGTGCCCGACTGGCCGGCTTTGACCTTCACCGGAGTCCGGCTCACCGGGTTGATGGTGAAGTCGTTCTTCTTGCGGACCTTGGACTTGGGCATGCGTACCTTCGGACGATCGGCGTCGCCAGTGCGACGATGTGTACGGGAAAGCCTAACTCAGCCCCCTTCGCCATCTCACCAGGAGACGACAGGATGGACGACCACAACGGTCCACCCCGATCGGCGTGGCGGTTCGGTGTCCCCGTCGTGTGCGTGGCCGCAGGGCTGCTGTTGGGAGCGACCCACACTGTCTCGGGTGGCGACGAGATCCGCCGTAGTGACGCGCCCCGCCTGGTCGATCTCGTTCGCGAGGCCCAGCAGTCCGTCGACCGGCTGACTTCGGACCGCGACGCCCTGGACAGCCGGGTCGACAATCACCACGGCGGTTCGCCGGGTACGGATCTGGCGCTGACCGCGATCACCGAGCGCGCCGACGCATTGGCCGGGCAGGCCGGCCTGGCGCCGATGCGGGGTCCCGGCCTGGTGGTTACGCTCACCGACGCCCAGCGCGACGCCGAGGGCCGGTTCCCACGCGACGCCTCCCCCGACGACCTGGTCGTGCACCAACAAGACATCCAGGCTGTCCTCACCGCGCTGTGGAGCGCGGGCGCCGAGGGCATCCAGATGCAGGACCAGCGGATCATCGCGACGTCGGCACCACGGTGTGTGGGAAACACGTTGTTGCTCAACGGCCGAACCTACAGTCCGCCGTACGTCATCTCCGCGGTCGGCGATGCCGCAGCCATGCAGGAGGCGTTGTCTGCGGCGCCTCTGGTGACCCTCTACAAGCGGTATGCGGCGCGGTTCGGTCTGGGCTACACCGAGGAGGCCCGGGACGTCGAACTGGTGGGCTATCAGCAGCCCATCCGGCTGAGCTACGCCAGCCCGATCGGCCCACTCGGCTACTAAATTGACGTTGCAGCAAAAGTAGCCAAGCACTATCCATAATGCGAACAGAGCTGTTATACAGGGTTCTGTCAGCGACATGCGCTTACCGGCGATAGCCTGGCAAAGCCGAGTACAGCAATCACATTGCAGAAGAACACACACGGTCGGGACACCGTGGACGCAGTTAGCCGTCGGGCAGGGTCGGCAAAGCCTGGCGGCTGTTGGCGCCACCTTCACGCCGGGCGCATCGGTGCGTGCCCGCGTTTCGGGGCCAGGTGGCAGACGGAGATCGGGGGATCTGAATGCGCTACAACACTCGCCGAACACTGGCAGCAGCACTGTGTATGCCGGCAGCCGTCGTGATGTCGTCGACACCGTCGGCGGGCGCCGCGACGGTTTTGGCGGTAGAAGGAACGCTGCAACTGAGTCGCACCACGCAGAAGGCGTTCGGTGGGGAGTTCTGCCGCCAGAACACCTGTCGCTCGATCAACAACGCCCGTACACCCTTCGACGTGAAACCGGCCTCCCGGCAGCTCCAGACGGCGGTGGACGCCACCGCGGGCACCATCATCCTGATGGGCTACTCGCTCGGCGCGGCATCCATCTACGACCGGATGCGCGAATGGGAGCGGAATCCTTCGCTGGCACCGGATCACGATCGGCTCGTGCTCGTTGTCACCTTCGGCAACCCGGAGAACAGATTTGGTGGAGACAAGGGCCGAAACTCCCACGTGGGCGTCCCCGGCGGGCAGCCCTACCAGCATCTGGACGTGACGATGCAGTACGACAGCGTCGCCGACAGACCGACACGCTGGGGCTGGTACTCGATGATGAACGCCGCCTTCGCCCGGCACATCGACTATTTCCAACCGTCGGACATCAACGACCCGGGCAACCTGATCTACCAGGACCCGGACGGCTCCACGTACATGCTGATCAAGGCCGACGTACTGCCGATGCTGAAGTGGCGCGCCTGGTTCACGTCGGATGAGCGGATGGCAGAACTCGACGCGCAGTACAGACCGCTCATCGAGGCGGACTATGACCGCCCGGACTACGTCGAGCAGGGCGAGGGCGCGGACTGGGGCAGCGGGAACCCGCCGCCGAGCATCACCGAGGTTGCCGACGACGCTCCACTCAACTCCGGCGGCTCCGACAGAGATGACGCGGCCTTCGCGGCGGAAGAGCAGCCAGAAGCTCGGTTCGGCACGGCACGCAAGCCGGCATCCGATGGCCCCGATGAGGCCGATAGCGAAGCAGGAACTGCGGCGCCGGAGGACGCCGCCGATGAGGACAGGCCCGACGACGGACTGGAACCTGCATCGGAAGTCGAAACCAGCAGCAGTGCGGATGACAACCACGAGGCCGCCAACGACGACCATGCCGGGGACGACGAGACCGACGCCGACGCCGACGCCGACGCCGACGCCGACGCCGACGCCGACACCGACACCGACACCGACACCGACCCCGACGATGCCGGGAATGAGGACGCCGGGAATGAGGACGGCGCAGCCAATTCCGAGTGACGGTTTGCGCCGCCACGATATTTTCTTGCGTGCAAATTCTGGATGTGGCATCAACCACCGTCACAAGATCGTCACTGATATCCGACTGGAAGTAGCTGCCCGCCACCTATACCCTTGCGTAAGGCAGCGCCCAGTCTCGTCGTCGATGCAGCAAATCATAGAAATGACAAGCACGTTCTTGGACAAAAGGAATGGCTTGTCCTGACAGGCACCGGCGCTACCGATGACGAGATCAGTTCGCCAGTGCCCCGTCTGGCTAAACGTGCCGACTCGTTAGAAGACCACGGTCAGCGCCCTGCAGCAACGAAGCTGAACATCACGAAATGGGAAGGGCACGCGGAACTCAGATCCGCGGGCAACCCGATCACGACCGGAGGGTCTGAATGAACCGTCACCGCCAGCACGCTCTCGCAGCGACGCTCGTTGCCATGTCCGTGCCGACCGTCATGGCGCTGTCGGCAGCGCCATCCGTGGTCGCGGCCACCGTGATTGCCTCCGAGGGCACCTGGCGGCCCACCGGTGAGGCCCAGTCGGGCTTCAGCGGGGCGTTCTGCGAACAGAACGTCTGCCGCTCGCTCGGCACGGGATCCTTCAGCGCCAGAACCACGTCCCGGCAGATCCAGACGGCCGTTGACGCCACACCGGGTGACATCATCCTGCTCAACTATTCGCTCGGCGCGGCAGGCATGTACGACCGGATGCGCGAGTGGGAGCGGAACCCCGATATCGCGCCGGACCCGGACAGGGTGCTGCTCATCGTGACCTACGGCAACCCGGAGCGAAAGTACGGCGGTGACAACCGCAACAATCCCGGTGCCGGACTGCCCACCATTCAGCCGTACCAACATCTCGACGCCGTCGTGCAGTACGACAGTGTCGCGGATAGCCCCACCCGCTTCGGCTTCTACTCGGCGATCAATGCGGCGTTCTCGCGGCACTTCGGCTACTTCGACGAGGGCGTCGACATCAACGATCCGAACAACCTCGTCTTCCAAGAGGGAAACACCACCTACATGCTGATCCCGGCCGAGACGCTGCCGATGCTCAACTGGGTGCGGCCGTTCGTCTCCGAGGAGCGCCTGGCTGAACTCGACGCTCGGTACCGACCGCTGGTCGAGCGCGACTACGACCGGCCTGACTACATCCAGCAGGGTGAAGGCGCCGACTGGGGCAACGGCAAACCGCCACCGAGCGTGTCAGGCGCCGGCGAGCAGGAGGAGCTGTCTGAGGAGCCCGAAAGCTCCACGGAGACAGTCGTAGTCGAGAACGAGGCGAACGCGCGCACCATGAGTTCGCTGCGCGCCGTCGAGGAGGACGACGAGCAGGCGGATGACGAGACGGAACAGCAGGAGTCCACGATCGGCGAAGCCGCCGACGGTTCCGACGACGAAGTTCAGAGTGGCTCCAGGTCTGCGCCGGCGACGTCGACCGACAAGGACGACGATGACGACGACAAGAGCGACGCCAGTGACGAGCGCGACGATGACAAGACCGACAATGCCGACACGGCCGACAAGAGCACCAAGCGTGACAACGAGAAGAGCCAGTCCAGCGACAAGCGCGACAGCGGAGCCTCGTCAGAAGCAGCCTGACATCTGAGAACGGAAACCCCTGGCGGTAGCCTGTTCGGCATGCAGGTGTTGGTCGTCGACAATTACGACAGCTTCGTGTTCAACCTGGTCCAGTACCTGGGTCAGCTCGGTGTGGACGCGAAGGTCTGGCGCAATGACGACGACCGGTTGGCCGACGAGGTCGGCGTCGCCGAGGAGTTCGACGGTGTGCTGCTCAGCCCCGGACCGGGCACGCCCGAGCGGGCCGGTGCCTCGATCCCATTGGTCCACGCGTGCGCTACCGCAGGCACTCCCCTGCTCGGTGTGTGCCTGGGTCACCAGGCCATCGGGGTGGCATTCGGCGGTACCGTCGATCGCGCACCCGAACTGCTGCACGGCAAGACCAGCACCGTCCATCACTCGAATGCCGGTGTGCTGAAAGGTCTTCCGGATCCATTCACCGCGACGCGGTACCACTCGTTGACGATATTGCCCGATACGGTGCCCGCCGAACTCGAGGTGACCGCACAAACCGAAGGCGGCGTCATCATGGGTGTGCGCCACGTCGACCTGCCGATCCACGGTGTGCAGTTCCACCCCGAATCGATCCTCACCGAAGGCGGGCATCGGATGCTCGCCAACTGGCTCGCCTACTGCGGCGCAGCGCCTGCCGAGGAACTCGTCAGTCGTCTCGAGGATGAGGTGGCCGGCGCCGTGCAGGCCGCTACGACGCGAAGTTCAGCGTGATCCTGGCGCCGAAGTTCACATCGGAGCCCGCCGCCGGACTCTGACGCACCACGGCGTTGGTGCGCTGACCGCTGTTCTGCACGTCGCCGCCCTTGTCGAGGATTCCGGTCCAGCCCAGTGCACGCAGCCGAGGTTCGGCATCGGTCCAGAACATCCCGGACAGGTCGGGCATCACGAACTGGTTGCCCCGCGACACCTGGATCTGGATGAGCGTGTCCTCCGGAACAGTCTGGGCGACAGCGGGATCGGTGCCCAATACCTGCCCGGCCGTCGTGGTGCTGTCGAGTTCGACCGGCACCGAGTTCGCGAAGCCGGAGGCCGAAAGAATCTGCTGACACACCGCTACGGTCTGGCCGACACAGTCGGGCACCACCGCCGTCGCCGGCCCTGTTCCCACGACGACGGTGATCTCGTTGGTGATCGCCGAGGTCTGGTTCGCGGGCGGAACAGTCGACAGCACCCGGTCTCGCTGGTCGGGGAGTGAGGCCGACGCAGTGCGCCGGAAACGCTCGAACCCGGCGGCGGTGAGTTCTTGGACCGCGTCGGCGTAACTCAGACCGGACACGTCGGGCACCTCACGCTGCTCGGGCCCGGTCGAGACGTTGAGGGTGATCTCGTCGCCCGCCGCGACGGACGCGTTGGCCGCCGGATCAGTGCTTATGACGTGATCGGGCGGAACCTCGGAGTCCGGGTTGCGCTGCAGCGTGGTCGTGAAACCGAGGTTCTGCAGTGCGGCGATGGCGTCGTCGGACACCTGACCGCTGACATCGGGAACCTGCACGTCACGGGTTTCTCCGCCGAACGAGTTGATCGCGATGGTGACCACGACGGTGAGCACGGCCAGAATCGCCACCGCCGCCAGCCAGCGCCCGACCGAACCCCGCCGCGCGCGTTCTTCGTAGCGTGGTTGGTGGCGCCCCACCTGATCGAGTTGTTCGGTGCGACCGTCGGACGGTCCCGCGGACAGCAGCGACGTCCGCTCGGCATCAGTGAAGATCTTCGGCGCGTCCGGTGTCTCGCCGCTGTGCACCTTGACCAGATCTGCGCGCATCTCGGCGGCCGTCTGGTAGCGGTTGTCGGGGTTCTTGGCCAACGCCTTCAGCACGACGGCGTCGAGTTCGGGGGAGATGCCGCTGTAGCGCTCCGACGGCGGGACGGGGTCCTCCCGGACGTGCTGGTAGGCCACGGCGACGGGGGAGTCACCGACAAAAGGCGGCTCGCCGGTCAGCATTTCGTAGAGCACACAGCCCAGCGAGTACACGTCGGAGCGGGCGTCGACCTTCACGCCACGGGCCTGTTCGGGCGACAGGTACTGCGCGGTGCCGATCACGGCCGCGGTCTGCGTGACGGGGTTGGCGGCATCGGCCAGCGCGCGGGCGATGCCGAAGTCCATCACCTTCACCGCGCCGGTCTTGCTGATCATGATGTTGGCGGGTTTGACGTCGCGGTGGATGATGCCGTGCTGGTGGCTGAAGTTCAGTGCCTGGCAGGCGTCGGCGATCACCTCGATGGCGCGCTGTGTCGGCATCGGACCCTCGCCGTGCACGATGTCGCGCAGGGTCACGCCGTCGACGTACTCCATCACGATGTAGGGCAGCGGCCCCGTCGACGTCTCCGCCTCGCCCGTGTCGTACACCGCAACGATCGCGGGGTGGTTCAGCGCCGCCGCGTTCTGCGCTTCCCGGCGGAACCGGAGATAGAAACTCGGGTCGCGGGCCAGGTCGGCGCGCAGCACCTTGATCGCGACGTCGCGGTGCAACCGCAGGTCGCGTGCCATGTGGACTTCGGACATTCCGCCGAAACCCAGGATCTCGCCGACTTCGTAGCGGTCGGAAAGGTGCTGTGGGGTTGTCATTGCCGTATCTGTTCTGAGGGCCGTATCTGTTCTGAGGCCGTGAGGTGCCGCGGCACCGCGGGAGCGGCGCTGTCGACGTGTCGTGATACCCAGTATCGGGGCGCTCCATCGCCGCCCGTTCCGATCGGGGCTGCAGCGGGTGTCTCCGGCGGCGCGACCTCGGATGTCGGGGTTTCGGTGACGGTTGGCGGCGGGGTGCTGTCCCTGCGGTCCTGCGCGTTGAGCACGATCAGGATCGCGATCACGATGGCCAACGCACCGAGCACGCCTGCGGCCCACAGCAGCGCACGCTGGCCGGAGGAGAACGTGCGCCTCGCCGGCGGTGCCGAGCGGTGTTGGCT
>NZ_JBAUJR010000079.1:0-19433 GCF_049683935.1 Mycobacterium sp. | reverse complement strand
AGCGGGGTGACCAACAAGTACGGCAACCCGGTCCGCGGCTACCACTTCATCCACACCGCCATCGACGCGCATTCGCGGCTGGCCTACTCCGAATTACTCGCCGACGAGGGCAAGGACACCGCCGCCGGCTTCTGGCGGCGTGCCAACGCGTGGTTCACCGACTGCGGCATCACCGTTCGAAAGGTGTTGACCGACAACGGGAACTGTTATCGATCGCACGTCTTCCGCGATGCCCTCGGCGACATCGGCCATCGTCGCACTCGGCCCTACCGGCCGCAGACCAACGGCAAGGTGGAGCGCTTCCATCGCACTCTGGCCGACGAGTGGGCCTATGCGCGGCTCTACACCAGCGACGCGCAACGCTGCGACGAATACCCGCGCTGGTTGCACACCTACAATCACCACCGCGGCCACACAGCACTCGGCGGTCAAGCACCAGCCAGCCGTGTACCTAACCTCTCAGGTCAGTACAGCTAACCCGACGGGGCGAGTCGACCCAGCCGCCAGGACCCGTCTCCGGCGAGTTCCAGGCGGCGGCCGTGGAACTGCTGCACCGTCGCTCGGTGACTGACACTGACGACGACGGCCTCCGGCAGCGCGGCGCGCAGGGCGCGGTAGAGCATCTGCTCGAGACCCTCGTCCATCGACGACGTCGTCTCGTCGAGGAACACCGCAGCGGGCCGGCTCAGCAGGATGCGCGCGAAGGCGATGCGCTGCTGCTCGCCGACCGACAGCGCCTTGGTCCACTCCTGGACGTCGTTGAGCCGAATCACCAAGTGTGACAACGCCACATCGCTCAGCGCCTGTTGCACTGCCCGATCCTCGACCGTGCCGGGCGGCAACGGATAGGTGACCACCGTGCGTAGGTCACCGATCGGCAGGTAGGGCAGCTGCGGCACGAACATCACCGCGTCCCGCCCCTGCGGCAGGTGCACCCGGCCCGACGCGAACGGCCACAATCCGGCCAGGCTCTGCAGCAGTACCGTTTTGCCGACGCCCGAGGGACCGGTGATCAGCAGTGTCTCCCCGGGATCGAGGTGCACGTCCAGCGTCCGGACCAGCGGGGTCCCGTCCGGCCTGCGCACCTCGACCGCCACCACGTCGAGGGAGTGGCCGCCGGACTCCTCGATGGCCACCGAGGTGAACGTCGCGGCCCGCGCGTTCTGGTCGGCCAGGCCGTCGAGGCGGATGATCACCGCGCGGTAGCTCGCGAACTGGTCGTAGGCGTTGCGAAAGAACGACAGCGAATCGTGGATCGCGCCGAAGGCGTTGGAAGACTGCCACACGTCGCCGAAGGACAGGCGCTGTGCGAACAGCCCCTGCGCCTGCACCAGCCACGGCAGCGGGTTGATGGCCTGACTCATCGACACGTTCCAGCCGAAGAACAGCATCATCCGGTTGAGCCAGCCGCGGTAGTTGTCCATCACCGAATCCAGCCGGCCCTTGAGCAGCCGCCGCTCGGCGGGCTCACCCCGGTACAGCCCGATCGCCGCGCTCGCGTCACGCACCCGGACAAGCGCGTACCGCAGACCTGCGTTTCGGACCTCGTTGAGGTAGCTGAGCCGGATCAACGGCCGCCCGATGACAACCGCGACGATGGTGGCCACCAGCACGTAGCCCAGCACGATCCAGAACAACGCCTTGGGCAGGGTGAGGCCGCCGAGCGTCACCGACTCCGAGAGGCGCCACAGGATCGTGCCGAACGACAGCACCGACAGCACGGCCTCCACGGCACCGAACAGCAGGGTGTTGCCCGAGTTGTAGATCGGGTTGTTGGTATCGCCACCGACGTTGGTGGTGAACACGTCGATATCCTGCTGGATCCGCTGGTCCGGATTGTCGATGGGCCTGCCGGCGAACTGGGCCCGGAAGTACGCGAGATCGCCGAGCCACTCGTCGATGTATCGGTGGCTCAGCCAGATTCGCCACCGCATGATGAAGCGCTGCATCACGTACATGTCGAGCAGCAGTCGCACGATGAAGCAGCCGGCCAGCACGGCGAACACCGTCATCGTCGCCCAGAACCCGGCGATCCCGCTCGCCCTGCGCGCATCCGCGTCCGAGGTGCCGCCCTGGAACGCAACCTGCAGCGCGGTGAACAGATCGTTGACGTAGTACGTCAGCAACACGTTGATGCGCACCGAGACGACGACCGACAGCAGCAGAAGGGCGAAGAGCAGCCACACCACAGCGCTCTGCCTGCCGGTGAAGTAATCGCCTGTGACGCGCCAGAATTGGCGGCCCCACACGGTGAAGCGGCCGATCGCGACGAGGATGAACAGCAGACAGATCGCGGTGAGGACGAACGTCTGCGCGACCCAGATCGCCGAACTGGACAGCTCGCTGCCCCAGTCGAGGGACGGCTCGAACACGTCGGTGTTCACATCGAGCACCTCCCCCCGCGCGCGAGCCCGTCTGCGGGGAAGCTACCGCAGCTTGCCACCGCAGGTGGGGAGGATTCCCAGCTCGCCGCGGGCGGATGGAGCTCCATTCGGCCTACGGGAAGGGGTCCGACGGGGGCCGCGTACCGTAAACATGTGGCTCGGACCTCTTCTAAGACCTCGTCGAAACCCAGGACAGGGCGGCTGTCCAATCGCTTCTGGAAGCTGCTCGGAGCGAGCGCGGAGAAGGATCAGACCCAGTCGACCGAGCTCGTCGACAAGTCCGCCGAATTCGACACCAAGGCGGCCGAACTCGATGATGAGCAGCTGCGCAAGGCGGCCCAACTGCTCGAGCTCGACGACCTGGCCGACTCCGCCGATCTGCCTCAGTTCCTGGCGATCGCCCGGGAGGCAGCCGAACGGACGACCAGCCTGCGTCCCTTCGACGTCCAGCTGCAGGCCGCCCTGCGGATGCTCGCCGGCGACGTCGTCGAGATGGCCACCGGCGAGGGCAAGACCCTGTCCGGCGCGATCGCAGCCGCCGGATATGCCCTGGCGGGCCGCCGGGTGCACGTCATCACGATCAACGACTACCTCGCCCGCCGCGACGCCGAATGGATGGCTCCGCTGATCGAGGCCATGGGACTGACCGTCGGCTGGATCACCGCCGACTCCACCGCCGCACAGCGCCGCGAGGCCTACCAGTGCAACGTCACCTACGCCTCGGTCAACGAGATCGGCTTCGACGTGTTGCGCGACCAGCTGGTCACCGACGTCGACGATCTGGTGTCCCCGAACCCCGACGTGGCGCTGATCGACGAGGCCGACTCGGTCCTCGTCGACGAGGCGCTGGTGCCGCTGGTGCTGGCCGGCACCAGTCACCGGGAGACGCCCCGGATCGAGCTCATCCGGCTGGTCGGGGAGCTCACCGAGGGCAAGGACTTCGCCGCCGACAGCGACAGCCGCAACGTGCATCTGACCGAGTCGGGCGCCCTGAAGGTGGAGGCGGCGCTCGGCGGGATCGATCTGTACTCCGAGGAGCACGTCGCCACCACGCTCACCGAGATCAACGTCGCCCTGCACGCCCACGTGCTGCTGCAGCGCGACATCCACTACATCGTCCGCGACGACGCCGTCCACCTGATCAACGCCTCCCGGGGCCGGATCGCGACCCTGCAGCGCTGGCCGGACGGTCTCCAGGCTGCCGTCGAGGCCAAGGAGGGGATCGAGACCACCGAGACCGGGGAAGTGCTCGACACCATCACGGTGCAGGCGTTGATCAACCGGTACCCCACGGTGTGCGGAATGACCGGCACCGCGCTGGCCGCCGGCGAGCAGCTGCGCCAGTTCTACAAGCTGGGCGTATCCCCGATCCCGCCCAACGCCCCCAACATCCGCGAAGACGAGACCGACCGGGTGTACGTCTCCGTCGCCGCCAAGAACGAGGGCATCATCGAGCACATCGCGGCCGTTCACCAGACCGGTCAGCCGGTGCTGGTCGGGACCCGCGACGTCGCCGAGTCCGAGGATCTGCACGCGCGCCTGGTCAAAGCCGGCGTGCCGGCGGTGGTCCTCAACGCCAAGAACGACGCCGAAGAGGCGGCCGTCATCGCGGAGGCGGGCGCACTGGGCGCGGTCACCGTCTCCACCCAGATGGCCGGCCGCGGCACCGACATCCGACTGGGCGGCTCGGACGAATCAGACCACGATGCGGTGGCCGAACTCGGCGGACTCCATGTCATCGGCACCGGCCGACATCACACCGAGCGACTGGACAACCAGCTGCGGGGTCGCGCCGGTCGACAAGGCGATCCTGGCTCGTCGGTGTTCTTCTCCAGTTGGGAGGACGACGTCGTGGTGTCGCATCTCGAGGGCAACAAGTTGCCGCTGGACTGTGATGAGGACGGTCGCGTGGTGAGCCCGAAGGCGGCGACCCTGCTCGAACACGCACAGCGGATCGCCGAGGGTCGATTGCTCGACGTGCACGCCACCACCTGGCGTTACAACCAGCTGATCGCCCAGCAGCGTTCGATACTCGTGGAGCGCCGGGACAAACTGCTGCGCACCGACACCGCGCGCGAGGAACTGGCCGAGTTGTCGCCGACGCGCTACGAGGAACTCGTCGAGCAACTCGGCCCGGACGGCGAGGAGAAGCTGACGAAGATCTGCCGGCTGATCATGCTCTATCACCTCGACCGCGGTTGGACCGAGCACCTGGCCTACCTGGCCGACATCCGGGAGAGCATTCACCTGCGCGCCCTCGGCCGGCAGAATCCGCTCGACGAGTTCCACCGGATGGCCGTGGACGCTTTCGCCTCGCTGGCCGCCGACGCCATCGAAGCGGCCCAGCAGACGTTCGACACCGCGCCGTCGATCGAGGACGAGCAGGGGGTCGATCTGTCCAAGCTCGCGCGGCCGACCTCGACGTGGACGTACATGGTGCACGACAACCCGCTGTCGGAGGACTCCATGTCGGCGCTGAGTCTGCCCGGCGTGTTCCGCTAGGTTCTACCCATGGCCGAGGCCTCTGGGGATCGACCGGGCGGCGGCGCTGCGACCGGGGATCTGGCACCGCAAGACCGGGTGCTGACGGTGCCGAACGCACTGTCGGTCGTCCGTCTCGTGCTGGTACCGGTTTTCCTCTATCTGCTGCTGGTCGCGGACGCGACAGGCTGGGCCGTCGCGGTGCTGATGTTCAGCGGGGCCTCCGACTGGGCAGACGGCAAGATCGCCAGGCTGTTCGACAACCAGTCCTCGCGGTTGGGCGCGCTGCTCGACCCCGCGGTCGACCGGATCTACATGGTCGTCGTCCCGGTCGCGATGGCCGCCGCGGGTGTGCTTCCGTGGTGGATCGTCGGACTGCTCATCGGACGCGACCTGGTGCTGGCGGCGACGCTGCCGCTGTTGCGCACTCGCGGGCTCTCGGCGCTTCCCGTCACCTACATCGGTAAGGCGGCGACGTTCGCGCTGATGTCCGGCCTTCCGCTGGTTCTGCTGGGGCAGTACGAGGCCACGTGGGCACGGATCGTGCTGGCGATCGGCTGGGGCTTTCTGAGCTGGGGTCTGGCCATGTACCTGTGGTCCGCCATCCTCTATCTGGTCCAGGTGGGCATGGTGATGCGCACGATGGAGCGAATACGACGTCCATGAGCACCTTGGGGGGGTACGACAACACGACCGGACGCAACGCCCACGAAGCGGGCCGTCCGACACTGATCCCGGTGCCGTCACTGCTGCGTTCGCTGCTGTCCGACCACCTCGATCCGGGCTACGCCGCAGCGGCGGAGGCGAAGGCGAACCGACCTAGGAGCAAGCCCACCGAGAGGATGTGGCAGCTGACGGCCGCAGTGGTGGTGGCCGGTGTGTTCACCCTCGCCTGGTCGCAAGCCCAGGCCACCGCGCCGGGGGAGCGCGAATCCCAGCAGGTGCTGGCGGTCAACGTGCGCTCGGCCGAGGCCGCCACCGATCAGATCGCCGCTCGGCGGGACCAGGTCGCCGCCGAGGTGAACACCGAACGGCGCAGCCGTCTCGACGGTGACGTCACCGGACGGCAACTGCTCGGCGACCTCGACAAGGCGAACTCCGCGGCGGCGGCCGCGCCGGTGATCGGGCCGGGCCTGACCATCACCGTCACCGACCCGGGCATCACACCCGACCTCACCGACGTCTCGACGCCGCGCGTGGAGGGCAGCAGGCAGGTGATCCTCGACCGCGACCTGCAACTGGTCGTCAACTCGCTGTGGGTCAGTGGCGCCGAAGCCATCTCGGTGGGTGGCGTGCGAATCGGCCCGAACGTGACCATCCGGCAGGCCGGCGGCGGCGTCCTGGTGGACAATCAGCCGATCACCAGCCCCTACGTCATCCTCGCGGTGGGCCCCCCACACGCGATGCAGGATGCCTTCACCAGAAGCGCGGGCCTCCGGCGCCTGCGGCTTCTGGAGACGTCCTACGGTGTCGGGGTGGCCGTCGAAGGCGGTGACGGGCTGGCACTTCCGGCAGGGTCGGTCCGAGAAGTCAACTTCGCCGACCCGAGTGGGCCCAGATGATCGGAATCGTTGCGCTCGTGGTCGGCATCGTGCTCGGTGTCGTCTTCCACCCCAGCGTCCCCGAGGTCGTCCAGCCCTACCTGCCGATTGCGGTCGTCGCCGCGCTCGACGCGGTGTTCGGCGGTCTTCGCGCGTACCTGGAACACATCTTCGACGCCAAGGTCTTTGTCATCTCGTTCGTCTTCAACGTTCTGGTCGCCGCGCTGATCGTGTACGTCGGAGACCAGTTGGGCGTCGGTACCCAGCTCTCGACGGCCATCATCGTCGTCCTCGGCATCCGAATATTCGGCAACGCTGCGGCTCTGCGGCGCAGGCTCTTCGGGGCGTGACGATGAGCGCTTGCGCGAAGAGCAGAGGCTGATGATGACAGACGACCCGCCGCAGCATGCCACGCAGTCACATCACGGCCGCCACGAAATGCCGCCGGATGGGGCTACGCCCGAGCGCCCAGACGCGGCTCCCCGCAGTCGGTCGCAGGTCGTCTTCGGGGTGCTAGCGGTACTGCTCTGCCTGCTGTTGGGCGTGGCGATCGCCACCCAGGTGCGCCAGACCGGCTCGGGCGATTCGCTGGAGACGGCGCGACCCGCCGACCTGCTGGTGCTGTTGGATTCACTGCAACAACGGGAGGCCGCGCTCAACACCGAGGTCGCCGAACTCCAGCGGACCCTGAGCCAGCTCCAGGCCTCGGGCAGCGATGATCAGGCGGCGATCGAGAATGCCAGGGCGCGGTTGGCGGCCTTGTCGATACTGATCGGCAGCGTGCCGGCGACCGGCCCCGGTGTGACGCTGACGATCGCGGACCCCGCTCGGGGCGTCGCCGCGGAGACGATGCTCGATGTGATCAACGAGCTGCGGGCGGCCGGTGCCGAAGCGATGGAGATCCAGGGAGGACCCCCCGACGGGCCGGTTTCGGTGCGCGTCGGGGTCGACACCTGGGTGGTGGGGAGCCCTGGCGGCCTCGTGGCCGATTCCACGACGTTGAGCCCTCCGTATTCGGTTCTCGCGATTGGGGATCCGCCCACGCTGGCCGCGGCGATGAACATTCCGGGCGGGGCGATGGACAGCATCGAACGCGTCGGCGGCAGCATGGTGATACAACAGTCCGACCGGGTCGACATCACCGCCTTGCGGCAACCGAAACCCCGCCAATACGCTCAGCCCGTCAAATGACCAGAGATAGAGGAGCGCCGTGAGCGATATTCCCGCCGAGCTGTCTTACACAGCCGACCACGAATGGGTGCAGCGGACCGGCGATGACACCGTCCGGGTCGGCATCACCGACTTCGCACAGTCCGCGCTGGGAGACGTGGTGTTCGTCCAACTCCCCGATGTCGGCGCGGACCTGAAGGCCGGGGACTCCTTCGGTGAGGTGGAGTCGACAAAGTCGGTGTCTGACCTCTACGCGCCCGTCTCGGCGAAAGTCGTTGCGGTGAACGGGGATCTGGAGGGGGACCCGCAGCTGGTCAACTCCGACCCCTACGGTGCGGGATGGTTGGTCGAATTGCAGCTCGACGCAGGTTCGCTGGAGGATGGACTGGGCGAACTGCTGGACGCGGAGGGCTACCGCGACCACGTGACGGACTGAGGTGTTGTTAGGGTCGTGCAGGCCGGATCGCAACGCGCGGATCCGGCAGTGGTGGACACAACTGTGTCCACTGCGCGGTACGGTCGATACCAGCGGCGCGACGGCTGGGGATCCGGCCGGGATATCGCCACAGCAGCCAGTGAGGAGCAGCGGGTGACGGACAAGGACTTCAACTCTGGGGCTGACTCGGACGAGGTCACCGTGGAGACCACATCGGTGTTCCGCGCCGATTTCCTCAACGAGTTGGACGCTCCGCCCGCTGCGGGCGGTGAGAGCGCGGTGTCCGGTGTCGAGGGTCTGCCGGTCGGTTCGGCACTGCTGGTCGTCAAGCGGGGCCCCAACGCCGGGTCACGCTTCCTGCTCGACCAGCCCACCACGTCGGCTGGTCGGCATCCCGACAGTGACATCTTCCTCGACGACGTGACCGTGAGCCGGCGCCACGCCGAGTTCCGACTCGAGAGCGGCGAGTTCCAGGTCGTCGACGTGGGCAGCCTCAACGGCACATATGTCAATCGGGAGCCGGTCGATTCCGCGGTTCTCGCCAACGGCGACGAAGTGCAGATCGGCAAGTTCCGCCTCGTGTTCCTGACGGGTCCGAAGGATGACGGCGCGGCAGGCTGAGCGACGCCCACCAACCGACACCACGATCGGCGCTGACGCCAGATGACCCAACCCGACGCACCCGGGCTCAGTGGGATGTCCATCGGCGTTGTGCTCGATCTGCTCCGCGGCGATTTCCCCGACGTGACGATCTCGAAGATCCGTTTCCTCGAGGCGGAGGGGCTGGTCACCCCGGAGCGCACCGCGTCCGGGTACCGGCGGTTCACCGCATACGACTGTGCGCGCCTGCGGTTCATCCTCACCGCCCAGCGCGACCAGTACCTGCCGTTGAAAGTCATCAAGGCCCAACTCGACGCGCAGCCCGACGGCGAGATCCCCGAGACCGGGTCGCCGTACGGCACGCCGCGCCTGGTGACGGTCAGCGAGAGTCAGACCGACCCCGCGGGACGATCGGCCGCGCAGGGGCAGGTGCGTCTGACCCGGGAAGACCTGGTCGACCGTTCGGGTGTCGACGACGAACTGCTGACGTCGTTGCTCAAGGCGGGCGTCATCACGCCGATCTTCAAGGGCGGCAGCACAGTCCTCTTCGACGAGCACTCCGTCGTCATCGCGCAATGTGCCCGGGCGCTGGCCGACTACGGCGTGGAACCGCGTCACCTACGCGCGTTCCGCTCGGCGGCCGACCGGCAATCCGATCTCATCGCCCAGATCGCGGGACCGGTGGTCAAGGCCGGCAAAGCTGGAGCGCGCGACCGCGCCGACGATCTGGCCCGCGAGGTGGCAGCGCTGGCGATCACGCTGCACACATCGTTGATCAAGTCAGCCGTACGCGACGTACTGGATCGCTGAGGACTAGACTCGCCCTGACGGGTTTACGACGAATATTCGTGGCATTCGGGCATTTCCCAGGCCCTGGATGGAACTGAGCAGCACACCGGTGCGGAGGGCAGGCACAGATGGGTGAGGTTCGTGTGATCGGCATTCGAGTTGAGCAGCCCCAGAACCAGCCCGTCCTGTTACTACGAGAGTCCAACGGCGATCGTTACCTCCCCATCTGGATCGGTCAGTCGGAAGCCGCCGCGATCGCGCTGGAGCAGCAGGGTGTCGAACCGACACGTCCGCTCACGCACGACCTGATCCGAGATCTCATTGCCGCACTGGGCCATTCACTCAAAGAGGTGCGCATCGTCGATCTGCAGGAGGGCACCTTCTACGCGGACCTGATCTTCGATCGCGACATCAAGGTCTCCGCCCGCCCGTCGGACTCGGTCGCCATCGCTCTGCGGGTGGGCGTGCCCATCTATGTGGAGGAGGCGGTCCTCGCCGAGGCGGGACTGCTCATCCCTGACGAGAACGACGACGAATCGACCGGCGCCCTGCGGGAGGACGAGGTCGAGAAGTTCAAGGAGTTCCTCGACAGCGTGTCGCCCGACGATTTCAAGGCCACCTGAGCTCACCCTCGGTGACCGGCTTGGTCACGAGTGCGTCTCGTCAGGTTCGACACGCGGGGCGCGTTTCTCCCGACACCGAATCGGGCAGCCATACTTGGTCGCGACGGGCAGTCACGGCAGGCCCTCAAGCGTATGCTCGACACAAGTTCGGGCTGGGGCGAACGTGCGCCACGCAGGTCATGACGCGGTTCGATGGCGATTGAAGGCGAAGGGATTCGACAAGTGGGAGACACGCCACGCCAGGAGGAACTGGACCTGACCAACGGCGCCCCGCAGGAGGACGGTTCTCCCAAAGTGGCGACCGAGCCCGTTCAGGGCGGTCTGTTCCCCGACAATTCGGTGCCCGACGAACTCGTCGGTTACCGAGGGCCCAGCGCCTGCCAGATCGCCGGGATCACCTACCGCCAGCTGGACTACTGGGCGCGCACCTCTCTCGTGGTGCCCTCGATCCGCGGTGCCGCGGGGTCGGGCAGTCAGCGGCTGTATTCATTCAAGGACATCCTCGTCCTCAAGATCGTCAAGCGTCTGCTGGACACCGGCATCTCGTTGCACAACATCCGCGTCGCGGTGGATCACCTGCGTCAGCGCGGCGTTCAGGATCTGGCGAACATCACCCTGTTCTCCGACGGCACCACGGTGTACGAGTGCACCTCGGCCGAGGAAGTCGTCGACCTGCTGCAGGGCGGGCAGGGCGTGTTCGGGATCGCCGTGTCGGGTGCGATGCGGGAACTCACCGGCGCGATCGCCGATTTCCCCGGCGAGCGCGCCGACGGTGGCGAGTCGATCCCGGCGCCCGAGGACGAGCTGGCTTCGCGCCGCAAGCACCGCGACCGCAAAACCGGCTGATCACCGACGCTGATCGGCGAACGGCCTCCGGTCACCGGTAGACTCGGGCTCGCATCGCCCTCACGCGGGAGAGTTCCGTGGCCGCCAGCCACGGGCGCCGAAGGAGCAACACCTCTCCGTCAACCTCTCAGGCACCCAGGACCGCGCGAGACCCCGATGCCTCTGGAAAGCGGTGCGTTCGGCGCACCCGCCCATGGGGAAAGGCTCCGGCGGCTGGTCGCTCAGTCGGTGTGGCCGAATCTCTCAGGCGCCCGGTTCGGGTCGACGACAGAGGGGGAGGAGCCGGTTCGCATGCGCTCCTCGCGCCCGCGGCAATCGTCGGGAGATGTCTGTCAGTGTCAGATTCCAGGTCCGATTCCAGCCCTGATTCAACCTCCGAACTTCGTTTCGTCGACCGCCACATCGGTCCGGATGCGCAGGCCGTCGCGACGCTGCTGAGCACGATCGGCGTGCAGTCGCTCGACGAGCTGGCCGCGAAGGCCGTCCCTGCGGCGATCTTCGACGCGGTCGGCGCCGACGGAATCGCGCCCGGGCTGCAGAACCTGCCGCCGGCAGCCACCGAGACCGAGGCGCTGGCCGAGCTGCGTGCCCTGGCCGACTCGAACACCGTCGCCGTGTCCATGATCGGGCAGGGATACTTCGACACCCTCACCCCGCCTGTGTTGCGGCGCAACATCCTCGAGAACCCCGCCTGGTACACCGCTTACACGCCCTACCAGCCCGAGATCAGCCAGGGCCGCCTCGAGGCGCTGCTGAACTTCCAGACGATGGTGACCGACCTGACCGGCCTGGAGGTCGCCAACGCCTCGATGCTCGACGAGGGCACCGCCGCGGCGGAGGCGATGACGCTGATGCAACGCGCCGTGCGTGGATCGAGCAATCGCCTGGCGGTGGACAGCGACGTCTATGCGCAGACCGCCGCGGTGCTGGCGACCCGCGCCGAACCCCTCGGGATCGACATCGTCACCGCCGATCTGCGTGACGGCCTGCCCGACGGCGAGTTCTTCGGCGTGATCGTCCAGTTGCCCGGCGCCGGCGGATCCGTGCACGACTGGAGCGCGTTGGTCTCCCAAGCCCACGAACGCGGCGCTCTGGTGGCTGTCGGCGCTGACCTGTTGGCCCTGACTATGGTCGCCCCACCCGGCGAGATCGGTGCCGACATCGCCTTCGGAACCACCCAGCGGTTCGGTGTGCCAATGGGCTTCGGTGGTCCGCATGCGGGTTACCTGGCTGTCCACTCCAAGCACGCCCGGCAGTTGCCGGGACGTTTGGTCGGAGTATCCAAGGACGCCGACGGATCGTCGGCCTACCGGCTGGCACTGCAGACCCGCGAACAGCACATCCGGCGTGACAAAGCCACCAGCAACATCTGCACGGCGCAGGTGCTGCTGGCCGTGATGGCCGCGATGTATGCGAGCTACCACGGTGCTGAAGGACTGAGTGCCATCGCCAGGCGGGTCCACGGGAACGCCCGCTCGCTCGCTGCCGGTCTGCGCGCCGGCGACATCGACGTGGTGCACGACGCCTTCTTCGACACCGTGCTGGCCCGGGTGCCCGGACGCGCCCGCGAGATCCAGGCGGCGGCCAAGGTGCGGGGCATCAACATCTGGCTGGTCGACGACGACCACGTCTCGGTGACCTGCGACGAGGCCACCACCGACGCCCATGTCGCGGCCGTGCTGGAGGCGTTCTGCCCGGCCGGTTCCGACGCTGCCGATTTTTCCGGGCCCGACATCGCGACCAGGACATCGGCGTTTCTGACCCACCCCGCGTTCACCAGGTACCGCACCGAGACCGAGATGATGCGGTATCTGCGTTCTCTCGCCGACAAAGACATTGCGCTGGACCGCAGCATGATTCCGCTGGGCTCCTGCACCATGAAGCTCAACGCCGCAGCAGAGATGGAGCCCATCACCTGGCCGGAGTTCGCCCGACAGCATCCGTTCGCCCCCGCGTCGGACACCCCGGGACTGCGCCGGTTGATCGCCGATCTGCAGACCTGGCTCACCGGCATCACCGGCTACGACGAGATATCCCTGCAGCCCAACGCCGGGTCGCAGGGGGAGTACGCGGGTCTGCTGGCGATCCAGGCCTACCACGCGGGCCGCGGTGACACGCGACGCGACGTGTGCCTGATCCCGTCCAGCGCACACGGCACCAACGCGGCGTCGGCGGCGCTGGTCGGCATGAAAGTCGTCGTGGTCGGCTGCCGGCCCAACGGTGACGTCGACCTCGACGATCTGCGCGCCAAGGTCACCGAACACGCCGATCGGCTGTCGGCGCTGATGATCACCTATCCCTCGACCCACGGGGTCTACGAGCACGACGTGGCGGACATCTGTGCGGCGGTGCACGACGCGGGCGGCCAGGTCTACGTCGACGGCGCGAACCTCAACGCGCTGGTCGGCCTCGCCCGTCCGGGCCGTTTCGGCGGCGACGTCAGCCATCTGAACCTGCACAAGACGTTCTGCATCCCGCACGGCGGTGGTGGGCCCGGCGTCGGGCCGGTTGCGGTCCGCGAACACCTGGCCCCGTACCTGCCTGGGCATCCGCTCGCCGAGGAATTGTCCGACAGGCTGACCGTGTCGGCGGCGCCCTACGGTTCGGCGTCCATCCTTCCGATCACGTGGGCCTACATCCGCATGATGGGAGCCGACGGCCTGCGCGCGGCGTCACTGGTGGCGATCGCTTCGGCCAACTACATCGCCCGCCGTCTCGACGAGTACTACCCGGTGCTGTACACGGGCGAGAACGGCATGGTGGCCCACGAATGCATCCTCGACCTGAGGGGAATCACCAAGGCCACCGGAGTGACTGTCGACGATGTGGCGAAACGACTGGCGGACTACGGCTTTCACGCGCCGACGATGAGCTTCCCGGTGGCGGGCACCTTGATGGTCGAACCCACGGAAAGCGAATCGTTGGCCGAGGTCGATGCATTCTGCGACGCGATGATCGCGATCAAGGCCGAGATCGACCAGGTCGGTTCCGGGGCCTGGCCGGCCGACGACAACCCGCTCCGGGGGGCACCGCACACCGCAGAGTGCCTTCTGGTCACCGAGTGGAACCACCCGTACACCCGGGAGCAGGCCGCCTACCCCCTCGGTGCGGCGTTCCGGCCGAAGGTCTGGCCGCCGGTGCGCCGGATCGACGGCGCCTATGGCGACCGCAACCTGGTCTGCTCGTGCCCGCCGGTCGAGGCGTTCGCCTAGTGGCCGGTACGGTGACCCCATGACAGGAGGGTCTGGGGGAGCTGCCGGCATCACCCCGAAGCTGTTCATCTTCCCGCACGCCGGCGGGGCGCCGCAGTACTACGTGCCGTTCGCGAAGACCTTCACCACGGACATCAAACGCACCGCGGTGCAGTACCCGGGACAGCGCGGCAAGCAGGATTTCGCGTCGTTCACGAGCCTGCCCGCCCTCGCCGACGAGGTCTGCAAGATGGTCTCGCCGGACAAAGAAGGCGGCGTCCACGGCCCGCCCATCTTCTTCTTCGGGCACAGCATGGGCGGATTGCTGGCGTTCGAGGTAGCGCGCCGCTTCGAGGAGGCGCGCAATCCGATCGCCGCGCTGTTCGTGTCCGCGTGCGCGGCCCCCGGCCGGGTGGGCTACGAGGACGTGCCGGACGACGACGAGGGCCTCCTTGCGGCGGTGAGCACGATGACAGGCGCCAGCCCGGAATTCATGCAGAGCCCGGAGTTCGCCGCGGCCATCCTGCCCACCCTGCGGGGGCTCAAGGCGATCGCCAACTACAACTGCCCTCCCGAGGTGAGGTTGTCGTCGCCGATCCATGCGTTCTACGGCGACGATGACGAGATCGCCACCACCGAGAAGGTGATGCCGTGGTCGGAGCGGACCACGGCGGGCTTCTCCGCCCGCGAGTTCAAGGGTCATCACTTCTACCTCAACGACCACCTCGGTGACCTGGTACCCGACGTCGAGCAGCGGATCTGGGAGCGCTGCGGCCGTAGGCCTTGATTTGGGGTGTGGTCTTCGCCACATTCGCGCAAGGTCGCTGCGACACGCCCGGAGCACACCCGCACACGCCGCGTTGACGGTGCCGCTGTGCCCGATTTGACGCGGTCAGAGCCGGTTCTTACCGGAGAGTCAGGAAAAAACTCGACATGGATGTGCATTCTCCGCAAACCCTTTACGCACGCGTCAAGACGATAGGAGCACTGATTTCGGCAGTCGTGCCCGACTATTCGCGCACCCGACCCTCACGGGGCCGAGCAACCAGGAAGGCACGGACTAGGTGGGACGTTCCGGTTACTGGCAAAACTGTGAAGACGCTGTAAGGAATAAATTGCGCACCCGTGTTTGCACAGTGCCGGCGAAATCCACGCTGAACTGCCGGCTTCCCTCTGGCAAGCAATTCGTGGTGTAATCCTTCGTCGGAATGGCCAACATTATTGACGGGTCGGTGTTAGCCTTCCGGCGAGCGGGGGTTGCGCGGCTACAGGCTGCGAGTCGGTTTGCCACCACGGCAACGAAGCCGAGGCGCAGAAACATGTGATGAAAGGACGTCGTCATGCCGTTGCTCGAGTCGACCATTCCTGGCTTGCTCGCTGATCGTGCCAAGCAGCAGCCAGATGCCGAGGCCTATACCTTCATCGACTACGACGTCGATCCCGCGGGATTCGCCGAAACGCTGACCTGGTCCCAGATGTACCACCGTGTGCAGGTCGTCGCAGAGGAACTGCTGCGCCACGGCTCGAAGGGGGACCGGGCCGCCATCCTGGCGCCGCAGGGCCTCGAGTACATCATCGCCTTCTACGGCGCGATGACCGCCGGTTTCATCGCCGTGCCGCTGCCCGTGCCCGCCATGGGCCAGCTCGACGAGCGGGTCAACGGCGCGCTTCGCGACTGCCAGCCCGTCGCCGTGCTGACCACCTCCGCTGCCGTCGGCGAGATCATGACCTACGTCGGGGCGCAGCCGGGCAGTGCCGCACCTGCGGTCATCGAGGTCGACGCACTCGATTTCGATACCCCACGCACCGTCGAGGTGAATGTCGGCCCGCTGCCCAAGACGGCCTATCTGCAATACACCTCCGGCTCGACGCGCGCCCCCGCCGGCGTGATCATGACCCACAGGAACGTGATCCGGAACCTCGACCAGATCTTCACCGACTACATGGAGCACCGCGGTGGAGTGCCGCCCCAGGACACCACCATGGTCTCCTGGCTGCCCTTCTACCACGACATGGGTCTGATCCAGGGGGTCTTCGCGACCCTGCTGTGCCCGCCGGACGGCGAGGACGGTTTCTGGGGCCGCCCCGCCATCTTGATGAGCCCGGTGGCGTTCCTGCAGAAGCCGTCGCGCTGGATCCAGCAGCTCGCCATCAACACCCATGCCTGGTCGGCAGCGCCGAACTTCGCGTTTGAGCTGTCGGTGCGCCGCACGTCCGACGCCGACCTCGAGGGCATGGACCTCAGCGGCCTGCTGGGCATCATCAGCGGCAGCGAGCGCATCCACTCCGCCACCATCAGGCGGTTCAACGAGCGTTTCGCGAAGTTCAACATGCCCGACACCACGGTGCGGCCCTCCTACGGCCTGGCTGAAGCGACGCTGTACGTGATCTCTGCGCCTACCGGCCACTCGCCGGCGACGGTGCGCTTCGACTACGAGAAGCTCTCGTCGGGCCACGCGAAGCGTTGCGGCGCCGAGGGTGGTTCTGAGCTCGTGAGCTACGGCGCCCCACGGTCCTCGACTGTGCGCATCGTCGATCCCGAGACGCGCCTGGAGAACCCCGACGGCAAGATCGGTGAGATCTGGGTGCACGGCGACCAGGTGGCCATGGGCTACTGGCGTAACCCGCAGCAGACCGAACGCACCTTCGGCGGCGAGATCGCCGACCCGTCCCCGGGCACCCCGCAGAACACCTGGCTGCGCACCGGTGACCTCGGTGTGATGTCCGAGGGTGAGATGTTCATCATCGGCCGCATCAAGGACCTGCTGATCGTCGACGGCCGCAATCACTACCCCGATGACATCGAGGCCACCATCCAGGAGATCACCGGTGGCCGAGTCGCCGCCATCTCCATCCTCGACGAGACCAGCGAGCAGCTGGTCGCGGTGGTCGAGATGAAGAAGCGCGGCAGTTCCGAGGCCGAGGCGCTGGACACGCTGCGGGCGGTCAAGCGCGAGGTCACCTCGGCGATCAAGAAGTCCCACAGTGTGCGGGTGTCTGACCTGGTGCTGGTCGCACCCGGATCGATCCCGATCACCACCAGCGGCAAGATACGGCGCTCGGCCTGCGTAGATCGTTACCGTCAGGACGAGTTCAGCCGTTTGGACGTCACTACATGACCTCTGCTTTCGACGAGGATTCTCTACGGCACTGGTTGGTCGACTACCTGGTCACCAACATCGGTTGCAGCCCCGACGAAATCGATTTCGACGCACCGCTCAACGATCTGGCGGTCGGCTCCAGCGATGCGGTCGTGCTGACCGGTGAGCTGTCCGAGTTGCTGGGCCGCACGGTGTCGCCGGTGGAGTTCTGGCAGTACCCGACGATCAACGCGCTCGCCAAATTCTTGACCGGCGGCGAAGTCGAGCCGATCGCCGAAGCGGTCGTCCACCGCGACTTCAGCACCGATGACGAAGCGATCGCGGTGATCGGCTTGGGCTTGAGGTTCCCGGGCGGCCCTGACCTCGACGGCAACATCGAGGGGCCGGACGCGTACTGGGACTTTCTGTCCGAAGGCCGCTCTGCGGTGCGCGAGGTCCCCGCAGATCGCTGGGAGTCCTTCCAGGTCGACTCCCCGGAGGCGGCAGCTGCACTTGCCGGTACCACCCGCTGGGGTTCGTTTCTGCGCGACATCGACGCCTTCGACGCCGAGTACTTCGAGATCTCGCCCAGCGAGGCCGACAAGATGGACCCGCAGCAGCGCCTGTTGCTCGAGGTGACCCAGGAAGCACTGGAGAACGCCGGCATCCAGGCCAACACGCTGCGGCATTCCCAGACCGGGGTGTTCGCGGGCGCGTGCCTCGGGGAGTACGGATACCTGTCGACGGTCGACCTCGGCGACGTCGACTCCTGGTCCGGCACCGGTGGCGCGCTGTCCATCATCGCCAACCGGGTGTCGTACTACTTCGATCTGCGCGGCCCGTCGGTGACCATCGACACGGCCTGCTCGTCGTCGTTGGTGACCATCCACCTGGCCTGCCAGAGCCTGCGGGCCGGCGATTCCGATCTCGCGCTGGCCGCCGGGGTGAACCTGCTCCTCTCACCTGCCGTGACGCGCAGCTTCGACCAACTCGAAGCGATGTCGAAGACGGGACAGTGTCACAGCTTCGACGCCAGCGCCGACGGCTTCGTCCGCGGTGAGGGCTGCGGCGTGACCGTGCTGAAGCGACTGTCGGATGCCCAACGCGACGGCGACCGGATCCTGGCGGTGATACGTGGGTCGGCGGTCAACCAGGACGGCCGCTCCAACGGTCTGATGGCGCCCAACCCGGCCGCCCAGATGGCGGTGCTGCGGTCCGCGTACGCGAACGCGGGCATCGAGCCGCGCGAGGTCGACTACGTCGAAACCCACGGCACCGGAACGCTGCTGGGCGATCCGATCGAGGCACGTGCCTTGGGGACCGTCCTGGGTAGGGGACGCGCCGCTGATGCGCCGCTGCTCATCGGCGCGGTCAAGTCCAATCTCGGGCACCTGGAAGCCGCCGCTGGCATCGCCGGCTTCGCCAAAGCCGTGCTGGCGATGCAGCACAACACGATCCCTGCCAACCTCGGCTACGAGAAGCCGAACCCGCACATCCCATTCGACAACCTGCGACTGAAGGTCATCGATCAACCCACCGACTGGGCCGACGTCGGGCGCCCCAGGCGAGCCGGAGTGTCGTCGTTCGGGTTCGGCGGCACCAACGCCCACGTGGTGATCGAGCAGGCGCCCTTCAGCGCGCCTGCACCGGTCGAGGCCGCCCAGCCCGCGGTGACCACGCTGGTGGTGTCCGGCAAGACGCCCGAGCGCATCGCCTCGCAGGCCGGAATGCTCGCGGACTGGATGGCCGGTCCGGAAGGGTCGCCGACGTCGCTGTCGGAGGTGGCACACACTCTCAACCACCACCGCTCCCAGCACACCAAATTCGCGACGGTCGCCGCCCGGGACAAGGCGCAGGCCATCGCCGGACTGCAGGCCCTCGCCGCCGGCCAGTCCGCGCCGGGCGTCGTCGCTGCCCATGTCGGGTCCTGCAAGCGGGGCGTCGTGTTCGTCTACTCCGGGCAGGGGTCGCAGTGGGCCGGGATGGCCCGCCAACTGCTGGCCGACGAGTCCGCATTCGTCCAGGCGCTGGCCGAGATCGAGCCGGTGTTCGTCGAGCAGGTCGGGTTCTCGCTCTACGACATCATCGCCGGCGGCGAACCGATCAGCGGCGACGCCCAAGTCCAACCGGTCCTGATGGGCCTGCAGCTGGCCCTGACCGAACTGTGGCGCTCCTACGGCGTGCATCCCGACGCCGTGATCGGCCACTCCATGGGCGAGGTCACCGCCGCCGTCGTCTGCGGAGCACTCAGCCTCGCCGACGGCCTCAAGGTCATCGCCCACCGCTCCACCC
>NZ_JBAUJR010000078.1:0-3882 GCF_049683935.1 Mycobacterium sp. | reverse complement strand
GCGCCGAGAATCGACCCGCCCGCAGCCCCGGTGGCACCGCCGCCGGTGTACCAGGAACCGATCGCCCCGCCGCCCGCCTACATTCCGCCCGCCCCGGCTTACGTCCCGCCCGTGCCACCGCCGAACTATCTGCCGCCGGCCCCGGCGCCTGCACCCGCGTATGTGCCTCCGGTGCTACCGCCGCCCGCTCAGGTCCCCAACACGGTGCCGCAGTATCAGGAACCCCGGTTGCGTGATCGGATCATCGAGCGGATCCCGATCATCAACCGCTTCCACGAGCCGAACCCCTACGGCTGAGCGCCCCAGCGCCCGCGCACCCATCGCGTTCCGGCGGACGTCAGGGGGCGACGAGATTGCGCAGCGGTTCGCCGCGCTGCAGACGTGAGATGTTGGCCGCGACTTCGTCGACGCGCCCGGTGAACGTGTCGCTGGTGACTCCCGACGAGTGCGGGGTCATCAGCACGTTCGGTAGCTGCGCGAACGGCAGATCGCTTGGCGCGCAGACGCCGCCGCCCGTCGGGTAGTGGTACCAAACGTCGATGGCCGCTCCCTTGATCACCCCGTTCGCCAAAGCGTCGTACAGCGCCTGCTCCTGGACCAGGGGCCCGCGACCGACGTTGATCAGCACACCCTCGGGGCCGAGTTCTCTGAGCTGCGACGCGCCGATCATGCCCTCGGTGTGACTGTTCAGCGGCGCCGACACCACGGCCACATCACATTCACGCAGCAGCCGGTCCAGGTCCGAGGTGTCACCGGCCCACCGCAGGCCGGTGTCGCCGGAGACCTGGCCGGATCCTGTCACCGCTGCGGCGGTACATCCGAAGGTGCGCAGCAGATTCCAGCTGCGCAGCCCGATCTGGCCGAAGCCGACGAAGCCGATGTGCGCATCACCGAACAGCGGCGGCTGTGGAATGCCACTGTCGTAGACCGGTGACGCCCAGACGTTGTCGCGGAGCAAGCGGTCTTGCATCAGGAATCCGCGGCGCAGCATCACCGCCGATGCGACGACGTATTCGGCGATCGACCGCCCGTGATGGAACGTGTTCGCCACCAGCACATCCGGTGGCAGCGAACCGAAATCGATCTTGTCGGTTCCGGCGCCGGCGACGTGGATGAGCCGCAGCTTCTCGGCGGTGCGTGCCATCTCGGCGTCGAACCTGCTGCCGACGAACACCTCGGCGTCGCGCAGATCCGCGGTGGGCACGCCGCCGATGCGCCAGCGGATGTCCGCACCGGCAGGCACGATCGCCTCGAACCGTTCGCGGTGGGGCACCACATTGGAGTCGGCGACGACGATCAGCATCTCAACCTCGTTGCAGGGCAGGCCGTTTACTGTCGAACGTCCAACCCGGAATCAGGTACTGCATGGCCACGGCGTCGTCACGACCGCCCAATCCTTCGCTATGGTACAGGTCGTTTGCCGCGGCGACGGCGGCTTCGTCGAGCGCCACGCCGAGGCCGGGCGCATCGGGCACGGTGAGGTAGCCGTCGACTATCTGATAGGGCGCCGTGGTGATCTGCTGGCCGTCCTGCCAGATCCAGTGGGTGTCGATGGCGGTGATGTCGCCGGGCGCCGCCGCCGCCACGTGGGTGAACATCGCCAGCGAGACGTCGAAGTGGTTGTTGGAGTGCGACCCCCACGTCAGGCCCCAGGCGTCGCAGAGCTGGGCGACGCGCACGGAACCGGCCATCGTCCAGAAATGCGGGTCGGCCAACGGGATGTCCACCGCGCCGCAGCGGATCGCGTGCCCCATCTCCCGCCAGTCGGTGGCGATCATGTTCGTCGCCGTCGGCAGTCCGGTGGCGCGTTTGAACTCCGCCATCACCTCTCGCCCGGAGAACCCGCCCTCGGGTCCGACCGGATCCTCGGCATAGGCCAGGACGTCGCGTAGCTCGCGGCAGGTCGTGATGGCATCGGACAAGAGCCAGCCGCCGTTGGGATCCAACGTGATCCGGGCGTCCGGGAAGCGGTCGGCCAGCGCGATGACGGCCTTCGCCTCGTCGGCTGCGGGCAGCACTCCGCCTTTGAGTTTGAAATCGCGGAAGCCGTAGCGGTCGCGGGCCGCTTCGGCGAGGCGAACCACCGCCTCGGGTGTCAGTGCCTCCTCGTGGCGTACCCGCAGCCACTCGTCGGCCCCGGCTTCCTCGTCGGCGGGGGACTGATAGGCGAGGTCGGTCTTGGTGCGGTCGCCGACGAAGAACAGGTAGCCGAGGGCCTGCACCCGCGAACGCTGGCGGCCGTCGCCGAGCAGTGCCGCCACCGGCACCTCGAGATGCTGGCCGAGCAGATCCAGAAGCGCGGATTCCACTGCGGTGACGGCATGTACGGCGATCCGCAGATCGAAGGTCTGGGCACCGCGGCCGCCGGCGTCGCGGCCGGCGAACTCGCGGCGCATGTCGGCCAGCATGGCGTGGTAGTCACCGATTCCGCGGCCGGTGAGCAGCGCGCGGGCGTCCTCCAGGGTGCGCCGGATCGGCTCGCCACCGGGGACCTCGCCGACCCCGGCGTTGCCGGCGGAGTCGTGGATGATCACCAGGTTCCGGGTGAAGAACGGGCCGTGGGCGCCGGACAGGTTCAGCAGCATGCTGTCACGGCCGGCGATCGGCACGACGGTGACGTCGGTGACGACGGGGGTTCTCGAGCTCATGGCTTTCCTCCGGTTCTGCTGGTGGTCACGACGCGAACCATCTGTCGCCATCGGCCAGGGGACGGACCACGCGAGACACTTTGTCTCCCATGGCTCGTAGCGCGTCGACGATGGCGCGTTCGCGCTCGGGTGTGAGTCGGTCGACAGGAACAGAGGCGCTGATCGCGTCCTGGACCGGCCTGCAGTAGCGCAGCGGCACCGCGAAACACCGCAACCCGATGGTGTTCTCCTCGTCGTCGGTGGCGTAGCCCCGCACCCGGACGTCGTCGAGCGCGTGGTCGAGTGCGTCGCGATCGGTGATCGTTTTGGGCGTCAGGCTTTTCAGCGCGGCCGGGACGTGCTCGTCGCGGTCGATCCCGAAGCGCTCGGCCAGCAGCGCCTTGCCCAGCGAGGTGGCGTATGCGGGGAGCCTGCGGCCGACTCGATTCGAGCTGCGCACATACTGTTTGGACTCGCGGGTCGCCAGGTACACGATGTCGGTGCCGTCGAGTCGGCCGAGATGGAACGTCTCGTCGAGTTCGGTGCGCAGGTCTTCGAGGAACGGTGTGATCAGCGGCAGATACGGGTCGCTGTCGAGATAGCTGGTACCGACCAGCAGAGCGCGGATACCGATGCCGTAGAGGGTGCCGGAGTTGTCCGACCGCACCCAACCCTGACACACCAGGGTGCGCAACAACGCGTGGGCGCTGCTGCGCGGCATCCCGAGCGCGTCGCTGATCTCCCGCAACCTCGCCGGATCGTCGTGGCGGGCGGCCAGGTATTCGAGCAGTTCGACCGTGCGA
Organism: Mycobacterium sp.; assembly: GCF_049683935.1. Classification (GTDB taxonomy): domain Bacteria; phylum Actinomycetota; class Actinomycetes; order Mycobacteriales; family Mycobacteriaceae; genus Mycobacterium. The sequence goes on along the minus strand of NZ_JBAUJR010000078.1, from coordinate 452 downwards.
ACCGCCGACTTGACCTTGCGCACCGAGACGTCTTCGGTCACCGTCCGCTCCTCACATCGCCAGCAGTTCGCGGCCGATGAGCATGATCGCCCCCGCCGCGGAGACCGTGATGGCGAGCCAGCGCAGCCGAGTCGGGTTCAGATGCCTGTTCAGCAGGTGTGAGAGCAGGTAGCCCACAATGGCCGCGGGGAACAGGACCGCGAACCCCCAGAGCGTGTGCCTGGTGACGGCGCCGGTCGCTGCCAGCGCGGCCAGCGACAGCAGCGAACCGATCAGGAAGAAGCCGCTCATCGTGCCGCGCAACTCCGCTCCGCTGTTGCGTTGCCACACCAGCGCCATCGGCGGACCGCCGATCGCCGTCGCCGTGCCCAGCAGTCCCGACGCCGCCCCGGCCAGCACGACGTTGCGTCGCCGCGCGGCGGGAATCCAGCCACTGCTGGTCAGCACCACCC
>NZ_JBAUJR010000077.1:0-6236 GCF_049683935.1 Mycobacterium sp. | reverse complement strand
TGGCGCTCCACGGGTTTTCGTGGGTGCTTTTCCGCTGTTCAGCGGTGGTTTTTGGTGTGAGAGTGCGGTGTTCGGCGTGTCCGTGATGAGGTGAGGGACGCGCACGCGGTGGGCCTCTAGATTTCGGGGTTACCACACCAACCGCAACCTCGAGGATCGATCCGCGTGCGCGTCAATACTGCATTTAACCGTCTGTTGCAGATTCCTGGAGCCAGGGTCACCGATGTCGTGATCGGTGAGCGAGACGTCGAGCTCACCGTCCGCGTCACAGCCCGCAGATTGCAGTGCCCCTGCGGCAACCGCGTCCAAGGGGCCTACGACCGGCGTCGGCGCCGCTGGCGACATATGGACCTCGTCACGCATCGTTTGTGGCTGGTCTACGAGATTCGCCGGTTGAACTGCCCCGACTGCGGGGTCCGCACCGAACACGTGCCCTGGAGCCGGCCCGCAGCGCGGCACACCCGCGACTTCGAGGACACCGTGCTGTGGCTGGCCGCCCGCACCGACCGCACCACGGTGGCCACGTTGCTGCGCTGCGCCTGGGAAACGGTGACCGCGATCATCAACCGCACCGTCGACGAACTGCTCGACCAGCGGCGCCTGGACCAGATCTACCGGATCGGCGTCGACGAGATCTGCTACCGCCACCCCCACAAATATCTGACCATCATCGGCGATCACGCCACCGGCACAGTGATCGACGTGCGTCCCGGCAGAGGCGTGGATTCCCTTGCCGCCTTTTACAACACGCTCACACCCGATCAACGCGGCGACGTCGATGCGGTCTCGATGGACGGATCAACGGCGTTTCGGGCCGCCACCGAAACCGCACTGCCCGACGCAGCCATCTGCTACGACACCTTTCACGTCATGCAATGGACCAACCGGGCACTCGATGAGGTGTTCTCCGCAGCAATAGCCACCAACCGCGCCGACTTCGACATGTCCTCCGGGCAATGGCGACGAGCACGCACGGCACTGCGCACCGGCGCTGAACGCCTCAACCCCGCACGTCACCAGCTGGTCGCGACGATCACCACCCAGAACCACGACATCGGGACCGCATGGCGGCTCAAAGAACAACTGCGCGAGCTCTTCCGAACCGCCCATCCCGCCCGATCCCCACGACAGCTACGTCGCTGGATTAACCGTGCCCGCAACAGCGGAGTCCGGCCGTTCCAACTCCTCGCCCGCCGCCTCGAACACCACTTCGACGGCATCATCAACACCATCCAACTCGGCATCACCAACGCACTCATCGAAGGCATCAACGCCAAGATCAGACTCATCAACGCCCGTGGCTACGGCCACCACTCCGCCGAATCCCTGACCTCGATGATCTACCTCATGCTCGGCGGAATCAGCCCAAAACTACCCACTAAAAGGTGAGGAGTCGCACAGACGTTCGATATTAGCTAGCTCCACTGACATGCCAGAGCACTCCGGTGGGCACGTTTCTGCCATCGGTCGTTCAATTTCTGCCAGTGGAATGAAACCCCTGACCTGCCGGTTTAAGCCATCAGAACCAACAAGATCACCATAAGAAGTCGAAACCGCGTGACTCGCTCCACGGCTCCGACCCGACACATAGGGAAGAGCAGAACAATGAAGAACACCACCATCGTCACCGCCACCACCGCCGTGCTCGCAGGATTCGCCACCGCGTTCATCGGGCTGGCAAGCCCCGCTGCCGCCGGCCCCTGGCCCCCGAAGGCCGCCCCCGCCGGAGGCTCCGCGAGCGACACCATCAGCTCACTGGAGGCCGACGGCAACCGCGTGGTTGTCAACCGCCAGGGCTCCGCCCCGCTCTCCGAAGCCGGCATCACCTCGGTGCGCCAGGGCCCGGCAATCAACGAGTACGTCTGGGACGCCCAGGGCGACGACCGCGTCCTCGAGACCACCGGCCACGTCTACTTCGTCGACGTCAACTAACCCCCATCAAAAGGGGCACCTCCTCGCAGGAGGTGCCCCTTTTGTCATCTCGAACGTTGTCATCGCGATCGCCGAAGTCGGACCAGTGGAATCGTGCGCGCGCCGGCCCGCGCCTCGTAATCCCCGTACCCGGCGTATTGATCGAGTGCCTTCGTCCAGGCATCCTCGCGCTGGGCGCGATCGGTGATCTCTGATGCGGTGTAGGTGCCGCTGTGGTTCCCGGCGAGTACCTCGACGGTCGGGTGGGCTCTGAGATTGCGGTACCACGCAGGATGGCCCGGCCTTCCGTAGTTCGACGCGATCAGGATCAGCGAATCGTCGTCGACCAGATACAGCAGTGGCAGGGTCCGAGGTAGTCCGGACTTCGCGCCCGTCGTCGTCAGCAGCATCACCGGCGCGGGATAGACGGTGCTGACCCGGCCGCCGGTGATCCGCAGCAGAGGCGGATCGACCCGCGGCGCCACATTTCTGACAAACCAGTACCCGGCCGACGTTCTCGCGAACTTCTCGAGCGTTCGCTCGTAGATGCTCATCGGTCGGCGCGGAGCGGTCATGGATGAACGCTACAACCCGCTGGCACGCAGGACCTCGCATAACGCAGAAACAGCGGGCACAAAGGCGTGCTCGGCGGGCGCGGCGAAGCCGATGATCAGGCCGTCGGTATCAGGCACGTCGACACCCGCGTCCGGATGCCGCATGAGCGAAAGTCCTTGTAATGCAATGCCTGCCTGACCGGCACGTCGGATGACCTCCGGCTCGGCGCCGTCGGGCAGCGTCACCAGCGCGTTGACTCCTGCGGCGAGCCCACCGACGCCGACGTCGAATGCGGACAGCGCGGAGGTCAGCGTATCCCTGCGTCGCCGATACCGCGTCCGCATCCGCCGGATGTGCCGGTCGTAATAGCCACCGGAGATGAACTCGGCGAGGGTGAGCTGTTCGATCGCGCTGACGGAGAACTGTTGTCCACCGGCTGCTTCGACGACGGGATCGATCAAGCCCTCGGGCAACACCATCCAGCCCAGGCGCAGTGCCTGCGACAGGCTCTTACTCGTCGAACCCAGATACACGACCCTCTCGGGGTTCAATGCCTGAAGCGCACCGATCGGTTGACGGTCGTAGCGGAATTCGCCGTCGTAGTCGTCATCAAAAATGAAACCGCCCGTTCTGCAGGCCCATTCGACGACCGCGGTGCGCCGTGACGAATGAAGCGGCATCCCCAGTGGGTTGTGGTGGGCCGGCGTCAACAGCACTGCCGACACATCGATATCGTCGAGTTCGGCGACCAGTGCGCCGTTGTCGTCCACGCCGATGGGTACCGTTGTGACCCCAGACGCCGCGATGGCGTCGCGGAACAGGTGGAGTCCGTACGCCTCCACCGCGATCGGTCCACCCACCGCACGTACCAGCAACTCCACACCCTGGCGCACACCCGCGCAGATGACGATCGAATCCGCCGACGTGCGCACGCCCCTCGCCCGCGCCAGGTACTCGGCGAGCGCTTGGCGCAACTCCGGTCGACCGCGTGGATCACCCATCCGCAGCGCTTCGTGAGGTGCGTTGCCCAGCGCTCGGCGCGTGCACGCCACCCAGTCGCTGCGGGGGAACTCCGAGACGTCCGGCGAGCCGGGCATCAGGTTGTGCACGGGGGTGACGCGCACGCCGCGGGGACGTGGTGGTTCGGACCGATAGGCGGTGCCGACAACCCAGGTGCCCGCCCCCTGGCGAGATCCCAGCCATCCTTCGGCCACGAGCTCGGCGTAGGCGTCGGCGACGGTATTGCGGGCCACGCCCAGATCGGCTGCCAGGGAGCGGGATGGTGGCAGCATCGTGCCCGGCGCGAGTCGGCCGGATCGGGCGGCGTCGCGCAGTCCCGCGATCAGCGCGTCCTTGGCGCCTCGAGCGCCCGGAACGAGCGATCGACCCAGATCGACGTGCAGATCCCGACCGCTCGAATTGGCCCATGAAACCATCCCTGAATTGAACCATCACCGTGGGCTATTCGGGATTAGCGTGGAGAACATGACCCAGACACTCGCCACCCAGGACCGCCTCAAGATCTACAAGGCTTCCCCCGAGCTGTACGACGCGATGATGACGTTGTCGACCGCCGCGGCCAAAGACGTCGACCCCGAGCTCGGGGAGTTGATCAAGATCCGCGCCTCGCAGATCAACCACTGCGCCTTCTGCCTCGACATGCACACCCGCGACGCCCGTACGCATGGCGTCAGCGAGCAGAAGCTGGATGTACTCGCGGGCTGGGCAGAGGCGGGTGACCTGTTCAGCGAGCGGGAGCGCGCCGCGTTGGCGCTGACCGAGGCCATCACCGAACTCGGCAACGGAGGCGTCTCCGACGAGGTCTACGCGCAGGCCGCCGCGGTGTTCTCGGACCGAGAACTGGGGCAGGTGATCACAATGGCGGTCACCATCAACGCTTGGAACCGCATCAACGCAGCCGTGCGGACGGCGCCGCCGCGACGCTGAAATATCAACTGGCGGAGGACTCCACGATCTCGCAGTCACGTACGTAGATGTCGACCGCGCGCTCGAGATGCGCGGCGATATCGCCCATGCCACCCTGTATCGGATCAACGTCACGCTTCGTGGGATGGGCGGGCAATGCTGTGCCCAGCTGGCGCAGCTTGTCGGCGGCGCAGGTCAGCAATCGGACCGCCTCGGTGAGGTCGGGGTCCGGCGTCGGTACCCAGCCGGCGAGGCGCCGGGTGTAGTGAAGGCCAACCTGATCGCACGCAGCGCGTAGGGCGTTCATGTTCCTGCTCATGAGCGCGTCCATGAACCCTTCCATTGTGGGTTCCACGCCTTCGAGTAGTTCGTCGACGGCGTCACTGTGACGGTCGATCCATTGGGCCATCGCGCTGATCTGTTCCTCGTTCGGTGGGCAACGGCCCCATCCTGATGGCACCGTCCACACCTCGGTCAGCGCGTCGAGGCTCCGCTGGGCGCCGCTGTGCCCGGCGTTTCGTGCGCGCCGCAGCCAGTGCTTCGCCGCCTCGAGATCCCGCGGTTCGACAACACCCTCGTACATGGTGCCGAGCGCAAACATGGCTTCGGCGTTCCCGGCCTGCGCGGCTTGTTCGTACCATTCCATGGTGACGCGGAGGTCGCCCTCCGGATCCTCGGTCATGGCAAGTACTCCGAGCCGATACATGGCATCGGCCAACCCGCCTTCGGCAGCACGCTCCCACCATCGTCGGGACAACTCCGGGTCCTGCGGCGCTATCTCGGCGTAGAGGTCGCCGAGACAACCCATCGAATAGACGTGTCCGGCGTCGGCGGCGAGCTGCCACCATTCCTGGGCGCTCTTGTGGTCTGGCGGGTCAGAGGTCACCGCAAGGACGCCGAGTTGGTAGCAGGCGTTGACATCACCTGTTCCGGCGGCACGCTCAAACCAGTAGCGCGCTTTGTCCACGTCCCTCGGTTGGAGCTCTACTGAATACGCCAGTCCCAACGCGGTCATCGCGCGGGTATCGCCGCCGCTATCGGCGGCACGTTCCCAGTGAGAAACTGCGGCATCGGCGTCTCGGGGCGTTGCCTGCCAGGCAGCAGCGCCCAGTTCGAAATCGTCCAGCTTGGAAGCGCGATTCCGACGCCGCATGGGTGACCTCCTGCTGCACCCAGTTTAACGAGCTGAGGTCCATTAACGTTGGCGTTGTGCTGACTCGGTCCGGCGCGGAGATTGCTGTCGACGGCGACGTCGTGCAGAAGGTGCACCGAGTGGGAACGGATCCGCGCGCACTTCGGGAGCGACTGCGCATCGCCACGGAATCCGCGGCCTTGCTGACCCCGATCTCAGTCGTTCCCGAAGCCGTCGGGCCTCGCTGGCGGACGAGTTGGCCTGTTGTGGAAACCGTTGCCGCCGAATCGGATTGCCTACCCTGGGCTCAGGCGGGGACACTGCTCGCCGCGCTCCACCACGAACCGGTGCTCGGCCCGGCCCCGGTGCACGGCTGGCCGCAGCGGCTCCGGCGAGCCGTCGACTACGTCCGCAAATCACCCGGATCCGTGAAGCGGGCCGCCGCCGCGCTTCCCGAAGTCGTCTGGCGGGCGGGCTCACCCGGTCGCCCGTTGGCGCTGGTCCACGGAGACTGGCATCTCGGGCAGCTCGGCCGGCTCACCTCGGGCGCACCCTGGGTGCTGATCGACGTCGACGATGTCGGTGTCGGCGACCCGGTGTGGGATCTGGCAAGGCCGGCCGGATTCTGGGCCGCCGGCCTGATCCCCGACGACGACTGGGCGGCATTCATCGACGGCTACCGCGGCGCGCGGGGCCCCGCCCTGCCTGACGC
>NZ_JBAUJR010000076.1:0-15724 GCF_049683935.1 Mycobacterium sp. | reverse complement strand
CCTGCAGGAACGGCGCCGCGGCCGCCCGCGGCAACGACCCCCCCAGGGGCGGCAGGCCGGCCGCCGGGGCCAGCCCGCGATAGATGCCCCGCAACCCGATCGACTTCGGTGCGGTCAGATGGAACGTCTGACCGTCGCGGCCCTCGGCATGCATCAGCGCGGCGATCGCGTCGACCACAAAATCCACCGGCACGATGTTCGTGCGACCGGTGTCGGGCAGCACCAGAGGCGTGAACTTGGGAAGCGCTGTGAGTGCGGACAAAATCCCGAAGAAGTAATAGGGACCGTCGATCTTGTCCATCTCCCCGGTCCGGGAGTCGCCGACGACCACCGCCGGACGGTAGATCCGGTACCTGAGCCCGGTCGTCGACCGCACCAGTAACTCCGCTTCGAACTTGGTCTGGTGATACGGCGTCGGGAGTTCCTGCGCGACATCGAAGTCGTCTTCGGTGAATACGCCGCGATGGTTCCCGGCGACCGCGATCGACGAGACGTGGTGCAGCGTCGCGTCCAGTCGCCGGGTGAGGGTGATGACCGCCCGGGTGCCGTCGACGTTGGCGGCACGCTGGTGATCCTCGGGGGCGGCGATGTCGTAGACCGCCGCGCAGTGCAGGACATGATCGACGCGGCCGAGGTCGGCGAGCGCGGCATCGGTGAGTCCGAGATCCGGCGCCGTCAGGTCACCGACGAGTGGTTGCACCCGGTCATCCCAGCGCTGCGCGAGCCGTTCGAACCTGCCGAGCGACTCGCGCCGGACCAGCACGTGGACCGCCGTGCTGCCGGGAAGTGCGAGGATTCGGTCCACGAGTCGACGCCCGATAAACCCGGTACCGCCGGTAACGACATAGCGCATGCGACACATGTTCACCTGCTGCTGGGCAAACGTCAACACTGTAGGTCGGTTATTTTCGCCGAGGCTGCGAGTCAATCTGACATGGCAAATGGATCACTCCCACCGCCCGGTTGGTACCCAGACCCACGCTCGCCCTGCTCGCCGCGCTGGCGTCGTATGCCCTGGGGCTGGCCTTCTGCCTGTGGAACTGGGGCTACCGACAGGGCAAGACGGGTTCGAGCGTCGGCAAGTCGTTGCTGAAGTTCAAGGTCGTCAGCGAAAAGACCTGGCAGCCAACCGGAATCACACAGTCCATAGCGTGCCTGTTCGTCCACTTCTTCGTCGACCTATTTCTCTACATCGGTTTCTTGTGGCCGCTGTGGGATTCGCGGCGGCAGACGTTCGCCGACAAGATCGTTGGCACGATATGTGTGCCGGAGGATCACCCGGCGCCGACTTAGAGTTGCATCGCGGTGGCCAGTTCGCGCAGTGCCGGTCGCGGGTCGGACGTGAGGTCGTCGCCGAGTATCTGGACGACGACTTGGTCGGCACCGGTGTTGAGGTGTGCGGTGATGGACGCGGGCGGCTTGTTCGGCGGTGCCCATACCGACGAGGGCGCGCGTCAATCTGTCGGAGCCGGGAGTTTCGGTAGTTCTGCAGCGGCATGTAGGCGCCGATGTAGGAGTGTGCGCGGCGGAGCTGATCGTCTGCGTCACCGCCGGGGAGCGGCAAGTTCCCGCAGCGACGACAGGAACAGCTCGTCCATCCTGGGCGACAGTTCGGCCAGTGTCGCGGCGCTGGCGTGGCTGGCCGAGCCGAAGACCCGCTCGAGGGCGTCGGCCTCGGTGGCAGCGCCGATCGACATGCACAGACAACCGACCCCGTCTACGCGCAACTCCTCGAGCGCCCTGCGGGAATCGGCTTCGGCGTATCTGCCCTCGTATCCGTCGTCGTAGGGAAAGCCGTCGGACAGCACGAGCAGCAGACGATGGGGGGTCCCCGCTTGCGTTTTGAGGATCGCGCCGGCGCCGCGGATGCCTGCCCCCAGCCGGGTGTAGCCCGACGGATGCAGCTGGCTGAGGCGGGCTCGGCCAGCCGCGCCGAACCGCTCCTCGAAGGTCTTGATCACCGGGAGGTGCACCGCACGTCGGCCCTGTGAGCGGAATCCGTACACCGCGACGCGGTCGCCGAGCTCTTCGAGCGTGGCGGCGAGTGTGGCAGCCGCGCGGCGTTGGTGTTCGTGAACGGCGAGTCCGTCGGAATCGGCATCGGTTCCCGATCCCGAGGTATCGACGAGGATGAGCACACCGAGATTGCGGGCGAGTTTACGGCGCTCGGTGTACACGTGCTCCGGGGGTGAATAGCCCGAGCGCACATCGACGAACAGATTGATCAGAGCCTCGGTGTCCACGTCGTCGCCATCGGCTCGGGCACGCAACATCTTCGGACCGAGGCCGACCCGTGCCAGACGGCGCCGTAGCACGGCGTCGCGGACGACACCTGCGGCCGCGACGTCCACCGCTGCGGTGACGGGGAAATCGATGACACGGCACCAGTCCTCCCGGTACCGGTCACCGAACACATCCCATTCGGGATAGAGCGCCCCGCTGACCGCGATGGCGGCACCGGGCGTGTCGGCGCCGGTGAACCGGATCGGGGTCGGTACCGGTCGTGCGTTCGCGCCGGGCTGCGACGCCCGCCGCATCGAGCCGACTCCCATCTCGCCTCCGGCGCCCTCGCTGTCGGAGGAACGAGAGGTTCCGAACATCTTGCGAAGGAAATCGCCCGGCGCCTGCATGCCGATGGGTGCTTCGAACAACTTCAGGATCCAGCTCTTCTCTGCCGGTCCGTCATCGTCGTCGTCCTCATCGATCTCGGACGGGTCGGTGTGTTCGAGGTTCATCGGGACGTCGGCATCGGTCGGCGGTTTGCCCGGGACACTCTGAGCCCGAATCAGTTTCGACGGCTTGATCGTCCCGTACCAGGGTGGTGGGGGCTCGAGCTTCGTTCTGCTCGAAGCCAACTGCAGCGATTCCTCCGCCCTGACCGACCGTGGCGTGGAGCCGGGCGCGACGACTGCCGCCAACGGAACGTGTCGCGCGAGTTCGGCCAGGACGCGGTCACCTTCCAGCGTCAAGTAGCGGCGCGCGAGCGGGGGCCGCGCCCGCAGCCGCTTGGTGTACTGACCGTCGAGGCTTCCAGCTCCGAGGAGTGCACTCTGGACCAACACTTCGCGACGCTGCGCATCCGGATCAGCACCCGCTGAGACGAAGACGACCTGCCCATCGGTGTAGGCGAGCTCGCCCGCAGCGGCCACGGCGACATCGACGGGCCGCCCGGCCAGGAACTGGGCCAGGAACCGGAAACGCTGCGGTTCGCCGTGTTCGGTGCTCACCGCCGGGGCAGGACGGCGTCGGCGAGTTCGCCGAGGCCCCGGACCACATCGGGATCGTCGGACAATATCTCCACGACGGCCGACTGGACTGCGGCGCGCAAGGTCAGCCCTTCGGCGGCGAGGCCGCCGGCGAGGATCAGCATGCGGGTCGAGGCGACCTCGTTCAGCGCCGAGCTGTCCAGGTTCCGGATGGCGTTCCCGAGGGTCACCAGCGACCCGGCGGTGACTTCGTCGATGCCTGCCTCGCGGGCCACCACCTCGGACTCGATGTCAGCGCTCGGGAAATCCAGGCTGATTGCGACGAAGCGTTGGCGGGTCGAGTCTTTGAGGCTTTTCAAGATGCTCTGGTATCCCGGGTTGTAGGAGATCACGAGCTGAAAGCCCGGCGCTGCGGACAAGGTTGTGCCCAGCCGATCGATGGGCAGTTCGCGACGGTGGTCGGCGAGCGGGTGGATGACCACGGTCGTGTCCTGGCGCGCCTCGACGATCTCGTCGAGATAACAGATGGCACCCTCGCGCACTGCCCTGGTCAACGGGCCGTCCGCCCATACGGTTTCGCCACCCTTGAGGAGGAAACGCCCGACCAGGTCGGCCGAGGTCATGTCCTCATGGCCGGCGACGGTGATGAGCTCGCGACCGAGTTCGTGTGCCATCGCCTCGACGAAACGGGTCTTGCCGCAGCCGGTGGGTCCTTTGAGGAGGACCGGCGATCCGCGGCGGGCCGCCGCCCGGAAGACGTCGATCTCCCCGCCGACGGCACGGTAGAACGGCTGCGGCATACCCGATTCGGCGGCCGGCCGAAATTCACTGACCGTCATCGTTGCTCGCCCACCTGTATCGGCACCACGGGTGGGATCGTCACGCCCTCAGGCAGAACGAGTTCCCCTTCGTGGTTGATGTACCCCGAGTGCTTGGTCGGACGCGGGAGATCAGGATTCGGGCACGGGCGGTCGGTGCCCTCGCCGCAGATTCCGGGGTTGAAGTAGGAGCGCTTCTGCACATCTTCCGGCCACGGGTCGGCCTGTGTGCCGAGCCAGGTCGCAGGAATGTTGTAGAAGATGAAGAAGCAGGCGCTCACACCACCGAAGATCGCCAGGAACCGGACGAACTGTTGTTTGACGAATCCGCCTCGGACGCCGTCCAGTCCGCGCTCGACCACCGTCCGGCCCCGGTCATCGGTGAAGAACCGCAGGCAGCACAGCGCTGCCTGAACACCGCCCCACATGAACCCTTCGTAGATGGGGTACTGGTAGTAGGTGCCGGCGTTGATCGACAGTTCTTGGATGGCGCCGGGGTAGGAGTAGAAGCCGATCGGCAGGAGGATGAGGCCCTCCATGATGAAATCGAAGACGATCGCGATCGCGTAGGTGACCAGGATCAGCCGCAGGTTGCTGATACCGGGCCAGCGGTTCTTGATCTTGCGCATGATCAGACACCCGACGATGGTGAGCAGCAGCACGCCGTACGCATAACCGGGGATATTGGTCAGCAGCGGTTCGGGCACGGTATGGCCCGGTTCCTCGTGAGCCGCCCAGCCCGGGAAGTACGGTGCCCACGAACCCTGGTTGAACAGCCATGCGTTGTACGTGCACCACGTGCTGTGATAGTTCAGCATCGGATCCTGGAACATCATCAGGCCCATCGACACCAGCAGCATGCCGTCGAGCGTGATGCGCCTCTCCCGCACCCAGGGCCGGATGATGAAGAACCACAGTGCAAATGGAAGGCCCACCCAGAGCACGACGGCGTTGGCAATCAGCGGGATCTTCATGTAGAGCGGTGGCTCGGTCGGGCCTCCTTGCACCTGCTCGAAATAGGGGCCGGTGACCCACCGGGTGAGCAGATACAGGGTCAACGCCAAGAATATGGCGCCGATGGTCGCCCAGACCTTGTACGCGCTCGACGACGACGGCCCTTGCTTTTCGAGGCCGGCGGTCCCGCTGATCGATTCGGTGACGGCGGGTTTCCTGGACGGATCACTCATGATCGTTATCCCCTTGGCGATCGAAGGAGCTGGCGGCTCGAAGGCATGGCATCGGATGCGAATATACTATACAGTATCTGAGAGTCCAATAGGGCACTCAGATTCTGTGGCAGAATGTTCTCATGGTGGAGCGCTGGACGCGAGAACGCAGACTCGAGCACACACGCTCGGTACTGCTGGATGCCGCCGAGGAGGTCTTTGCCGAAAAGGGCTTCACATCAGCCACTCTCGACGACATCGCCGGGGCTGCCGGGTATACGAAAGGTGCGATCTACAAGCACTTCACGGCCAAGGAGGACCTGTTCCTCGCGGTCAGCAACCGCTACTGGCGCCGGTACTTCGACAACTTCGCCGAAGTGATGTCGGAATCCACTGCCGTCGGCGAGCGTGAGCTCGACGAGATCGCCCACCGCTGGCGACAGCTCAGCCGCGATCGCGGCGCCGAACATGCCGCCCTGGGGATGGAGTTCACGCTCTACTTGCTGCGCAATCCGGATGCACGGAAGCGGATCGCGGCCAAGCGATCCGAAGTCGTGGAGGCGCTCGCGAACTTCATCGTCGAAGGTTTGGAACGATTGGGCGCGACGTTGCTCATCTCCCCTTTGACGTTCGCCCAGACCTTGGTTGCCACCAGCGACGCCGTTGTCCTGGGGAGCGAGCTCGACAACGTCGACTTGTACCGTCCGATCGTGGAGATGTATACGTCGGCAATAAAGCTGCCCAGCTGATCGGCGTCGCAGTACCAACGCGCGAATTCGGGCAGGCTAGTGTCGCGTCCATGCCCATCGATCCGAACGCCGTCGGCACCACGACCCCGCCCCAGATCTTCGAATGGACCGACCGCGACACGCTGCTGTACGCACTCGGCGTCGGGGCGGGCCTCGACGATCTCGCCTTCACCACCGAGAACAGCCACGACATCGAGCAGCAGGTGCTGCCCACCTACGCCGTCATCGCCTGCTCGCCGTTCGCCGCCGCCACCAAGATCGGCTCGTTCGACTTCAGCAAGCTCTTACACGGATCCCAGGCCATCCGGGTGTTCGCCCCGCTGCCCCCCGCCGGCAAGCTCAGCGTGGTCTGCGAGGTAGCCGACATCCAGGACAAGGGCGAGGGCAAGAACGCGGTGGTGATGCTCAAGGCCACCGGCAGCGACCCGGACAGCGGTCAGGCCGTCGCCGAAACCCTCACCACCCTGGTCATCCGCGGGGAGGGCGGCTTCGGAGGGCAGCCGGGTCAGCGCCCGGCCGCGCCCGAGATCCCCGAGCGTGACCCCGACGCCCGGGTGGCGCTGCCCACCCGCGAGGACCAGGCACTGATCTACCGGCTGTCCGGGGATCGCAACCCGCTGCACAGCGACCCGTGGTTCGCCCGCGAGCTGGCCGGATTCCCCCGGCCGATCCTGCACGGCCTGTGCACCTACGGAGTGGCCGGACGAGCGCTGGTCGCCGACCTCGGCGGTGGTGACGCGTCGAAGATCACGGCGATCTCGGCCCGCTTCACGTCGCCGGTGCTGCCCGGCGACACCCTGACGACGTCGATCTGGCGCGTCGAATCCGGTCGCGCCGTGTTCCGCACCGAGGCGACGAATCCGGACGGGTCGGAAGCCCGTCTGGTGCTCGAGGACGGCGTCGCCGAATACGCCGGCTGAGGCCCACACTGTTCCTTTCCCTGTGCAAATGTTTGCTGGCTGGTAACCTTCGGCTGTGCGAGGGGGTTTTGAACTGGATCGAGGATGCCCACATCCGGGGTGGGTGAATGTTTGATGGTTTGCGGAGTTCTCCGATTGCATCAATAGGGCCTGCACTGTGGCGAACCGATCAGTACTACTGGTTTACTACGGTCCTCGCCTCACGCGGTCTGCAGACCATGGCCTGCCGACTGGTGGCGGTCTGCATCCTCGCTCTGGGGCTGATCCCACTGGCCTTGATGACCAGTCGACTCGGGCCGCAGAACCTGCCCACCCGGATCATCGCCATCGCCATCGCCATTGCGTGCCTGGCGATGTCGCTGCTGTGGCTGCGTCACCACTGGCCCACCAGGGCGCAGTCGCTGGGTTGTGTCGTGGTCGGAGCGTTTGCGATCGGTGGGTCCGCGCTCATCGTCCCGAGTCCGATCGTCGGCTTCCTCGGCGCCACCACCTTTGTGGTGCTGACCGCCTTTGTGGTGTGCTTCCACACGTATCGACTGCTGTGGGTGGTCTGGCCGATCGCCGTGTCGGTGCTGGCGGTGTTGTTCATCCGGTTGGCGCCGACCGACCTGGCGCTGGACGTGTGCGCCACGGGTGTGGTGATCCTGCTCAACGTCTTCATCGCCTTCACCTGCCGGGCGGCGATCAAGTTGATTCAGCCCGACGCCCACCACAGTGACATCGAGCAACTGACCGGCCTGTTGCACCGCGATGCGTTCTACCGCAACGTGGCCACGCTGCTGGCATCGCGCAGTCGCAGCGACGACCAGTACCTGGTCGTAGTCGCCGTGAACATCGACAGTTTCTCGCTGCTGATCGGATTGTCGGGCGAGCCTGGCGGCGACCGGGCGCGCGTGGCGGTGTCGCAGGCGCTGCGGGAGACCGTCCGGCACAACGCGATCGTCGCGCACATCTCCGAGGGCGGTTTCAACGACTTCCTCGTCGCCGACACGTTCACCAGCGCCGACTCCTCGCCGCTGGTGGAGCGGATCCGCGGCGCGATCGCCGTCACGCCACAACGTCTGACGGCCAGCATCGGTGTGGTCGTCACGCCGTTGGCTCCGCTGGCGGCGGAGCCTCCCGACGAAGTGATCGACAAGCTGATCGCGATCGCCAGCACCGCCATCGAGCAGGCCCGGATGGCCGGCGGCAATCAGGTTCGGTACGTGCTTCGGCCCAAGCTGGGGGAGGACCAGACCGACCAGGATGACTCCCCGGAGGAGGGCAGGACCGGCTGAGGAACGACCTCGACGATCGAACAATTGTTCGATAGATTGGCGAGGTGGGTTGGAATGACGGTCCGTCGACCTGGACGGAGATGGAGCGCGTCCTCACCAGCAAGCCGCGCCGCAGCGGGGTGCCGATGAGTCAGCCGCCCGGCGATGGTGGTGACAGTCCGGCCTGGTCGCGCAAGCGGGGCGAGTACGAAGCGGTCGGGGTCAAACGGTCGGGTTCTGCTCGGTCCTACGCGGAACTGCACAGCCATTCGGCCTACAGCTTTCTCGACGGGGCCAGTACACCCGAAGAACTCGTGGAAGAGGCTGCCCGGCTCGACCTGCGGGCCATCGCGCTGACCGACCACGACGGGCTCTACGGCGTGGTGCGGTTCGCCGAGGCGGCCAAGGAGCTGGAGGTGGCCACCGTGTTCGGTGCGGAGTTGTCGTTGGGAGGGGGAAGTCGCACCGACGAGCCCGACCCGCCCGGACCGCACCTGCTGGTGCTCGCCCGAGGGCCGGAAGGGTATCGGCGACTGTCGAGGCAATTGGCGGTCGCGCATCTGGCGGGCGGCGAGAAAGGCACGTTGCACTACGACTTCGACGCACTGACCGACGCTGCAGGTGGGCACTGGCAGATCCTCACCGGGTGCCGCAAAGGCCATGTCCGTCAGGCTCTTTCGACAGGTGGTCCGGATGCCGCCGCGGCGGAACTCGCGGACCTGGTGGACCGGTTCGGCCGTGACCGGGTCAGCGTCGAGCTCAGCCACCATGGCCACCCGCGCGACGACGAGCGGAATGCGGCGCTGAGCGAGTTGGCCTCCCGCTTCGGCCTCGGTGTTGTCGCCACCACCGCGGCGCACTTCGCCGCACCCGCCCGCGGCCGGCTTGCCATGGCGATGGGTGCGATCCGGGCCAGGCGATCCATGGATGATGCAGCGGGTTATCTCGCACCGCTGGGTGGTTCGCACCTGCGATCCGGAGACGAGATGGCGCAGCTTTTTGCACACTGCCCGGAGGTGGTGTCGGCTGCCGCCGAACTCGGTGAGCAGTGCGCTTTCGGGCTGGCCCTGATCGCGCCGCAACTTCCGCCGTTCGACGTGCCCGACGGACACACCGAGATCAGCTGGCTGCGGCATCTGGTCGCCGACGGCGCCCGGGACCGCTACGGCCCACCGGAGCGCGCACCCCGCGCGTACACCCAGATCGACCATGAGCTCAACGTCATCGAACAGTTGGGCTTTCCCGGCTACTTCCTTGTGGTGCACGACATCACCCGGTTCTGCCGACTCAACAACATCCTGGCTCAGGGCCGGGGCTCGGCAGCCAACTCGGCGGTCTGTTACGCACTCAAGGTCACCAACGTCGACCCGGTCGCCAACGAGTTGCTGTTCGAGCGCTTCCTGTCGCCGGCCCGCGACGGGCCGCCCGACATCGACATCGACATCGAATCCGACCTGCGGGAGAACGTGATCCAGTACGTCTACCAGCGCTACGGTCGTGAGTACGCAGCGCAGGTGGCCAACGTGATCACCTACCGCGGTCGCAGTGCGGTGCGGGACATGGCTCGCGCACTGGGGTTTTCGCAGGGGCAGCAGGATGCCTGGAGCAAGCAGATCAGCCGGTGGAATGGCCTCGCCGACTCGCCCGACGTGGAGGGCATTCCGGAGCCGGTGGTGGATCTGGCCATGCAGATCTCCAACCTGCCCAGGCACATGGGCATCCATTCCGGCGGCATGGTGATCTGCGACCGCCCGATCGCCGACGTGTGTCCGGTCGAATGGGCCAGGATGGAGAACCGCAGTGTGCTGCAGTGGGACAAAGACGACTGTGCTGCAATCGGTTTGGTGAAGTTCGACCTGCTGGGACTGGGCATGCTCTCGGCGCTGCACTATGCGATCGATCTGGTGGCCGAGCACAAAGGCGTCACCGTGGACCTGTCCAGGCTCGACCTCGGCGAGCAGGCGGTCTACGAGATGCTGCAGCGGGCGGACTCCGTCGGGGTGTTCCAAGTGGAGTCGCGCGCCCAGATGGCCACGCTGCCCCGGCTGAAACCGCGGGTGTTCTACGACCTCGTGGTCGAGGTGGCTCTGATCCGCCCGGGACCGATCCAGGGCGGGTCGGTGCATCCGTACATCAAGCGGCGCAACGGGTTGGAGCAGGTCACCTACGACCATCCGTCGATGGAGTCGGCGTTGCGAAAGACGTTGGGGGTGCCGCTGTTCCAGGAGCAGTTGATGCAGTTGGCCGTCGACTGTGCCGGTTTCTCCGCGGCCGAGGCCGACCAGTTGCGTCGTGCGATGGGCTCCAAGCGTTCGACGGAGAAGATGCGGCGGTTGCGGAGTCGGTTCTTCGACGGGATGGCCGGGTTGCACGGTATCACCGGGGAGGTGGCCGAGCGCATCTACGAGAAGTTGGAGGCTTTTGCCAACTTCGGTTTCCCGGAGAGCCATTCACTGAGTTTTGCGTCGCTGGTGTTCTACTCGTCGTGGTTCAAGCTGCACCATCCCGCGGCGTTCTGTGCGGCGCTGCTTCGGGCCCAGCCGATGGGCTTCTACTCACCACAGTCGCTGGTCGCCGACGCCCGCAGGCACGGGGTCCTCGTGCACGGACCTGACGTCAACGCCAGCCTCGCACACGCCACGTTGGAGAACGCGGGCCTGGAGGTGCGGCTCGGACTCGGCAGCGTGCGCCACCTCGGCGACGAGCTGGCGCAGCGGTTGGTTGAAGATCGGAACATCAACGGGCCCTTTGCTTCTCTGCTCGATCTGACAGGTCGGCTACAACTGTCGGTTCCCCAGACCGAGGCGCTGGCCACTGCGGGGGCGCTGGGCTGTTTCGGATCCTCCCGACGGGAGGGACTGTGGGCCGCGGGGGCAGCCGCCACCCAGCGTCCCGACCGGTTGCCGGGGGTCGGGTCGGCGTCGCACGTCCCGTCGTTGCCCGGGATGACCGAGCTGGAGTTGGCCGCCGCCGATGTGTGGGCGACCGGGGTGTCACCGGACAGCTATCCGACCCAGTTCCTGCGCGAAGATCTAGATGCGCTGGGGGTGATCCCGGCTGACCGGTTGCTGTCGGTGCCCGACGGCACCCGGGTGCTGGTGGCCGGTGCGGTCACCCATCGGCAGCGGCCGGCCACAGCTCAGGGGGTGACGTTCATGAACATCGAGGACGAGACGGGGATGGTCAACGTGCTGTGCTCACGCGGGGTGTGGTCACGCCACCGCCGGCTGGCCCAGACGGCGACGGCGCTGGTGGTCCGCGGCATCGTGCAGAACGCCACCGGCGCGGTCACGGTGATCGCCGAGCGGATGGACAAGCTCAGCATGCGGGTGGCGTCGAAGTCCCGCGACTTCCAGTGACTCTGGCTGTAATTGCAATTCCAGCAGCGAATGTAGTCTCGGGAAATGACCTTGAATCTGTCTGCCGATGAAGTACTGACCACCACCCGTTCGGTACGCAAGCGGCTGGATTTTGACACACCGGTTCCACGCGAAATCCTGATGGAGTGCCTCGACATCGCGCTGCAAGCGCCCACCGGCTCGAACAACCAAGGATGGCAATGGGTGTTCGTCGAGGACCCGGAGAAGAAGAAGGCGATCGCCGACATCTACCGGACCAACGCGACGCCGTACCTGAATCAGCCCAAACCGCAGACCGGCGACATGCGTGACGAACAGCGGCCCCGGGTGGAGGACTCGGCGAGGTATCTCAACGATCACCTTCACGAAGTGCCGGTGATGCTGATTCCGTGCCTGGAAGGAAAGCCGCAGGACGCGGTGTCCGGGGCCAGCGCGGGGTTCTGGGGCTCCCTGCTGCCTGCGGCGTGGAGTTTCATGCTGGCGTTGCGGTCTCGCGGACTGGGCTCGGCGTGGACGACCCTGCACCTGCTCGGCGACGGCGAGCGGCAGACCGCCGAACTGCTCGGCATCCCGTTCGAGAGCTACAGCCAGGCCGGGCTGTTCCCGATCGCCTACACCAAGGGGACGGACTTCCGGTTGGCCAAGCGACTGCCCGCCGAGCAGCTGACCCACTGGGACACCTGGTAACCCACCCGGATCACACCGCTCCGGGGAACCCCTGCTGTCGCCAGGCCTCGTAGACGGCGACTGCGGCGGCGTTGGACAGGTTCAGCGACCGTCGGCCGCTGAGCATCGGAATTCTCACCTGCGCGGTGATGTGCGGGTCACTCAGCGTCGACTGATCGAGGCCGGTGGGTTCCGGGCCGAACATCAACACGTCGCCGGGTTTGTAGGAGATGTCGGCGAACGACGCCGTGGCGTGCGCGGTGAAGGCGAAGACGCGGGCCGGCATCAACACCGCCCACGCTGCTGCGAGGTCACCATGCACCGTCACCGATGCGAGGTCGTGGTAGTCGAGACCGGCTCGGCGCAGCTTCGGCTCGGACAGGTCGAAGCCCAACGGTTCGACCAGATGCAGTTCACACCCGGTACCCGCCGCCAGGCGGATGGCATTACCCGTATTGGGAGCGATGCGAGGCGAGTAGAACATCAACCGAACCACCACATATCGATAGCATTCCGGTGGTCAGGTGGGAAGCGTGCCTCAAGGCTTCCGAGCGAGATGACCTAGTCCATCTCACGAACTATGTCATCTCGCAACACATGTCGGGCACACCTTCTCATCAATCAAGACAGGGCTGTTGCACTTCTCACATCGGTTGTCCGACAGCACTACTCAGTCGCTTTCTACGCCCTCGACCCACCGTGCCGGAGTTGAGGTGTTCTCTTGTTTTCATGTGGTCGGGTCGGCCAATGAGGCTGGCGCTAGCTGCTTAACGCACAGGCTGAGTGCCTCATTCGCCTAATGCGGTGGACTCAAAGTTCAGCCAGGTTCAGCCCACAGCACGCTGTGGTACCCACCCTTCGCGGCTACGTCACGGGAGGGGGGAGACGTTCGATTCAAACGAATCGGATCGGTTGGTCGGCTACGCCTCTTGGCGATTTCCGAGTCGGCGGCGCGGAACGGCCGACTGCAGCCCGACCTGGCTGCAATAGCAACGGTCCCCAGCGTACGGGCAATGCCGGGTGATGAGCAATGCGGTGGGCACCGCGGCGCGACGTGACGTTCGACCATCGGCGGACAGCGGTTCTCACGCTGAGAGGCCGAGGTCCTCTTCGTACGCCGCGATGACGACCAGACCGGTGTGCGTTTCGACGTCCACGACTTCGCCGCTCATCACCCTCATCATGGGGGAGTCGACGATCAGTGCGAGATCGGCCAGAGTGGACAGGTCATCGTCGTCGCGATACATAACGCACCTCCGTGTTGTGGATCACACTACCCGTAGCTGTGTAATTCCAATCACTCTGCTGTACGTCAATTATGCCGTGTCCGTTGTCTTCTCCCGACTTCGAAGGGATAACGATCGCCTCTCGGTTCGGCCGAAGTGACGGCGCACCGCGCGAATGATTTTGCTGGCGAAGCGGGCAACGTTTTGGTCACGGGTTTGCGGGCTTCGCTGTTCAGTGTGAATTGTGGAATCCGGGTGACTTGGCTGGCATACTCGTCGAATTGCCAGGCGTAGCAGGCCCGTCCGCGCGAGGGCGACATCAGCAGGAAGCCTTATGAACGACGCTCGATTGATGAACTGCGGGCGCCCCGCCGACAGCGTGGGCCGCCCATGAAGCCCCGGCACCCGGCCCAGCGGCCGTCGCGGCTGGCGCTGTCCAACTGGCCGGTCCGCTGGAAAGTGCTCGCCATCGTATTGGTGCCTCTGCTGCTCGCCGGTGTGTTCGGCGGCCTGCGCATCTACGCCAGCACCACGGAGGCGATCGACCTTCAGCACGCCGCCGCGCGCGCCGACATGGTGCCTGCCGTCGCCGACTACATGGCCGGCCTCGAGGACACCATGGTCACCGCGACCGAGGGGGGCGATGCCCAGTCGGCGCTGAGCACGTTCGACTCCCGCAGGACTGCGCTCGAGCAGCAACTCGCCGACACCGATGTCCCCGATGACGTCCGGCTCGCCACCAACACGCTGCTCGACTACGGGCAGGACCTGGTCGGCAAGATCATGGGCAACTCCATCGATCTGCGGGGCCGCGTGATGACGTACGCGCCGCTGCTGGTCACCGCGGAGACGGCCATCACCGGTCTGGTGGGCAGCGACGACCAGGACGTGCAGTCCCAGGGTGCCGCGTTGTCGCGGGCCGTCGGCGCGCGCGGGCAGATGGCGATGCAACAGATGCTCGTCAACCGCGGCGGCGACCTCCCCGAACCGGTGCTGCGTTCGGCGATGATCACGCTGGCCGGGACCGAACCGTCGACGGTGTCGGCGATGGGTGCGTTCCTCGGGGGCGCCACCGACCAGGCGGCTGCCCTGCGATCGGAGATGGTCAAGCGGATGTCGGTGCTGTCCGAGCCGGCCTCGGTTCTTGTGGGCAATCCCGAGCTGCTGGCGTCCCAGCAGGTCACCCGTGGCGTCGCCGGCGATCTGATCGCCGAGACCGCCGAGTCGATTCCGGCGACCGTCGACGCGCAGGCCGGCGATGCCCGCACCGCCGCGATCCGCGACGCCGTCCTGGTCGTCGCGGCGATCGTGATCGCGCTGCTGCTGGTCACTTTGATGGCTCGTACGTTGGTGCGCCCGCTGCGCACCCTGCGCGACAGCGCTCTGCAGGTGGCGCACGAGGATCTGGCCCGCGAGGTCGAGCGGGTCCGCAGCGACGGCAAGCCGTTCGCAGTGCAGCCCATCCCGGTGCACACCTCCGAGGAGATCGGCCAGGTCGCGCACGCAGTCGACGAACTGCACGAGCAGGCGGTGCAGTTGGCCGGTGAGCAGGCCCGGCTGCAGCTCCAGGTCACCGACATGTTCGAAACGCTGTCGCGTCGCAACCGGTCGCTGGTTGATCAGCAGCTGTCCCTCATCGATCGGCTGGAGCGCAACGAGGAGGATCCCGACCGGCTGGAGAGCCTCTTCCGGCTCGACCACCTGGCGGCCCGCATGCGCCGCAACGGTGCCAACCTGATGGTGCTGGCGGGCGCGCGGATCCCCCGCGAGCAGGCCGCCCCGGTGGCTGTCACCGCACTCGTCAATGCGGCGGCCTCCGAGGTGGAGGACTACACCCGGATCGTCACCGCGGGGCTGCCCGACAGCGAGATCTCCGGAGCGGTCGCCGGTGACGTGGTGCACCTGCTCGCCGAACTGATCGACAATGCGCTGCGGTATTCACCGCCCACCTCACAGGTGAAGGTGTCGGCGGTGCACACCGGCAACGGTGGCCTGGTGCTCGAGGTCGCCGACTCCGGTCTGGGTATGACGGAGTCCGACCTGCGGGTGGCGAACACCCGACTGCAGTCCGGCGGCGAGGTCAACCCGTACACCGCCCGGCACATGGGCCTTTTTGTGGTGGGCCGCCTGGCCGCCCAGCACGCTCTGGTGGCTCGGCTGCGCAGCACCGTGTCGGGGGAACCGAGTTCGGGCACCACGGCCGGTGTGTACGTGCCGGCCGAGCAGCTCGCCACGGGCGGTGGCGCGGTGTTCGGTCCCGACCAACAGGTCGTCGACGCGCACGCCGGTATCTCCACCGCACTCGCCCTCGACGAGCCGCCGTACGCCGAGCCCGCCCGGGTCGACGAGGTCGTACCG
>NZ_JBAUJR010000075.1:0-14686 GCF_049683935.1 Mycobacterium sp. | reverse complement strand
TCTCTATCTGGTCGGCGGCTCCGCGCACCCCGGCGGCGGCATCCCGCTGGTCCTGATGTCGGCCGAGATCGTCGCCGAACTCATCGGTCCGGCGGAAATTCTGGAGGGATCGAGCGCCACACCCCGTACAGCAACTGTGCCATTCCGACGATCCCGACGACGGTCCACGTGACGGCCAGCGTGGTGCCCCAGTTCCATCCCACGAGCGGGACGCCGGTTCGGGACACCGCGGCGCCGGCCGCGGCCACCCCGACCACTATCAGCCGCGTGGGGCGTTCGGCGACCGTGATACCGCCGACGCCCGGCATGCCCACCGCTTGCGCGCGGGCGCGGACGTACTCGAGCAGCAGCACGAGCGCCAGCGCTGCCGCCACCCACGCAGGCGGGGCGCCCAGCGCCAGCAGAACAGCCCCGAGCAGCAGATCGCCGAGCCGATCGGCCACCGAGTCGATCACCGCACCGAGCGGGCGGGCCTTACCGGTCCGTAGCGCGACCGCACCGTCGAGTCCATCCAGCAGCCCGGAGGTGAGCACCAGCAGCACGGTCAGCGCGGGCCATCCCGGTCCCGCTTCGGCGGCCCACGCGCCGACCAGCGCCAGCACCCCGAATACCGACAAGATGTCGGGCGGGACCTTGGCGATCGGACCCGAGGCGAGGATCCGCACTATCGACAACCACCCGCGGACGACACGCGACGGCTGCACGCCACCGTGCAGCGCCGACCACCCTGCGTCGTCCGCGTCGTCGTCGCCCGGTGCCCGCGCTGTCATCAGGCCAGCCTGCCAGGGACTGGCACCACGTAGACGAGCAACACAGTGAGCCGGGCACGCAAGGTGGCGTCGCAACTGAGCACGACCTTCCCGCGCACCGACCTCGCGCTCTGGGCGGCCGGTGCGACGTACTTCGGAGTGATCGGGTTGGTGCCGCTCGCACTGGTATCCCTGTGGGCGGCCGGATTGCTCATCGGGCACGCCGCGGTGATCTCCTCGATGGAGGCGGCGATCGGGGGCCTGCCCAGCGGTCACGGCACCCCGGAGGCGCTGCGCACCCTGACGTCGGTGGCGTTGTCGATGTCCTGGTGGCAGGCCCTGGTGGTGTTGTTCCCGGCGAGTCTGTACGGCGAGGGCTTGCGCCGGGCGTTCGTTCAATTCTCCTCGGAATCAGACAAACTCACCGGTTGGCGGGGACGTGCCGGTCTCCTGGGCGTCGCCGCCGTCGCACCGTTCCTGGTGCTGGCGGTGCTCTGGTCCGCGCCCTATGTGGCGCCGCTCTACGCGGGTGAGGGCTGGTCGCTGGTGTGGGGTGTCTTTGTCGGTTTCCACGTCGTCTGGATCGCGGTCTCGACGGCGTTGCTCGGTGTGTACGGACTCATCGCGCCGGGCCGGTATCGTCCGAAGGCCCTGGTGCTGGGTGCTTTTGGTACCGGTGCCATATTGGCCGGGTTTCTGCAGGGGTTCGTCCTGTTTCTCGCGATTCCGATCGAGTGGTCGGCTCCCTTTGGAAATCTGCCGATCATCGGGGCGGTGTCCGCCCTGGCGCTGTGGCTCTACCTGGTCCACATCCTGGTGCTGTGTGGTTTCCGGATCACGGTGGTTGTGGACGGAACGCTGCGGCGGTGAGGGCAGTGCTTCGAGTGTCTGAGGCACCCAAACCAGCTCGCCTCCCTCGGACGTGCAGACGTTTTGGGTGAATCTGTCGCGGGTACGGACGTGGTGGTTCAGTCCCGAGCCGGGTAACCCATCAGAGGCGGCAGCGGGGTGGTGCACTCATGTCTGAACCGAATGCAGGATTCGCCGATGTGAACGAGATGTTTCGGCAGTTGAAGTCACTTGATGCAGAGTCGGCGGCGTTCGCCCGCCAGCGCGACGCGATCGCGGCACGATGTCTACCTGTTGCTGACAACATTGCTCATCGATTTCGCGGTCGCGGGGAAACTCACGACGATCTGGTGCAAGCGGCACGGGTCGGTCTGATCAATGCGATCAACCGCTACGACGTCGACCTCGGTGCGGACTTCCTGTCCTTCGCGGTGCCGACCATGATGGGTGAAGTGCAGCCTATTCGGCCTGCGCGGTGTCGACAATCTGTTGAGCCAGGACGCGGACCGGTTTGTTGGTGTCCTGGGAGAGTTGCACCATGAGTTCGAAGGCCCGGGTGGCGTCGACTTTGAATCGCTCCATCAGAATGCCTTTGGCCTGCCCGATGAGATCGCGACTGCCCAACGTGGACTCGAACTGCGTTTGCCGGTCGGCGGCCATCAAGGCGCTGGCGGCGTGGGTGGCGAGCATGGCTCCGAGCGCCTGTTGTTCGAGGGTGAATTCGTAAGCATCCCGGCTGAACAGGTTCAGAGCGCCTCGACCGCCAGCGGTCAGTGCGGTCGCCGGATAGAAGTACAGCTGGAACGACAACACGCTTCGAACGCCCGCTTCTACTGCGGCCTTGGCGAACCGCGGCCACCGCGGGTCCACGCTGAGGTCAGTGCACGACACCGTGCCATCAGCGGTCGCGGCGGCCAGACAGGGTCCCTCCCCGAACTCGATCTGCAGCGTGTCGAGTTCGTTGGCGATGTCGGAGGTGGCTGCCATCGACTGGTGCCGTTTCCCGTCGATCAACAGCACGTCGGCGATATGGACTTCTGTCATCAGCGAGACGGCCTGCGATGTCACTGTCCCGAGGATGGCGTTCACGTCGGCGGTCGAGACGAAGTTGGCGGCGAGTTCGGCCATTGCCGATCGGATGTCGACATGCCCGGACGTGTCAGCCATCACGACATCGTTTCACGTCGAGAGGTGCCGCCGTCGGTCACTGACGCTACTGTCCGAGATCAGCTCAGGAGCGCGCGTTTGCGCACGACGGGGGTGCAGCTAATCGCACGACTGATCGTCGAGATCGCTGAAGGCCAGCCGCCGGGCCATCACGTCGGCCGCTACCGCCACGACGGACTGCTGGTGGGCATATGCGTGAGCCCGAAGCCGGCCCAGAGCATCACTGATAGAGATGCTCAGTTGCACAGCGACCATCCCAGCAGCCACATGCACGTGGGTGCGGGAGAGTGGGTCCGCCGCCGAGTCGGCTTCGAGGTCGATCGCCACCTGCTCGAGGAGGGTCTGTTCGGCTGAGGTTCCCACCTGGCTGCGCCAGTTCGATTCCAGAGTGTGCTGAAGAGCGGCCGCGCACCGCCGAGTGGTCTCCTGCTCACGTTCGGCGAGGGCGCCGCCGTTCCGCCGATAAAGCTCCAGCGTTCCCATGGGATGAAGCGGTCCGGGAATTGGATAGGCGAAGACCGCTCCCACGCCCAACTCACCGAGTTCTGCGGTGAATGCAGGCCAGCGGCGGAAGAACGGCGCGGTGTCCAGCTGTGCACACAGTTCCGGGTCATCGTTGCGATAAGCGTCCAGGCACGGCCCCTCACCCAACGTGAACTGCATTTCGTCGATCTGCAGCGCAAGCGCGTCGCTGGCGTACACCAACTCGCGGATGCTTCCCGACGCAGACAAGACCGCCGCCGCAGCGCCGTCAACCCCCGCCAGCCGTACTGCGGTGTCACAGATTCTTCCGACACCCGAGAACAACTCGTCGCCGACGGTCATGGGACGTCGAGACGCCGGCGCGTTCCAAGACTGCCCATCGGTAGCCCTGTTAGTCCGGGAGGAGTCGCTCATCCGGTGATCCCGTCACACGATGCATCGAACCTCGTATACCTCCGGCGCGCGGCGGGGAAACTACGGATCGCCGTCGAGATTGTCGATCATCTAGACGGCTGCGAGTCGAACATGTCACCCCAACGCCGACGCACAGCCATCGTCGCTACGGCGTCGATGCCTGTGGTCGCCCCGCCGGCGGCGGTTGTCACCAGCGCCCGGGCCAGTGCAAACGGCGACACGCCGAACTCCTGTGCTGCGTCGATGAGTTCGCCGATCGCAACCTCGGGAGCGTATCGACGTAGCCCCACCAGGACGCCTTGCGCCAGGTGAAACATCCGTGCCTTGGCGACGTCGTCATCGATGGACAGCGGGCCCATTCCTCGGCTGATCTCCCGCATGAGCGTTCCTTCCAGTACTGCGATATTTGGTTCTCTGCCTCAGTGGCATCTCTCCGAACATCGTGAATCGCAATGATTTCCACGTACTGCCGGGCGACGTCCGGATATGCGGCCGGCCTTCGTGCTCGCGAGCGGTGTGCGCTCAATCAAAGACGGATCCAGCATCAGCGGCGGCCACCAACCTCCCGGGACCGTTCGTCCGTCGGCCGGAATCGGATCCTCGAGACGAACCACGGCGTCGGCGCCCGCCGGATGCGACAGGTGCCGAACATAGACGGGTGACCCCGGGACGGATGCGACACGCATACATGAACTCCATTTCATGCGGGCACGTCGCAGGGCAGGCCGCCACGCGCGTGGCCGACTGGGCCCCGCTCGCGCTGAACGGATTTGAGGTTCTGGCTTTTACTGGAGTGCCAGGACTGAGCGGTAGATACCCGCCAGTGACGGCCTCAATCTCGCTTTTCCGACGATTTCGTCCGGTGGCGAGATCACGCCTGCGGATCAGGGTCTATCGCCATTCGCGGAGGGAACGGATCGACCGTGTCCAAGCCCTTCGGGAACGTCGCGAGGCCTAACGTGAGCGACGTGTGTGCGCAAGAGGCTGCCGACCCTGCTCAGTCGGCCGGATCCCGAAGCAAGAAGACCCTGCAGGGGCAGGCCGCAGAGATGCGCCGGTTGCTGGACATGGTCGGGCTCACGTCGATCATCGATGTCCACACCCACTTCATGCCCAAAGCCGTGATGGACAAGGTGTGGGCCTACTTCGACTCCGCGGGACCGCTCATCGGCCGCACCTGGCCGATCCGCTACCGGCTCGATCAACAGTCCCGGGTGCAGGTGCTGCGCAACTTCGGCGTCGCCGCCTTCACGTCGCTGGTGTATCCCCACAAGCCCGAGATGGCCGCCTGGCTCAATGCGTGGGCGACGGAGTTCAGTCGGTCGACGCCGGAGTGCCTTCACACCGCGACGTTCTACCCCGAACCTAGCGCGCCGGTGTACGTGCAGAACGCAATCGACGAGGGCGCGCGAGTATTCAAGGCCCACATCCAGGTCGGTGACTATTCGCCCGCCGACCCGCTGCTGGATCCTGTCTGGGAGATGCTGGCCCACAGCCAGATACCGACCGTGATCCACGCCGGATCCGGCCCTGCCGCGGGTCGGTTCACGGGGCCGAGTCCGATTACGGAGGTCCTTCGGCGCCACCCCCGTGTGCCGTTGATCATCGCGCATATGGGCATGCCCGAGTATCGGGAGTTTCTCGACCTTGCGCACCGGTACCCCGGTGTCTACCTGGACACGACGATGGTGTTCACCGACTTCACCGAGCAACTGCATCCCTTTCCGCGGGCCGCGCGCAGCGATCTGGCGGCGCTGGGGGACAAGGTGCTCTTCGGTAGCGACTATCCGAACATTCCCTACCCCTATCACCACGCGGTCGAGTCGTTGATCCGGCTCGATCTGGGTGATTCCTGGTGTCAAAAGGTGCTGCACGACAACGCAGTACGGCTCTTCGGCAGCCCTCGCTGTCAAAACTCTCCCGCGGTTGATATCTGACCGACGGCGAGTCCTGGCGCAGTGGGCCGGTCTTCTTCGACGTCTGCCGCGGAACGCCGATGCCTCCTACATTCCACTATTGACATGTCACTATTGGATGGTTATCTTCGGATGCATGACCATCACGACAGAACCCGCCACTCCACTGCACGTCACAGGGCATCTCGCCCCCGTGCCCGACGAGATCGACGCCCACGACCTTCCCGTGGACGGCCTGCTTCCACCCGAGCTCAACGGCCGGTTCCTGCGCAACGGGCCCAACCCACTGCCCGGCCAACCGTCGAAGCACTGGTTCGCCGGCCACGGCATGGTGCACGGAATCCGACTCGAAGCCGGCCGGGCGAAGTGGTACCGCAACCGGTGGGTACGCACCAAATCGTTCACCGGACAAGCGCCGCAGACCGGTGCCGACGGCTCCTTCGATCTGGCTGCAGGAGAGGCCAATACGCACGTCATCGCTCACGCCGGCAAGATCCTGGCCCTGGTGGAGAGCAGCTTTCCGCACGTCCTCAGCCCGGAGTTGGAGACGCTGGGCACCAGCGACTTCGGCGGGAGGCTGACCACCGCGATGACTGCGCACCCCAAAACCGACCCGACGACCGGAGAGCTGCACTTCTTCGGGTACAGCGTGAGATCGCCCTACCTGACCTACCACAAGCTCTCCGCCACAGGAGAATTGGTCACCAGTGCGCCGATATCGGTGCCCGGCCCGACGATGATGCACGACTTCGCCATCACAGACAGACACGCGGTGTTCCTCGACCTGCCGATCACCTTCACACCCGAGCGGGCGCTGGAAACCCCACTGCCGTTCGATTGGGATGACACCTACGGCGCCCGTATCGGCATCATGCCGCTCGCCCGGCCTGGCGAGGTGCGGTGGTTCGAGGTCGACCCGGCGTATGTCTTCCACGTGGGGAACGCCCACACCGACAGCGCCGGTCGGGTGGTCCTCGACGCCGCCCGGTACTCCGGCGCCGACGCGGCGTGGGCGTGGCGCAACCTGGGCAACCCTTCCGCCTCGACCGGCGTTCCCCGGCGGAGCGATCAGGCGGGCGCGGCCGTCCATGAGTCCGGTATGGCACGTCTGCACCGTTGGACGCTCGACCCGGCGACCGGCACGGTCGAGGAGACCACCCTCGACGACAGAGGCATCGAGTTCCCGACGATCGACGATGCCAGGGTCGGGCGTGATGCCCGCTACCGCTACGCAGTAGCGGGCGGCGGCCCTGACGCAGCAGCGATCGTCAAGTTCGACACCACCGCCGGGGTCGTCGCCGAACACGCGCTCGGATCCGACGTGGTGGCCGGCGAAGCGGTGTTCGTCGCGAGTGGAAGCCCGGACCGGGCCGAGGACGACGGCTGGCTGCTGACGATCGCCAGTCGCCGTGACGGTGGCGGGTCCAAGCTGCTCGTGCTCGACGCGACCGATGTGGGACGCGCACCTGTCGCGACGGTGACCCTGCCCCGCAGGGTTCCGGCAGGCTTTCACGGCTCGTGGATCACCGATGACGAGCTGCGGACGCCGGTTGGACAGCGTTGATCGGACCCGGGTTTCGCGGGATGACGTTGTGGTTAGGTCTGTCCTATGTCTCAAGCCGGTCGTACCACCGCCGAACTGATCGTCGAGTGCCTCGAGAACGAGGGCGTCACGCACGTGTTCGGCATTCCCGGCGAAGAGAACATCCTGTTGGTCGACGCGTTGTCAAGATCGTCGATCGACTACGTGCTCACCCGCCACGAGCAGGGCGCGTCGTTCATGGCCGAGGTGTACGGTCGACTGACCGGCAAAGCCGGGGTGTGCTCGGGGACACTCGGGCCCGGGGCGATCAACCTTCTGCTCGGTGTCGCCGACGCGACCACGAATTCGACTCCGGTGCTGGCACTGTCGGCGCAAGTCGGGATGCGGCGCAGCTACAAGGAAACACACCAGAGCGTCGACCTGGTCTCGATGTTTGCTCCCGTCACCAAGTGGTCGGCTCTGGTCGCCACCCCCGGCGCGGTGCCGGAGATGGTCCGTAAAGCGTTCAAACTCGCGCAGACCGAGCGCCCCGGAGCCGTCTACCTCGCAGTGCCGGAGGACGTCGAAGATGCCGACGCCCCGGCTGATGCCGGCCCGCTGCGCGTCAACGTGCCGCGGCCCGACGATCCGTCCTCGACTCAGATCGCCCGCGCCGCCGAGATTCTGCGATCGGCGCGCAATCCCGTCCTCCTGGCCGGCCACGGTGCGGCACGCAGCGACGCCTCGGCAGCGGTGCGACGTTTCGCCGAGTCGCTCGGCGTGCCCGTCGCGACGACATTTCACGGCAAAGGCGTCATGCCCGACGATCATCCGCTGGCACTCGGAGCCGTCGGCTTCATGCGCCATGACTACGTGAACTTCGGCTTCGATCAGGCTGATGTCATCGTCGCCGCCGGCTACGAACTGCAGGAGTTCGACCCCGCCCGGATCAACCCGCGCGGCGACACCAAGATCATCCACGTGCACCGGTTCCCGGCCGAAGTCGACGTCCACTACGACGTGGCGGTGGGATTGCACGCAGACATCGGAGGGTGCCTCGACGCTCTGGCGGCCGCGGTGATCCGGGATCAGCCGTATTCGTCTGGGCAGGAACGGATTCGAGGTCTGCTGGCCGACGAGCTGGATCGCGGCCGTGCCGATGACAGTTTTCCGCTGACGCCCGCGCGCATCGTTGCCGACACCCGCACGGCCCTGGGGCGTGATGACATCGCACTGGTCGACACCGGCGCTTTGAAGATGTGGATGGCACGGCTCTATCCGACGTATGAGCCGAACACCTGCCTGATCTCGAACGGACTCTCGACGATGGGGTGGACGGTTCCCGGGGCGATCGCTGCGAAGATCGCGAGACCGTCGGCGAATGTCCTCGTCGCGACCGGCGACGGAGCGTTCCTGATGAACTCGCAGGAGATCGAGACCGCCCTGCGTGTGGGTACGCCGATGGTGATCCTCATCTGGGTCGACGACGCCTACGGTCTCATCAGCTGGAAGATGGATCTGGAGATCGGTCACAACGTCGACACCCGCTTCGGCAACCCGGACTTCGTCGCCTATGCGGAGAGCTTCGGCGCCAAGGGGTTTCGCATCTCATCGGCCGACGAGTTACTGCCCACGCTGCGAGAGGCGTTGTCGTCGAAGACCGTCAGCGTGGTGGCCTGTCCCGTGGACTACGGCGCCAACAGCGCGCTCATCGCGGCTTTGGGGGAACTGGACGAGTCATGGTCGTGACATCGCCACCTGCTCGGTGCGGCCCGATACGGTTTGCCGCCAGATGATCCGAAATTGCTCCCGCGTCAATTAAATCCTCCCGATACTCCCCGAGGCGGCGTTGTGCAGGCCTGTTCGCTTGCGGGAACTGATTGTTTCGTTATCGGGCGGTGATAGTCGGCTGCAGGAGTGCTCGAATGGCGATTTTTCTTCTCTTTTCGCCAAATTGGCAAAGTGAAGCGCTGTGAATCGTATTTATTCGACGCCCCCGTTGTTTATCGGTGCTTGGTGGCCGGTCGATGGTCCTTGGGTGTCCTCTGAAATGTGCTTTTGTAGAGTCCACGGCGGATCTTGTCGTGGCCTTCGAATTTACGACAGCGTTCTGAAGACTCGGACCAAGCGATGAGGTGCTCGCCCTGAGCGAATACTGGCAAGCGGCACCAAGTTTGCCTCTTCTGCGTCCCGGTGTTAGTTGCTGGCGCAATTAGCAAGTTGCGCAATATCCTCGTATTACGCCAGTTGGCGATCAATTTCCGGTTCTTATCTTGGGGAGATTTCATGCGAGTACGGATGCGTAAGGCCGGGGTCGCCTGCGGTAGTGCCTTTGCTGCTGTCGTCCTGGGGGTGTCTTCTGCCGCGTCGGGGTGGGCGGCCAGCACGGCTCTGGTGATCGGCGGCATCGGAACACCGACGATGCACGATGTGGTGATGTCCCAACTGCTCGGCGGCGCCTTGAGCGACGTTGAGCGCGTGAGCGTCGATTGGCCGGCAGAGGCCAGGCCCTACACCGGCGCCGACGATCTGACGCTGGGTGCGTCGATCGACGTCGGCATCACGAACCTCAGCGCCGAGATCGACGCTGCGCTCGCGCGGCTCTCCCGAGACGAGGACGGCAACGTCATCAACGGCGAGCGGGTCACTGTGGTCGGACTATCAGCCGGCTCATTGGTGGTGACGGAGGTTCTGCGGCTCGCGGCCGCAGACCCCGACGCGCCTGACGGGCAGGAGATCAACTTCGTCGTGGTCGCCGATTCCAGCCGTCAGGAGATCATCGACGACACGGAGAGCTACAACCCCGTCTACGACTACACCTACCGTCCGGCGCCGGAAACGGTGTACGACACGATCGTTGTGACCGGCGAGTACGACGGCTTCGCCGACTTCCCCGACCGCTGGTGGAACCTCAACGCGGTCGCGAACGCGATGGCCGGAGCGCTGTTCGTTCACGTCCCGACCATGTTCGCCGACCTGACGGAGGTACCGGCGGAGAACATCACAGTGGATGTGAATTCCGTGGGCGGCTCCACCACCCACTATCTGATCCCGGCCGAGAGGCTGCCCCTGGTGCAAATGTTCCCGAGCCTCGCACCGCGCGAGGCCGAACTGAAGGCCTCGATCGACAAGGCCTACATCCGCAATGATCCCGCGCCCTCCTGGTTGCGCAGTCTCAACACCGAGGTCCCCGAGGCGGTCGAGGACACCGTCACCCCGGCGACCGAGGAAGCCGCGGCGGATGAAGCGGCGGCAGAGGATGTCCAGGACAGTGACGCTGCCGAATTGACTGAGACCACCGTCGACGAGGTCGCCGTGACCGATGACGCGCCGAGCGAGTCGGGCACCGACGACGACGGGGTCTCGACAGAAGGCGACGACAGGGACGCGGCCGACGAGAAGGACGCAGCCGACGACAACAAGAACGTGTCCGACGGCGCCGATGCCGCGGGAACGTCCGATGAGTCCGAGAAGTCCGATGAGTCCGAGAAGACCGACTCGTCGGAACGGGACACCACGCGGGCGTCGGAAAGTGAAGGGAAGCAGGCGAAGAAGCGGGCAAGCAGCGGCAAGGACTCCTCAGCGTCGAGTGATTCCAAGAGCAAGGGCGATTCGGACTCCTCGGATTCCTCGGACTGATCCTCTCTCGCACAACACAATCGAAGTCTCAGGCTCAAACGGTCTCAGGACACAGCTTCCGGCTGTGTCCTGAGTCTGTTAGAGGTGGTGGAACGGGGGAGTGGAGTTCAGCTCCCGCTGAGTACTGCTCAAGGGTCTGGAACGTGCAGCACGACACCGGCGCCCATCAGCTGTGACGCACTGAGCCCGAAGGTGGACTTGAAGCGGTCGGCCAGGTGGGACGGGCTCGCAAAGCCCGCCGCGGCGGCGGCATCGGTCAGGTTCTGTCCCGCGCTGATCGCCGTCCCGGCCCGCACCAGACGGGTCCACAACCGATAGCGGCGCAGGCTGGTGCCGGCTTCGTGGCGGAACAGGTGCAGAAACCGGGATTCGGACAATCCGACATCACCGGCGAGCTCGCGGGAGGACGGCGCAGCGGCCGGATCGGCTTGAATGCGGCTCACCGCAGCGGCAATCCGCGGATCCATCCGATGGGCCGTCCCGGGCGCAGCGAGATCCAGCCACTGCCGCGCCGCGGCGTCGTCGGCCGGCATTTCCGTCAGCGCATCTTCGTCGGCGTGGTCGAACGCGAATTCACCTGACACGCTGCGGCATTTGCCCCGGCACGCCGAGGAGCGGCCGGACGTCGGATCCAGATAACAGGAGACCAGCCGACCACCGTGGGTGTCGAGATGGTGAATCACCCGCGGCGGAATGACGACGCTGCGTGCCACGACGGCGTGACCGTCCGCAGTGACGCTGACGGGTCCGTCGACGCCGACCGCCAGACACCACACCGAACCGGAATGTGGGTCGAGTCGAAGGCTCGGTCCGGCGTAGAGCGCCTGTCCGGCCCACAGCCACACCGAGGGACAGCAGGTTTGTGGAAGCGCCGCGGCCGTCCCTGGTGGCATGGTGACCTCCTAGGCCAATGAACTGGAGGGTACGTGGTCACCACAGTCATCGTCATCACCGCAGTGTTCTTCGCCGGGATGGGCGTCTACGGGCTGGTGGTGCCGGACCGCCTGGTCGCGCCGTTCGACATCACGCTGGGTTCGGCCGCGGCGCGCTCCGAGGTGCGCGCGGTGTACGGCGGCTTCGGGCTGGCGATCGCGGCGGTGCTCACCCTCGCTGTGGCCAAGCCCGAACTGCGGTCCGGCATCCTGGTCACCGTCGCCGCCGCGCTGGCGGGCATGGCGTTCGGCCGCCTGGTCTCAGCGGCCGACGGCCGGGCCCGCTTCTACCCGAGTTGGTTCTACTTCGTCGTCGAGTCCGGGGTCGCGGCCGCGCTGTTCATCGCCGCGTGACGCCGCAGCGGACGATCCTGTTCCGTGGTGTTCACTCGGAGGTCAACCGGAGGCCATGTTCGCGTGCGAAGGCGTCATAGGCGAGCGCGATCTCCTCAGCGGTGGCGTCCGGGTGCGCACGGGCGACCGCATCGATCGCCATGGATGTGTGTGCCCCCAGAAGCGTTGACGTAGAGACCGTTTGACCGTGGATCAGCGCAGCGTTCAGCGCCGTCTGGAAGTCCCCTCGCGGGTCGTGTGTCGGCACTTCGGTCACGACCAGAAGTGAATCACGGCGGGGTCGTCGCCGCTCGCCGAGTGGTGCGGTCGAGAGTTTCCCGAACGGCACGCTCGCGGGGGGACGCCGTACGGCTGCCCGTCACCGTCCGGACAGCTGAGCGGCTGAGACTCCGCCGTGTCTCCTCATCCGAGCCGGCGATCGGTCCTCAAAGGCGCGGCGCTGCTCGCGACCCTCCCCGTCGTCGGATTTCAGTCGCCGCGGCGTCTGAGCCCTGTCCCTGCTGATCCGTTCACGCTCGGTGTGGCCTCCGGCGAACCCAGCGCCGACGGCGCGGTGATCTGGACCCGGCTGGCGCCGAGCCCGCTGGCCGAGGACGGCCTGGGCGGCATGCCCGCCCGCCCTGTCGACGTCGACTGGGAGGTCGCCGAGGACCACGCGTTCACCCGAATAGCCCAGCGGGGCATGATCACCGCGGTGCCCGACTCCGCTCACAGCGTGCACGTCGAACTCACCGGCCTCAGGCCCGACGCCGAGTACTTCTACCGCTTCCGGTCGCACGGATACCTGTCACCGGCAGGGCGCACCCGCACGGCGCCGCATGACGGTTCGCTGGCACCGCTCACGATGTGCGTGGCATCGTGCTCCAACTACGAGCAGGGCTGGTTCACCGCGTACCGCAGGTTGGCCGAGGAGCACCCCGACCTGGTCGTCCACCTCGGTGACTACCACTACGAATACGGTGCCGGGCGCAGCGCCGTTCGGGTGCGCGACCACGTCGGACCCGAGACCGTGACGCTGGCCCACTATCGGCAGCGGTACGCGCAGTACAAGACCGATCCCGACCTGCAGGCCGCCCACGCCGCGGCGCCGTGGCTGGTGGTGTTCGACGACCATGAGGTGGCCGACAACTGGGCCG
The DNA here is from genome assembly GCF_049683935.1 of Mycobacterium sp. Lineage (GTDB taxonomy): Bacteria > Actinomycetota > Actinomycetes > Mycobacteriales > Mycobacteriaceae > Mycobacterium. Next base: position 1,525 of record NZ_JBAUJR010000075.1, on the reverse strand, counting down.
GCGAGGTTCCGGCCAAGCCCGACAACGGTTTCCGTACCCGCAGAGCGGCGGCTCTTCGGGCGTACTACGAGAACATGCCGCTGCGGCTCTCGGCCCGGCCGCATGACACGGAGATGGCGCTGCACCGCCGGATGCACTGGGGTGGATTGGCGACCTTCCACATGCTCGACACTCGCCAGCACCGGACTGATCAGCCGTGCCAGGACGCCTATGCCTCCGACTGCGCCGAGCGCCGCTCTGCCGCAGCAACCATGATCGGTGCGGGACAGGAAAAGTGGCTGTCGGCCGGGCTCGGGACATCTCGCGCACGATGGGATGTGTTGGCCCAGCAGGTGTTCTTCTCCCAGGTGGACCTCACCCCCGGGCCAGGTCTCTCGTATAACCCGGACAGCTGGGACGGCTACCCCGTCAACCGTGACCGGATCATCGCCGCGATCCGCGATTCGCCGGTGCGCAACGCGGTGGTGCTGACCGGTGACGTGCATTCACACTGGGCTGCCGACGTTCACGAGCGACCCGGCGACCGCGCCTCCCGTGTCGTCGCGACGGAACTGGTGACCACTTCGATCAGTTCGGGCGGCGACGGGTCCGACACCCGCGACGAGATCGAGGCGGTGCTGCCGGACAACCCGCACATCCGGTACTACAGCAACCGCCGAGGGTATATCCGGACGCAGATCACCCGCGATCAGATGCGGGCCGACTTCCGGATCGTGCCGTACGTGTCGCGTCCAGGTGCGGCCGCGCACACAGGTGCCGGCTTCCTGCTCGCCGACCGCGGGATGCGGCGCGTCTGAGTGCCGCTCGTAGTATCGCGGTGTGAGCAACTCAGCCGGTGGGCAGCACGTTGTAGTGGTCGGTGGCGGCCTGGCGGGTCTCGCCTCCACCGTCTGGCTCGCCGAACTCGGCTACTCCGTGACGCTTCTGGAGAGCAACGGGTCGCTCGGCGGGCGCACGATCGGCCTGACCTCCGGGCACGGCGATGCGATCGAGAACGGCCAACATGTTCTGGCAGGCTCCTACCAGAACATCTTCCGATATCTCGATTCCATTGGTACACGGCATCTTCTGCATTTCCCCGACGAGTTCGGGGTGCGCTACCCCGGTGGACACGCGGAGACGTTCGGCGTACGACCGAGCAACCTCCGGCGGGTGATGCTCGGCCGGGTCGTGGGTCTGAGCATCCCGACGCTGCTGCGGGCGGCGCCGGCGTGGGCTCGGCTGATCCGCGACGTGATCAGGTTTGACGATTCGCTGGACGACATCACTGTCGACGAATGGTTCGACCGGGTCGGGTTTCCTATCGAAGTTCGCCGAATCATGCTCGATTCCATGGTGATCGGACTACTCAACGAGCTACCGCGGCTCGCGTCCGCACACGCGTTCGCAGCGCTGCTACGCACCGGCGCCGACCGGGTGCGCCGAATGGGCCCCCTGGCGGCGCGGATCGGATATCCGACCGTCGATCTGGAGCGGCTCTACCTCGACGGAGCGCGCACGGTGATGGCCGCGCGCGGTGTAGAGG
>NZ_JBAUJR010000074.1:0-13994 GCF_049683935.1 Mycobacterium sp. | reverse complement strand
CCGCAACACCACATCGGTCGAGGCCAGCCGGCGGTGCAGTACCGCGCCTGCGAGAGACTCGCCGCAGCCGGCACAGCGGTCCCGGTAGGCGTACACATCGTCGCCCACACGGCAGGCGAGCACCGTCATCCCTGCGACCTGGAACCCGCCGACTTCACCGGGGACCAGCTCGGCCAGGGCGGGGACTGGATGCCACGCCGCCGGTGCATGCCGACCCGCGTGCAGATGATTCAGCAGCGACGCCGCCGGAATCACCGCGGCCTCGGGCTGCTCCTCGTGCGCGACGACTTCGATGGACATGATCTCGGGCGCGGCGGCCCGCACCGCGTCCTCGACGGCCAATTCCAATGTGACCGCCGACGACGGACAGCTCTTGCAGCTGCCGGAGAACCGCAGACGCACGGTGTAGTTTTCCGGTTCCCCGGTGACCTCGAGCAAGTGCACGTCGCCGCCGTGCGACCCGAGGTAGGGCCGCACGGAGTCCAACGCGTCGGTGATGCGGCGTTCCACGGGATGTGGGTGCAGGCCGTGCACCAGAAGCAGACTGGCGATCAGGTCGTCGGCGACGAGTTCGTCGGCTATCGCGGGGGTCGCCCGAACCGCGAGCCCCATCAGCCTTTCCATACCGGCGCCGTAGAGGTCGGTGATTTCGCGGACCAGTTGCTCGGCGCGGTCGCGCGCGGCGGCGCCGTCCGACGATGTCGCGTCGAGCAGCGCCTGTATCCGATCGCCCGCCGTGCGCCATTGCGCATCTGCTGCGGATTCGTCCGGGTGTGACGATCCAGACGGGCCCATCCGCTATTCCCCGGTGACCGACTGAGTGGGGGAGTGCAGCAGATCCAGGCTCTTACCCTCACCCAGATACATGTGCACCCCGCACGGCAGGCAGGGGTCGAAACTGCGGACCGTCCGCATGATGTCGATGCCCTTGAAGTTCTCCCTGCTGTTCTCCTCGAAGATGGGTTGACCCTGGACTGCGTCCTCGTAAGGGCCGGGCGTGCCGTAACTGTCGCGTGGATTCGCATTCCACGGCGTCGGTGGGTACGGGTGGTAGTTCGCGATCTTGCCGTCGCGGATCACCATGTGGTGCGACAGCACCCCGCGCACCGCCTCGGTGAACCCGCAGCCGATGCCCTCGTCGGGTACCTCGAACTTCTCCCACGTCTTGGTGCGGCCGGCCCGGATTTCGACCAACGCCTTCTCGGCGAAGTGCAGCGCGCAGGCCGCGGCGTAGGCCTGGAAGTAGGTGCGAGCACGGTTGCGCTCGAGGGTGTTGCTCCCGTACTGCGGGATCTTCCACTCCAATTCAACCGGTCCCTTCAGCGCGGTCTTCGGCAGGTTGATCTGCACGCTGTGACCGGTCGACTTCACGTAGCCGATGTCGACGAGGCCGGCCAGCGCGGTGGACCACAGCCGCGCCAGCGGTCCGCCACCGGTGTCGAGTGCCAGATGGTCGGTACCGTCGAACCAGCGCGGCGACATCACCCAGCTGTAGTTGTCGTCGAAGTCGCGCTTCTGCGGCTTGGGGTTGGTGTGCTGGTTCCACGGGTGCCGCCGATCCACCGGGTTTCCGAGCGGGTCGGTCTTGACGAACATCTCCTGATCTTCCCAGTCGTCGTAATACGAACTGCCCAAAAGGATCCGGATGCCGAGGTTGATGTCCACCAGCGACGTGGTGACGAGCTTGCCGTCGACCACCACGCCCGGCGTGACGAACATCTTGCGGCCCCAGTTCTCCATGTCCTTGTAGGCGAAGTTGCAGTGCTCGGGGTCCTGGAACGATCCCCAGCAGCCGAGCAGTGTGCGTCGCAGACCCACCTGGTCATAACCGGGGAGCGCCTCGTAGAAGAAGTCGAAGAGGTCGTCGTGCATGGGCACGACCTTCTTCATGAACTCGACGTAGCGCATCAGCCGGGTGATGTAGTCGGTCATCAACTGAATCGTCGCCGTGGTACCCACGCCGCCCGGGTAGAGCGTCGAGGGGTGTACATGCCTGCCTTCCATGAGGCAGAACATCTCTCGTGTCCACCGGCTGACCTGCAACGCCTCACGGTAGAAGTCGCCGGTGAACGGGTTGAGCGCGCGCATGATCTCGGCGATGGTCCGGTACCCGTGCTCGCCGGCGTGGGCGGCCTGGGTGTTCTCCGCCTTGGCCAGCACACTCGGGTTGGTTTCGGAGACCATCTTCTCGCAGTAGTCGACCCCGACCAAGTTCTCCTGAAAGATGTTGTGGTCGAACATGTATTCCGCGGCCTCGCCGAGGTTGACGATCCACTCGGCGATGTGTGGCGGCTGCACGCCGTACGCCATGTTCTGGGCGTAACACGAGCAGGTGGCGTGGTTGTCGCCGCAGATCCCGCAGATTCGACTGGTGATGAAGTGGGCGTCGCGGGGATCCTTGCCCTTCATGAAGATGGAATAGCCGCGGAAGATCGACGAGGTGCTGTGACACTCGACGACCTCGCGATTCTCGAAATCGATCTTGGTGTAGATGCCCAGGCTGCCCACGATCCGGGTGATGGGATCCCACGCCATCTCCACCAGTTGTCCGGGATCGCGCTTCGCATGGGACGGCTCGGGAATGATCGTTGTTGACATCGACTTCTACTTCTTTCGTCTTGAGGCGCTGCACCAGAGGATCTTTCGACTCCCGGGGGAGTCGCGGAGCGCACGAAGCAGCCCGCACCTACCAGGTACGGGTCGCTCCGGTTTCGAGTGTGCGCCCTGGATGTCGCCACTTGGGCTCTTTGTCGACGGTCTTTCCGGTGACGTGGCGCAGGCTGCGGATGACGGAGCCGTACAGACCTGAGGCGGCGGTGGACACCTTGCCGCCCGGCGGTTCGTCCATGAAGGGCATGAACTTGTCGGGGAACCCGGGCATGGTGCAGCCGATGCAGATGCCGCCCACGTTCGGGCAGCCGCCGATGCCGTTGATCCAGCCGCGTTTGGGCACGTTGCACTTGACCACCGGACCCCAGCAACCAAGCTTCACAATGCATTTCGGTGAGCCGTACTCGGTGGCGAAGTCACCCTGCTCGTAGTAACCGGCCCGGTCACATCCCTCGTGAACGGTCTGGCCGAACAACCATTGCGGCCGTAGCGCGTCGTCCAGCGGAATCATCGGTGCCTGGTCGGTCGCCATGTAGAGCAGGTAGGTCAGAGTCTCTGCCATGTTGTCCGGATGTGCCGGGCATCCCGGCACGCAGACGATCGGGATACCGGCCTTGCTCTTCCATTCCCATCCGAGATAGTCCGGAACCCCCATGGCGCCGGTCGGATTACCCGCCATCGCATGGATTCCGCCGTAGGTGGCGCAGGTACCGACCGCCACGATCGCGGTCGCCTTGGGTGCGAGCCGGTCGAGCCACTCGCTGGTGGTCATCGGCTGCCCGGTTGCGGGGTCGTTTCCGAAACCGCACCAGTACCCGTCCTCGTGGAGCTGTTCGTTGGGGATGGATCCCTCGACGACCAACACGAACGGTTCCAGTTCGCCTCTGTCTGCTTTGAAGAACCATTCGAGGAAGTCGTCGGCACCTCCATTGGGCCCGCACTCGAAATCGATGAGGGGCCAATGGACGGCGATCTTGGGCAGACCGGGAAGAGCGCCCAAGGCGATCTCCTCGATGCTCGGTTGGGTGGCGGCAGTCAACGCCACGGAATCGCCGTCGCAACTCAATCCGGCGTTGATCCACAGCACGTGGATCAAGGCCTCTTCTGCTTTGACTGCCGCCTCTGTCGGCATGGTCACAGCTTTCCGGGCTCTGGGCTGCAGAGCCCTGCACCAATGGAGTCGACCGTCGGCCCACTTGCGCGGCGCTAACTTTGAGGTCTACTCCGGCAACCTTGACTTGTCAACGGATCTCATGACATCTAGCAACTGCGGGGCTGTCCTGCCAGCCGTCCCAACCAGTCGTACCAATCGGAGACGCCGTCACCGGTGGACGCCGACAACGGCAGGATGGTGACGTCAGCGTTGACCGCCCGTGCCCACGCGGTGCACGCGTCGAGGTCGAAGTCCACGTAGGGCAGCAGGTCGGTCTTGTTGACGACGACCAGCCCCGCCGCGGCAAACATGTGGGGGTATTTCAGCGGCTTGTCGGCGCCCTCGGTCACCGAGATCACCACGACTTTGCTGTTCTCGCCGAGGTCGAACATGGCCGGACAGACCAGATTGCCGACGTTCTCGATGAACAGCAGCGATCCCGGTTCGGGATCGAGCGTCTCGAGGGCGCGGCGCACCATCTCGGCGTCGAGATGGCAGCCCGCCCCGGTGTTGATCTGCACGGCGCGGGCGCCGGCGTCCCGGATGCGATTCGCGTCGAGCAGCGTCTCCTGGTCTCCTTCGATGACCACGATCGGCCGTTGTTCGGCCAGGTCGCGAATGGTGCGTTCGAGGAGTGTGGTCTTCCCGGCGCCCGGCGAACTGGTCATGTTCAGCGCCAGGATGTCGCGCTCGGCCAGCCACTCGCGGTTCTCGTCGGCGATCAGGTCGTTCTTCGCGAGGACCTTCTGCTCCAGGGTGACCGTCGTGGTGTGAGTGTGCCCGTGCGGGTGGTCGTGTTCGTGCGCGTGGTCGGCATGGGGGTGATCGTGGTCGTCGTGGTCGTCGTGGTCGTCCTGGTCGTCGTGGTGAAGGCCGGCCAGCGTGATGACCGCACCGTCTTCGCCGCAGCCACAGGTTGCGCACATGCTCAACTCACTTCCATCGACAGTATCTTCATGTCCCGGCCTTCGAGCACCTCGACATCGGCACTGCCACACGGGCACAACAGGATCGGGTCGCTCAGCTCAAAACGCGCAGCGCACGTGCGGCACCGCGCGGCGCCCGGTCGGACGTCGACGTCGAGCTTTGCTCCCGCGGCAACGGTCCCTTCGGTCACCAGGTCGAAACAGAACTCCATCGCCGCGGGCACGATCGCGCACAGCGCGCCGACTTGCAGTTGGACACTGTGCACGCGCCGGCCCGCGGCGTGCTCGCACACCGTGTCGACCAGACTCTGGGTGATTGCCATTTCGTGCATCGTCGAACCGTTCTTGCAGGGTCAGCCCACGATAGGCCGGTGTCCTGTCGACGTCCACGAATCGGTGTGGCGAGCGGTGTCAGGCGTGGTCCGACAGGACGGCCGGCACCACCCGTCGCAGGAAGTCGATCTGGTCGGCCTTGACCCGGGGGTCGTGGTAGATGTCGAAGTGGTCGTACGGATAGCGGCGGAGTTCGCCACGCGGTGCCCGGTGCGCCGCCTTGATCGTCGAACCCGGCGGTGTGGTGGTGTCGGTCTCACACACGCAGACCAGCAGCGGCATGCGGATTTCCGACGTCTTCCGCCCGGGGCGGTAGAACGGGAACCGCAGCATCAGCCGAGCCGCAAAAGTATTGTGCCACAGGGATTCCGGGCCGACGATCGCTTTGAAGCCGGCGTCGGCGCCAGGTGATGTCATCGCGGCGACGGTGCCCGGGGCGCCGACGACGGGTACCAGGCGGGGTGGACGTCCGCGCCAGGAGTCCAGTTGGTCCCGGAGTCCGGCCAGGGTGAGCACCGCTGCGGTCCTGAGCGGGACCTCGCGCAGTGCGGGCACGGAGTCGGTGAACGGTGCCTGGGAGATCACCGCCGCGAGGCGCGGATCCTGCGCCGCGACGGCGAGCACGTGGCCGCCGCTGAAGGAGGATCCCCACAGCACGATCTGATCCGGATCGACGCCATCGAGTCGGCGCGCCCAGGCGATGACCGCGCGGTAGTCCTGTTGTTGGCGGCCGATGTCGAGCAACTGCCGTGGCCGGCCTGTCGAGGCGCCGAAGTGCCGGTAGTCGAACAGGACAACCACGTAGCCGGCGTCGCGGAACGCCTCGGCGTAGGCGGGCAGGCCGTCGTCGCGGGTGGCGCTGAAGCCGTGGGCCATGACGATGCAGGGCCGGTCGAGGTCGGTGGACTGCGGCCGGTAGACGTAGGCGGCGAGCTGTTCACCGTGCGACGGAATCCGGACATCCCGTGGCGTCGTCATGGTCGACAACGTAGCTCGACGGCGTGTCTACTTGTATCGAACACCTGTTCGTCTACTGTGGGGGACGTTCGACGCAGTGACTTGTCGGAGCCCTGATCTAACGTCACGGGCAACCGACCGAGAACCGGTCAACAACGACTACCGGAAGAGGTACCACCATGGCACAAGCGCCTGACCGCGAGAAGGCTCTGGAGCTGGCTCTCGCTCAGATCGAGAAGAGTCACGGCAAGGGCTCGGTGATGCGACTCGGGGACGAGGTGCGCACGCCGATCTCGGTCATCCCCACCGGATCGATCGCCCTCGACGTCGCCCTGGGCATCGGTGGGCTGCCCCGCGGCCGCGTCGTCGAGATCTACGGCCCGGAGTCCTCGGGCAAGACCACCGTCGCGCTCCACGCCGTCGCCAACGCGCAGGCTGCCGGCGGCATCGCCGCGTTCATCGACGCCGAGCACGCACTCGATCCGGACTACGCCCAGAAGTTGGGTGTCGACACCGATGCCCTTCTGGTGTCCCAGCCGGACACCGGTGAGCAGGCACTGGAGATCGCCGACATGCTGATCCGGTCCGGCGCGCTGGACATCCTGGTCATCGACTCGGTCGCCGCACTGGTCCCGCGGGCGGAGATCGAAGGCGAGATGGGTGACAGCCACGTCGGTCTGCAGGCCCGGCTGATGAGCCAGGCGCTACGCAAGCTCACCGGTGCGCTGAGCAACTCGGGCACCACGGCGATCTTCATCAACCAGCTCCGCGAGAAGATCGGGGTGATGTTCGGTTCTCCGGAAACCACCACGGGCGGAAAGGCTTTGAAGTTCTACGCCTCGGTGCGCATCGACGTGCGCCGGATCGAGACCCTCAAGGACGGTACCGACGCGGTGGGCAACCGGACCCGGGCCAAAATCGTCAAGAACAAGGTGGCACCGCCGTTCAAGCAGGCCGAGTTCGACATTCTCTACGGCAAGGGCATCTCCAAGGAGGGTTCGCTCATCGACATGGGCGTCGAGCATGGCTTCATCCGCAAGTCCGGCTCCTGGTTCACCTACGAGGGTGAGCAACTGGGTCAGGGCAAGGAGAATGCCCGCAACTTCATGATCGAGAACGCCGAGATCGCCGCCGAGGTCGAGAAGAAGATCAAGGAGAAGCTCGGCATCGGCGCCGTGCTGACCGACGATGTGATCGATGACGCACTTCCCGCCCCCGTCGACTTCTAGCCCCTCGGACTCGACCGGCGAGCCTGCCACGCGTGCGGAGCAGGCGCGGGCGTTGTGCCTGCGTCTGCTCACCGCGCGGGCACGAACCCGTGCGGAGCTGGAGGGCCAGCTCGCCAAACGGGGCTACGCCGACGACGTGAGCGCAGCCGTGTTGGATCGTCTGGTCGACGTGGGGCTGATCGACGACCGTGACTTCGCCGAGCAGTGGGTGCGTTCCAGGCACGCCAACGCCGGAAAGAGCAAGCGGGCCTTGATCTCCGAGCTTCGCACCAAGGGTGTCGACAACGAGGTGATCACCACCGCGCTGGCCGGCATCGATGCGGGAGCCGAACGGGCACGGGCCGAGCAACTGGTCCGGGACAAGCTGCGCCGCGAAAAGCTCGGCGATGCGTCCGACAGGGATGCGCAGAACAAGGTTGCCCGTCGGCTCGTCGGGATGCTGGCTCGTCGCGGATACGGCCAGAGCATGGCTCTGGACGTCGTGACCGCGGAGATGGCCAACGAGAGGGAGCGCCGAAAGGTGTAGCAGCGCTACCCGGCGTGTGACCGGCGCGTCCCGATCAGGTCTGAGGTCAGGCTGTGGGTGAGCAGATGTCTCACCGCGATCACGGTCACGGTGCCGGCGATCGTCGCCCACGAGAGGTCGACGCTCAACCGGAGCAATCCCGCCGCGACGAACAGGTCCACCATCACCCGCAGCGCGAGCAAAGGTTGGCGGAACGTGGCCAGCGCGGTGACACCGAGCAGGATCGCGGCAAGAGCAACACACCACGACGCGCCGACTACGATGCTCATGGCGTCTGTGGCGGTCCGGAGGACTGGCGTGGCGATTTCGCCATCTCGATCTCGTGCTGCTCTTGAGCGATCTCGCGGTTGAGGAAGTAGTTCAGGATGGTTCGGATGGCCGCGATCGCCGCCAGCTTGCCGATCTCCTCGAACGACGGTGAGATCGCCGTCCGCAACACGTCGGCGGCAAGCTGAAACTCAAGACCTAGCACCAGGAACCGGGCCAGCGACAAACGAACCGCAGAGAACTGGTTGATGTCGCGCTGCACCAGCGCAATGGCGAACTTCACCATCGCGACGATGGCCCCGATCATGATCACGATGGCGCCGCAGCCTTCGATGAGCCGCACCATGAGGTCGACCATGTCGCGCAACGCCCACTCGGGCAGGATCTCGAGGGCGTGAGAGGTATGGGTCATCTTGAGGTTCCGACGATCCCACGCGATGGTCACTCGACCTTCGCGCCGGGCGCCCCCTCCTGTTCAACTGCGTCGGGTTCCAGCGGGGCGCCCCCGCGCCGCGCCCTTCGCATGCGCTTTTCGAGCCTGGTCGCGAACCACGACAATGTGAAGTTGACGCTGATCATCAGCAGTGCGATGACGATCAAAGCCGGAATGTAGTTGCCGTATGACGCACCGACGACGGTGCCCTGTCGCACCATCTCGACGAACGTGATCTGGTAGCCGATCGCCGTGTCCTTGAGCACCACCACCAGTTGGGAGATCAGCACCGGCAGCATCGACGTGACCGCCTGGGGGAGCAGGATCGCGCGCATCGTCTGCCCCGACGTCAGCCCCAGCGCCGATGCGGCCTCGCCCTGCCCGCGCGGCAGCGCGCGCACTCCGGCCCGAACGATCTCGGCGATGACGGCACCGTTGTAGAGGGTCAGGCCGGTGATGACGCCTGCCAGGGCGAGATATTGGGACTGGAAGACGCCGTAGAAGGCGTACAGAAAGTAGGCGAAGATCATCATGATCAGCACCGGCACCGCGCGGAAGAACTCGACGAACACCGACGACGCCCAGCGGATCCCGGTGTGCTTGGACATCCGGCCGACACCGAGTAGGAAGCCCAGCACCAGTGCCAATGCGATCGACACGACAGCTGCCGTGAGCGTGCCCCGGATGCCCGGCAGAATGTAGGTGCTCCACAGATTCGCCGTCAGGAACGGCTCCCATTTCGCGGCGGTGAGTTGGCCGCTGCTGTCGAGTCGCGAATAGACGACCCATGCCACCAGCAGGACCACCACGGCGGTGATCGCGCTGATCACGTGATTGCGCACCCTGGCGCGGGGCCCCGGTGCGTCGAACAGAACCGATGCCCCGCTCATGCCTGCGACACCGCCATCCGCTTGCCCAGCCAGCCGAAGAACAATCCCAGCGGCAATGTCAGGATCACGAATCCGAACGCGAAGATGGAGCCCACCACCATCACCGCAGCGGTGTTCTCGATCATCTCCTTCATCAGCAACGCCGCCTCGGCCACTCCGATTGCCGACGCGATCGTCGTGTTCTTGGTCAGGGCGATCAACACCGAACCCATCGGGATGATGACCGCGCGAAAAGCCTGTGGCAGCAGCACAACTCCCAGGTTCTGTCCGAAGGTCAGGCCGAGGGAGCGGGCGGCCTCGGCCTGACCCAGTGGGACCGTGTTCACGCCGGATCGCACGGTCTCACACACGAAAGCCGCGGTGTAGACCGTCAGGCCGAGCAGCGCCAGCCGGAAGCCGCTGTCCTCGATGAACGTCGGCGACTGCCGACTGGCCAAGGTGATCCCCAGTGTCTGCGCCAGTCCGAATGAGCAGAACAGAATGATCAGCGTCAGTGGAGTGTTGCGCACGATGTTGACGTAGCTCGTGCCGATCCAGTTGAGCATCGGCACCGGTGCCAGCCGCATGGCGGCCAGCACCGTGCCGATCACAAGTGCACCGATCGCCGAGAACACCGTCAGCTGGATCGTCGTCCAGAACGCGGAGAAGATCTCCTCGCGGTACTCGGTGAAAACTTCCACTGGGGAACCCTTGGTTATCTAGCCGGATTCCTCAGTTGTCGAGCGGCGGCGGCGCCGGTGCGGTGATGCCCGCGGGACCGAGGTTCTTGTCGAACGCCTCTTTCCAGGCGCCGCTCTCCTCCATCTTCGTCAGCGCATCGTTGATCTGGGTGCGCATCTCGGCGTCGTCCAATTTCAGGCCGATGCCGTAACGCTCTTCGGAGAACTGCTCACCGACGATCTTGAAGTCCCCGGGGGACTGCGCGGCGTACCCGGCGAGAATGACCTCGTCTGTGGTGACGGCGTCGACCGCACCGTTGCGCAGCGCCTCGATGCACGCGGAGTAGGTGTCGTATTGCTGCAGCTGCACTCCGGGGTACTCGTCCTTGATCTTCTGCGCCGGCGTCGAGCCCGACACCGAGCACAGGATCTTGTTGTTCTCCAGCGACGCTGCCCCGGTGATGTCGGTGTTGTCCGAACTCACCAGCAGGCTCTGCCCGGTGATCAGGTACGGGCCGGCGAACGCGACCTTCTCCTTGCGGGCATCGGTGATCGAGTAGGTCGCCGCGATGAAGGAGACCTGGCCGTTCTGGATCAGGTTCTCGCGCTGCGCCGACGGTGCTTCCTTCCACTCGATCTGTTCCGGGGTGTAGCCGAGCTCACCGGCGACGTAGGTCGCCACGTCGACGTCGAAGCCGCTCATCGTGCCATCGGGGTTCTGCATCCCGAGGCCCGGCTGATCGAACTTGGTGCCGATGACGATCGAGTCGCCGTCGCCTCCACCACCACCGCCGCTGCCGCTGCCGCAGGCGACCGCGGCGAACGGGAGGGCGATCGCCAGGGCCGCAGCACCTAGGACGCGCTTGGACAGTGACTTCTGAGAAATGGGGGCCATTCTCGGTGTTTCCTTTCGCAGGGCGGTCATCGAGTAGACGTCGATGGGGTCGTCAATGGTGGAGAATCTTGCCGAGAAAGTCCTTCGCGCGGTCGGTTTTGGGATTGTCGAAGAACTCGACCGGCTCCGCGTCCTCGAGGATGGCGCCGTCGGACATGAACACCACTCGGTTTGCGGCCCGTCGTGCGAAACCCATCTCGTGGGTGACCACGAGCATCGTCATGCCCTCGGTCGCGAGCGCGACCATCACCGAGAGCACCTCGTTGATCATCTCGGGATCGAGGGCACTGGTCGGCTCGTCGAACAGCATCACCTTCGGGTCCATCGCCAGGGAGCGGGCGATCGCCACCCGCTGCTGCTGACCGCCCGACAGTTGAGCCGGGTACTTGTCGGCCTGGTTGGCGATGCCGACCCGTTCGAGCAGGCTCATCGCCTTCTCCCGCGCCGCGGCCTTGGACGACTTGCGGACCTTCATCGGCGCCAGCATCACGTTCTGGACGATTGTCTTGTGCGCGAACAGGTTGAAGGACTGGAACACCATCCCGACGTCGGACCGCAACTGCGCGAGCTTGCGGCCCTCTTCCGGCAGGACCTCACCGTCGATCGCGATGGTGCCCGAGTCGACGGTCTCCAGACGGTTGATGGTGCGACACAACGTCGACTTGCCCGAACCCGACGGTCCCAGCACGACGACGACCTGCCCCTTGGCGACTTCGAGGTTGATGTCCTTGAGCACATGGAGCTCACCGAAATGCTTGTCGACAGACTTCATCGAGATCATCGGCACGGCCGAGGCGCTCTCCATGGGCAGTGACCTTACCCAGGTAACGCCCAGCCTGCCCGCAACTCGACGATCCGCCCAGATCACCGCATGCAGAGATGGGTTCGGCGCGTCCGTAGGATGGGGGCCGTGACTTCCATGGTGGCGCCGCAGACCAGCGGGGCAGCCCTCGACCGTCGCGCACGCACCTATCAGGTCCGGACCTACGGCTGTCAGATGAATGTGCACGATTCCGAGCGGCTCTCCGGCCTGCTCGAGGCGGCGGGATATCGGCGGGCCGACGAGGGTGCGGACGCCGACGTGGTCGTGTTCAACACCTGCGCGGTGCGTGAGAACGCCGACAACAAGCTCTACGGCAACCTCAGTCATCTGGCTCCGCGCAAGCAGGCCGAGCCCGATATGCAGATCGCTGTCGGAGGATGCCTGGCGCAGAAGGACCGCGACACGGTGCTGCGCAAGGCCCCATGGGTCGACGTGGTGTTCGGCACCCACAACATCGGCTCGCTGCCGGCCCTGCTCGACCGCGCCCGCCACAATCGCGCCGCGCAGGTCGAGATCGCCGAGGCACTGCAGGAATTCCCCTCGTCACTTCCGGCCAGTCGCGAGTCGTCCTATGCCGCATGGGTTTCGATCTCTGTGGGGTGCAACAACACGTGCACGTTCTGCATCGTGCCCGCGCTCCGCGGCAAGGAGGTCGATCGTCGCCCCGGCGATGTGCTGGCCGAGATCCGGTCCCTGGTCGACCAGGGTGTTCTGGAGATCACCCTGCTCGGACAGAACGTCAACGCCTACGGCGTGTCGTTCGCCGACCGGGACCAACCGCGTGACCGTGGCGCATTCGCCAAGTTGCTGCGGGCCTGCGGCAGTGTCGACGGACTCGAACGGGTGCGCTTCACCTCGCCGCACCCCGCCGAGTTCACCGACGACGTGATCGAGGCGATGGCCGAGACTCCCAACGTGTGCCCGACGCTGCACATGCCACTGCAGTCGGGATCCGACCGCGTCCTGCGGGCGATGCGGCGCTCCTACCGCGCTGAGCGATACCTCGGGATCATCGAAAGGGTGCGCGCAGCGATCCCGCACGCCGCGATCACCACCGACCTCATCGTCGGTTTCCCGGGCGAGACGGAGGAGGATTTCCAGGCCACGTTGGACGTCGCCGCCGCAGCCCGGTTCGCTACCGCGTTCACGTTCCAGTACTCCAAGCGTCCCGGCACCCCGGCGGCGGACCTGGACGGTCAGATTTCCAAAGCCGTTGTGTCCGAGCGTTATCAGAGACTGATCGAACTCCAGGAGCGAATCTCACTCGAAGAGAACGCCGCTCAGATCGGGGGCACTGTCGAATTGTTGGTAGCCACAGGAGAGGGGCGCAAGGACGCCAGCACCGCCCGCATGTCAGGCCGGGCGCGAGACGGCCGGTTGGTGCACTTCGCCCCCGGCGGCGCCGAACAGATCCGGCCCGGTGACATCGTCGTCACCACCGTGACCGGTGCCGCCCCGCATCATCTGATCGCCGACGCCACGCTGATCGAACACCGGCGGACCCGCGCAGGCGACGCGCACGCCGCGGGCCGCAAGCCTCGCACCGGTGTCGGTTTGGGGATGCCCGGATTGGGTGCCCCCGAAGCCCGACCCGAAGCCGTGGGGTGTACCCGATGACCCCGGAATCGCGCGGCGAGTCGGAGTTCAACGACTTCAAGGGTGACCTCGAAGCAGCAGAGCGTCGAGTCGCAGGTGAGATCGACCCGGGACCCCGCGCGGTGGCCATTGCGATCTTTGTGTTCGTCCTGCTCGTGACCCTCGTGCTGCCGCACACCGGCGGTGCCAGGGGGCTGGACGTGCTGGTCGGCTCCGACGCTGCGATCAGCAACGGGATCGCATTGCCATCAAGGGTTTTCACATGGTTCGCGTTGGTCTTCAGCGTCGGCTTCTCGATCCTTGCCCTGCTGACGCGGCGCTGGGCGCTGGCGTGGATCGCGCTGGCCGGCTCGTCGGTGGCGTCGATCCTGGGTCTGCTGTCGGTGTGGTCACGCCAGACCGATCTGGAGTCGCTTCCCGGCCCCGGCATCGGGCTGATCCTGGCGTGGTTGGCGGTGATCCTGCTCGCCTACAACTGGGCCAGAGTGGTGCTCACCCGTACTGCGTTGCACCTGGCCGCCGAAGAGGATCGCCGACGGCTGGCAGCCGAGAGCCGGCAGAAGAGCGTGCTCGACAGCTTCGGGGACGACGAGCAGTCCGGACCGGAGAAATCCTGACCCGACCTCTACGGTCCGGGGTCGGTTACCTCTTCCTGCCCAGCGCGTCGGCGGCCGCGTCGGCCCACTGACGCCACTGC
>NZ_JBAUJR010000073.1:0-2462 GCF_049683935.1 Mycobacterium sp. | reverse complement strand
CCCGATGGCGGCGCACCCGCCGGGTGGCGATCAGGTGCGCAGCGATCCGTCCGACATCGCTGCCCTCGCGATCGAGGTAGTCGGCCAGCGCTGCCGCATCGGCGGCGAGCAGGTCCTCGTCGTGTGCGCTCAGCAGCACCGGGACCCGGCCGTCGGGCAGTCTGGCGACGGGCATCACGCGGCCCTGCCTTTCCGGTCGCCTTCGGGGACCGCGACCACGACATGGGTGTTCGTGCCGCTCATCCCGAACGCCGAGACCGCACCGAGCCGTACCCCGTCGACGGCCGGCCACGGCGTCAACTTGTCCGCGAGTCGCAGACCCTGGGACTCCCAGTCGATTTCGCGGCTACGCTCGTCGACGTGCAGCGTTGCCGGCACCGCAGCGTGTTCGGCGGCCAGCAACACCTTCGCCAGTCCGAGCGCACCTGCGGCGGCCTGCGTGTGCCCGACGTTGGACTTGACCGACCCCAACAGTGGTCCCTGCCCGGCAGTGCCGCTTCCGTATGTCGCTGCCAGCGAGCTCAGTTCGGTGCGGTCGCCGAGACGGGTACCCGTGCCGTGCCCCTCAACCATGCCCACGTCGTCGACGCCGACATCGGCGGTGGCGAGCGCGCGACGGAACAACCGGACCTGGGCGTCGTGGCTGGGAGCGGTCAACCCGACCGACCGGCCGTCGGAGTTCGCGCAACTTGCCCGGATTTCGGCGAGGATGCGGCGCCGGTCCCGGACGGCCGCCGATTTCCGCTGCAGGACGAACATTCCGGCCCCTTCGGCCCACACGGTGCCGCTCGCGTGGGCGCTGTAGGGGCGGCAATGCCCGTCGTCGGACAGGGCGTGCTGTTTGGAGAACTCCACGAAGTACCCGGGTGATCCCATCACGCAGATCCCGCCGGCCAGCGCGAGGTCACAGTCCCCGGAACGCAGCGCCTGCACCGCAAGGTGCACCGCCGACAGCGCCGAGGAACACGACGTGTCCACTGTCATCGCCGGACCGGTGAGTCCCAGCGTGTAGGCGATACGCCCGGAGATCACCCCCAACGACGTGCCGGTGATCAGATGCCCACTGTGGTGGGAGAACTCGGCCATCGCGGGCCCGTAGCGCATATCGGAAGCGCCGACATAACAGCCGACGTCGTGCCCGGCGAGATCGTCGGGATTGATGACTGCGTCCTCCAAGGCGCGCCACGCGACCCGCAGCGCGACCCGCTGCTGGGGGTCCATGGCGACGGCCTCGCGTCGGGAGATCCCGAAGAACTCGGGATCGAAGGTGCCCGCGCCGGCGAGGAAACCACCGAGGTTGTGGATGCGTTTGAAGCCCTCCCGGCGCGAACCGTCGAGCAGCTCGCGGATCGACCAGCCGCGGTCGTCGGGGAACGGGGTCAGTGCCTCGCGCTGTTCGGCCAGCAGAGCCCAATAGTCGGCGGTGTTCTCCACCCCGCCGGGCGCCTCGACGGCCAACCCGACGATGACGATCGTGTCGTCGGTCACGTGCAGCTCACCAGTTCGGCGACCTCGACGAGATGGTCGTCGACGTAGAAGTGGCCGCCGTCGAACAACGTGAACGTGAATGCGGCGTCGGTGTGGGATTCCCACCGCCGCAGCAGGTCCACCTCCACGCGATGGTCTGCGCGACCGCCGACCGCGTGGATGTCGGCCTTGATCCGCACACCTCGGTCGCACGAGTATCGGTTGAACGCCCGGTAATCGGCACGAACCGCGGGCAGGAGCAGCTCCAGGAAGTCCTCGTCCTCGAGCAGACGCGCATCGGTGCCGCCCATTTCGACGATATCGGCCAGCATCTCGCGGTCGGTGGTGGGCACCGGGCGGGACTCTGCGACGGTCGAGGGCGCCTGGCTCGCCGACGCCCACAGCTCGCGGACATCGATGCCCCGCCGCTGCGCCATCCGGGTGAACTCGAATCCCACGAGCGCGCCCATGCAGTGCCCGAACAACCTCAGTGGACCCAACCGCGCCCAGTCCGCAGCGGCGAGCATCTCGGCGGCGAGATCGTCGACGGTCTCCGGAGCGGGATGCGCCAGGCGTTCACCGCGCTGCGGATACTGGACGATGTAGGTGTCGACTCCATTGGCCGACAGCGCCATCGCGAAGTTGCGGTAGGCCGCGGCAGCTCCGCCGGCGTGCGGGAAGATGATCGTCGCCGTTCCCTGCCGGCCGGGAAATCTCTTGATCCACGGGGTGAGCTCGAGCGGATGCGCTTCGCCGATCATCGTCCAGGGGCCGAGTTGGTGTCGAGCGTGGAATGCAACTCCGCGGCTACGTCGGCAGCATCCATCGCCGCGACCTCGAGGTAGAGCCGGGCCACTTCGGCCAATCTGCCGCCGTAGGGTTCGGCCGCGCCGAGTCGGGCGGCGAGCGCCGCGGCGCTGCGGGTGGCGAAGATGTCGGCGACCATCACCGTCGGGGTGTCCAGCCATGTCCGGATCCGGGCCACCGCCTGGGTG
>NZ_JBAUJR010000072.1:0-2933 GCF_049683935.1 Mycobacterium sp. | reverse complement strand
GGCGGGTGGGCAGCCGGGGAACTGTGCGCGGATCGCGGCGGCGAAGTCCTCGCGGAACTTCTCGTCGGCCTCGGCGCGGTAGATCTGGTCTCGCGCACGCTGACTGGCGCGGAGGTCGGCGTCCTCGAGGCACTGCTGGGCGGCTGTCTCGATCGCATCGTTCTCGGCCAGAATGCCATGGCGCTCATAACGATTGCGTCGTAGATTCCAGCGGACGACCACCGCCGACAGCCCGCTCGCCTTCTTGGCGCGACGGGTCAGGGCGGCGTCCCCCGAGGGCAGGAACACCAGGTGACCGAGGTCGGCGCAGTCGAGACAGAGTGCTCCGGAGCGCGCCTTGAGGAGCAGATCGCCGCTCTCGTCGCCGCAAGAGGAGCAGGTGAAGGCGTTGATCGCCGAGATCACGGTGAACCGCTGCGACGGTGCTCGCGGCCTCTCGGGTGCGGGTTGCTCGGCGGGCGCCCAGCGGACGCGAAAGGCGCGTTCGACTGCGGCGTCGCCGTCCGCGGTGAACTGCAGCTCGCCGTAATCCGTCTCCCACGGCTTCAGGCCGTGTGCCTCGGCCCAGCCGCGTAGGGCATCGAGGGTCCGAGCAGCGTCGACCTGCACGCCGCGGTCCAGAGAAGTGACGCGGCCCCGCTCCCACCGCTCGACGTTCGCCTGGGCGAGCCACCCGAGACCGACCAGGACGTTGATGGGCGTGACGAATTGCTGCTCGGCCAGCACGGCCTCAGCAATGTGTGCGACGCGAGTCTCCCAACGTGTCATGGCACCTCCGAGGGTAATTCGGCGGTCCGACAGCAGCGTCTCGCTACCGTTCAGGCTGCGTCCACGGCGTGCTGCACTCGCACGTTGTCGCCCTGCACGCAGCCTCAACGGGGGGTGACGAGGTGTAGGCTAGGGGAAGCTGGCATCGCCGGCGAGTTCGGTGGATCAGTTTCTGTGCTCACGCGCTGATCTTCCCGAGTCTTCACCTACGCCGGTACGCCGGCGACACCAACGCCCGAGTCGGGATAATTTTGAATGCTCCATTGACAGTCAACCATTTGGCCGCTCCCTTTGGGATGCAAAGCTTTTCGTATCTGCCGAGTTTCGGGGTCCTGAGCACCTATGCGCCGACGGCCTGCGGCCTGGCGACCTTCAGCGCCGCGCTGGGCAAGGGTCTGGCCGCGAGGGGCGTCGACGTCAAGGTCGTCCGCATCGCCGACGGCACCCCATCGGAAAGCGCCGACGTCACCGGCGAACTCGTCAACGGCTCGGCGCCGTCGGTCGCCGCGGCCTCGGAGTTGCTCAACCGCAGCGACGTCGCCGTCATCCAACACGAGTACGGCATCTACGGCGGTCCCGACGGCGACGAGGTCGTGGAGATCATGAGAGGCCTGCGCGTACCGTCGATCGTGATCGCGCACACGGTGCTCAAAGATCCGACGCCACACCAGCTTTTGGTTCTCAACGAGGTGCTCGCCCTGGCTGATCAGGTAGTCGTGATGTCCGACGCCGCCCGGGAACGGCTGTTCTCGAGCTTCACCGTCGATCGGCGCAAGGTCACCACGATCCCGCACGGTGCGGCGCTGCCCACCACGGCCGCGCTGATGCGTTCGGGCCGTCCGACCATCCTGACCTGGGGCCTGCTGGGCCCGGGCAAGGGCATCGAGCGGGTCATCGACGCGATGGCCACGCTCAAGCACCTCCCGCAGAATCCGCGGTATCTGATCGCCGGTCGCACCCACCCGAAGGTGCTCGCCTCGCAGGGCGACGCCTACCGCCACGCCCTGATCGCCCAGGCGGAGCGCCTCGGGGTCGCCGATTCGGTGTTCTTCGATTCGGCATACCGGACACCCGAAGCGTTGACCACCCTGATGCAGGCCGCCTCCGTGGTGGTGCTGCCCTACGACTCGAAGGACCAGGTCACCTCCGGAGTGCTGGTCGATTCCGTCGCCAGCGGACGGCCTGTTGTCGCCACCGCGTTCCCGCACGCCGTCGAACTGCTCGGCAGCGGTGCGGGCACCGTCGTCGACCACGACGATCCCGCCGCGATGGAGGGCGCCCTGCGCCGGATGCTGACCGATCCGCGAGTCGCCGGCTCGATGGCATCCGAAGCCCGCGGGCTGGCTCCGGCGATGGCATGGCCGGTGGTCGCCAACGCCTATGTGGTTGTGGCACAACGGCTCATCGCCGAACGTTTGGCAGCGGCATGACCGCGCCGGTGTTCACCCATCTGTTGCGCATGACCGATCACCGTGCGACGTTCGAGCATGCGCTGTTGACCGAACCGCGCCGCGAGCACGGCTACTGCACCGATGACATGGCCAGGGTGCTTGTGGTCACCACCCGGCAGCCGGAATCCGAGGGTGTCATCAACGGCCTCGCCGGTAAGGCGCTGACGTTCCTGAACGACGCCCAGTCCTACGACGGCACCTGCCGCAACCGGATGGACAGCGGTGGTCACTGGACCGACACGCCGAGCACCGACGATCACTGGGGCCGGGCCGTGTGGGGCCTGGGCACCGCCGCCGCGCACAGCGACGTCAGCATGGTCCGCCGGTTGGCGACGATCCAGTTCGAGCGCGCGACCCACACCAGGTCACCGCACCCGCGGGCGATGGCGTTCGCCGCGATCGGTGCCGCGGAACTCCTCGGCCACGAACCTGAGCACATCGAGTCCCGCACGCTGCTGACCGACTATGCGGCGTCTCTCCCGCCCGCCGCCGTCGACCCCGAGTGGTTGTGGCCGGAACCGCGACTGACCTACGCCAACGCGGTGCTCGCCGAGGCGATGATCGCCGCCGGTGTCGCGCTAGAGGACTCTGAGCTGCGACAACGTGGCCTGGACGCGCTCGAATGGCTGCTGAACTTCGAGACTGCCGACGGCCACCTGTCACCGACCCCCGACGGGGGCTGCGGACCGGGCGACGTCCGGCCCGCGTTCGACC
>NZ_JBAUJR010000071.1:0-72711 GCF_049683935.1 Mycobacterium sp. | reverse complement strand
AGTCGGGCCTGCTCCTCGGCGGCCGCCGCGGCAGTCCGCAGGCCGAGATCGACGCCGATCTCGTCGGCCAGGAAGTTCAACACCCGCAGATCGGGGACGGCGTTGGTGTGCAGGGAGGGTTCGAAGGGCCGGATTCGTCCCTCCCAGTTGACGAACGAGCCCGCCTTCTCCACCACCGGCGCGACCGGGAACACCACGTCTGCTCGCTCGGTGACCGCGCTTTCGCGCAGTTCCAGGCTCACGACGAACGGTGCGGCATCAACCGCGGCGATGGCGGCGTCAGGGTCCGGAAGGTCATCGAGTTCGACACCGCCGATCAGCAGGGCACCCAACTCGCCGTCGCGCGCCGCGCGCAGGATCGCGGTCGCGTCGCGGCCGGGGCCGGTGGGCAGTTCGTCGACGTTCCAGGCGGCGGCCATCTGCCGACGCGCCGTCGCATCCGTCACCGCGCGCCCGCCGGGCAACAGGTTCGGCAATGCGCCGGCCTCCAGGGCGCCGCGCTCTCCGGCGCGCCGCGGAACCCACGCCAGCCGGGCACCGGTGGTAACAGCCAATCGTGCTGCGGCCGACAGCGCCCCGGGTGAGGCCGCCAGTCGTTCGCCCACCAGGATCACCGACCCCGGCAGGTTCAGCAGTTCGTTGCGGGCCAGGTCGTCCAATGCGGCCGCCTCGCTCCCGGGTCCCGACCTGATCAACGCACCCGACAGCTTGGTCAGGCCGCGGCTCGCGAACGGTGCGATCGACATCACCTGCAGGGCGTGCTTGCGTACCGCCTTGCGCAGGCGCAGGAAGACGATCGGTGCCTCCTCCTCGGGTTCCAGACCGGCGAGCAGCACCACCGACGCGTTCTCCAGGTCCGAGTAGGTGACGGTCATCGGCTGACCGGCGACCGAGGCGGCGAGGAAATCGGCCTCCTCGGCGCTGTGCTGGCGGGCGCGGAAGTCGATGTCGTTGGTGTTCAACACGATTCGTGCGAATTTGGAGTAGGCGTAGGCATCTTCGGCGGTGACGCGGCCGCCGACGAGTACGCCGGCGTTGCCGTTGGCTGCGGCAAGCCCGGCCCCGGCCACGCCGAGAGCTTCCGACCAGGAGGCCGGACGCATCGAGCCGTCGGGGTCACGCACCAGCGGGGTGGTGATCCGGTCCCCGACGGTCGCGTAGGTGAAGGCCCACCGCCCCTTGTCGCAATTCCATTCCTCGTTGACCTCGGGGTCGTCACCGGCCAGGCGGCGCAACACTTTTCCGCGCCGATGATCGGTGCGTTGGGCGCAGCCCGAGGCGCAGTGCTCGCAGACACTCGGACTCGACACCAGATCGAACGGCCGCGCCCGGAACCGGTAGGCCGCACCGGTCAGCGCTCCCACCGGGCAGATCTGCACGGTGTTGCCCGAGAAATACGACTGGAACGGTTCCCCGGGGGCGATTCCGACCTGTTGTTGCGCACCACGTTCCAGCAGTTCGATGAACGGGTCACCGGCGATCTGATCGGAGAACCGGGTACAGCGGGCGCACAGCACGCAGCGTTCCCGGTCCAGCAGAACCTGTGACGACACGTTGATCGGCTTCGGGAAGGTTCGCTTCACATCGTCGAAGCGAGTCTCCGGACGGCCGTTGGACATCGCCTGGTTCTGCAGCGGGCATTCACCGCCCTTGTCGCAGACCGGGCAATCCAGCGGATGGTTGATGAGCAGTAGTTCCATCACCCCGTGTTGCGCCTTGTCGGCGGACTCCGAGGTGTGCTGGGTCCGCACCACCATGTCCGGGGTGCAGGTGATGGTGCAGGACGCCATCGGCTTGCGCTGTCCCTCGACCTCGACCAGGCACTGCCGGCACGCGCCTACCGGGTCCAAGAGTGGGTGATCGCAGAAGCGCGGGATCTGCACGCCCATCAACTCGGCGGCCCGGATCACCAGGGTGCCCTTCGGCACGCTGATCTGCGTCCCGTCGATCGTCAGCGACACCATCTCGACGGGCGGGGCGTCGTGGCTGTGCTCGGCCAGTGTCATGCGCCCACCCTTTCCGGTGCAGCGAGCATGGACGCGTGCGGGTCGAACGGGCATCCCCCGTCCAGGTGCGCCTCGTACTCGTCGCGGAAGAACTTGATGGACGAGATGATCGGACTCGCCGCTCCATCACCCAAGGCGCAGAACGACTTTCCGAAGATCGAGTCCGAGATGTCGAGTAGCTTGTCGATATCCGCCGGTGTGCCCGTGCCGGTCTCCAGGCGCTGGTAGATCTGCGCCAGCCAGTACGTCCCCTCGCGACACGGGGTGCACTTGCCGCACGACTCGTGGGCGTAGAACTGGGTCCAGCGCCGCACCGCCCGCACCACACAGGTGGTCTCGTCGAAGATCTGCAACGCCTTGGTGCCGAGCATCGATCCGACACCGGCCATACCTTCGTAATCCAGTGGCACGTCGAGGTCGTCGGCGGTCAGCAGCGGTGTCGACGATCCGCCCGGTGTCCAGAACTTCAGCGTATGGCCGGCGCGGACACCGCCTGCGTAGTCGAGCAGTTCGCGCAGCGTGATGCCCAGCGGCGCCTCGTACTGCCCGGGTGTGGTGACATGCCCGGACAGCGAGTACAGCGTGAAGCCGGGGGACTTCTCCGAGCCCATCGAGCGGAACCAGTCGATGCCGTTGAGCAGGATGGGCGGCACGCTGGCGATCGACTCCACATTGTTGACCACTGTCGGACACGCATACAGGCCCGCCACTGCCGGGAACGGCGGTCGCAGCCGCGGTTGACCCCGCCTGCCTTCCAGTGAATCGAGCAGCGCCGTCTCCTCCCCGCAGATGTAGGCGCCCGCACCGGCGTGCACGATCAGCTCCAGATCGAATCCCGAGCCGTGGATGTCGGTGCCCAGGTGCCCCGCGGCGTAGGCCTCCGCGACCGCGGCCTGCAGACGCCGCAACACCGGGACGACCTCGCCGCGCAGATAGATGAACGCGTGGTGTGCCCGGATCGCGTAGGCGGCGATGATGGCACCCTCGACCAGGAAGTGCGGCGTCGTCAGCATCAACGGAATGTCCTTGCACGTGCCGGGTTCCGACTCGTCGGCGTTGATCACCAGGTAGTGCGGCTTGGCCGCCGCGCCCTCATCACCCTGCGGGATGAACGACCACTTGGTCCCCGTCGGGAAACCCGCGCCGCCGCGGCCGCGCAGACCGGAGTCCTTGACGGTGGCGATCACGTCGTCGGGACTCATCGCCAAGGCCCGCTCCAGCGCCTGGTAACCGCCGTGGCGGCGGTAGGTGTCCAGCGACCACGGTTCGGGGTCGTCCCAGAACCGGCTGAGCACGGGAGTCAATGGCGTCATTCGGAATCCGTTGCCTTCGGGTCGGTCTCGGGTGTCGAGGACTCGGCCGGGATGGTCGCCGAGGGCCCCGGCGCGGGTTCGTCCTTCACGGATTCGGCGGCTTCGGCCTTCTCTCCGTCGGAGGGGCGCCCGTTGTGCGAAGCAGTGCTGGTCGACGCCACCGAATCAGGTTGCGGTGCAGACATGTCGCGCTCGTGGGCGATCCGAAGGCCGGCGAGAGTCGCTGCGCCGGTGGGGGCGTCGGCATCGGGACCGTCGTCGTTCTGCAGCCCGGCAAGTGTTCTCGCGGTCTCCCGGAACGTGCACAGCGATGCACTTCGCGAGGGTGTCGGTGGGTGGCCGGAGCGCAACGCGTCCACGAGGTCACAGGCCGACGAGGTCGTCTGGTTGTCGAAGAACTCCCAGTTGACCATCAGCACCGGCGCATAGTCGCAGGCGGCGTTGCATTCGACATGCTCGAGGGTGATGCGGCCGTCTGCGGTGGTGTGCCCAGCGTCGACACCGAGGTGCTCCTGCAGCGTGTCGAGAATGGCGTCACCCCCCATGATGGCGCACAGGGTGTTGGTGCACACGCCGACGAGATACTCGCCCGTGGGGGTACGACGGTACATCGAGTAGAACGTCGCGACCGCGGTGACCTCTGCTGGAGTCAGGCCCAACTGCGCTGCGCAGAAAGCGATTCCCGCAGGGGTCAGGTATCCATCCTCGGACTGCGTCAGGTGCAGCAACGGCAGCAGCGCCGAGCGCGACTGCGGGTAGCGCGCGACGATCACCGCCGCGTCGGCGGCCAGCCGGGACTCGACGTCGGCAGGATAGGCGGCGGGCCCGTGGATCGGGGGACCGGGCTCGTCGGGGCGCTGCCCGAGTTCGAGAAACACGCTCACCTGTGCACTCTTCTCTTCGCGCAAGCGCTCATCGATCCACCCCGCCCATCACCGGGTCGATCGACGCCACCGCAGAGATCGCGTCGGCGACCATGCCGCCTTCGCACATCGCCGCCACCGCCTGCAGATTGGTGAACGACGGGTCCCGGTAGTGCACGCGGTAGGGACGGGTGCCGCCATCGGAGACCATGTGCACGCCCAGCTCGCCGCGTGGTGATTCGACGGCGACGTAGACCTGGCCGGCGGGCACCCGGATGCCCTCGGTCACCAACTTGAAGTGATGGATCAAGCCCTCCATCGAGTGCCCCATGATCTTGGCGATGTGCTCGGGCGAGTTGCCCAGACCGTCGGGTCCGAGCTTCAGATCAGCGGGCCACGCGATCTTCTTGTCCTGGACCATCACCGGTTGACCCTCGAGTCGCTCGAGCCGCTCGACACACTGCTCGACGATCTTGAGCGATTCACGCATCTCCTTCACCCGGATCAGGTACCGACCGTAGGCGTCGCAGCCGTCATCGGTGATGACGTCGAAGTCGTATGTCTGGTAGCCGCAATAGGGTTGGGCCTTGCGCAGGTCGTGCGGCAGGCCCGTCGAACGCAGCACCGGTCCGGTGATACCCAGTGCCATGCACCCTGTCAGGTCCAGGTACCCGATGCCCTGGGTGCGGGCCTTCCAGATGTAGTTCTCGTTGAGCAGATCCTCCAGATCACAGAACCGCGTGGGTAGCAGTTCCAACAGATCCCGGACCTGACTGATCCCGTCGTCGGGAAGGTCGACGGCGACGCCGCCGGGTCGGATGTATGCGTGGTTCATCCGAAGCCCGGTGATGGACTCGAACACCGAGAGAATGAGTTCGCGCTCGCGGAAGCCGAGGAACATCGCCGTCATCGCACCGAGTTCCATACCGCCGGTGGCGAGTGCGACCAGGTGACTCGAGATCCGGTTGAGCTCCATCAGCATCACCCGGATCACCGAGGCCCGTTCGGGGATCGCATCGGTGACGCCCAGCAACTTCTCCACTCCGAGGCAGTAGGCCGTTTCGTTGAAAAACGGTGAGAGATAATCCATCCGGGTCACGAAGGTGACGCCCTGCGTCCAGTTGCGGAACTCCAGGTTCTTCTCGATGCCGGTGTGCAGGTAGCCGATCCCGCACCGTGCTTCGACGATGGTCTCGCCCTCGATCTCGAGGATGAGGCGTAGCACCCCGTGTGTCGACGGGTGCTGCGGCCCCATGTTGACGACGATGCGCTCGCCGGCGTGCTCCCTGGCGTTCTGCCTCGCCGCGGTGACGACCTCGTCCCAGTCCTGGCCGCCGACGACCACCACCCGGTCGGGTGGACGTTGTGAGGTGGCCATCAGTTGTAGGCCCTCCGCTCGTCGGGCGGGGGTATCTCGGCACCGTGGTACTCGACCGGAATCCCGCCGAGTGGATAGTCCTTGCGTTGCGGGTGACCGACCCAGTCGTCGGGCATCTCGATCCGGGTCAACGACGGATGGCCGTCGAAGATGATTCCGAAGAAGTCGTAGGTCTCGCGCTCGTGCCAGTCGGTGGTGGGATACACCCGGAACAGGGACGGGATGTGGGGGTCGGCATCCGGCGCCGCCACCTCGACGCGGATACGACGGTTGTGGGTGATCGACATCAGTGGATAGACCGCGTGCAGTTCGCGGCCGATTTCGTCGGGGTAGTGCACGCCGCTGACGCCGAGGCACAGTTCGAAGCGCAGTCCCGGGTCGTCGCGCAGCGCCTGTGCCACCGCGGGTAGCGCTTCGCGGGTGACCTCCAGGGTCAGCTCCTCGCGGTGCACCACCACACGTTCGATCGCTGCCGCGAACGCGTCTTCGCCTATCACGGCGGACAGCGTGTCGACGACCTCGTCGAAGAACCCGCCGTAGGGCCGCGGCGACCCGCCCGGCAGCGCCACGGTGCGCACGAGCCGGCCGTAGCCCGAGGTGTCGCCGCTGCCCTTCGCACCGAACATGCCGCGGCGGACACCGATCACCTCAGGTGACTCGTCGTCATTTCGGGACTCACTCACCTCAGCAAGCCTTTCAATTCGATCGTCGGCTGCACCGCCAACGCCGCCTTCTCGGCCTCCCGGATCGCTTCCTCGCGGTTGACCCCGAGTGGCATCTCCTGAATCTTGTCGTGCAGTTTCAAGATCGCGTGCAGAAGCATCTCCGGTCGAGGCGGACACCCGGGCAGGTAGATGTCGACCGGTACCACGTGATCGACGCCCTGCACGACGGCGTAATTGTTGAACATCCCGCCCGACGACGCGCAGACCCCCATCGCCAGAACCCACTTCGGTTCAGCCATCTGGTCATAGATCTGACGCAGCACCGGCGCCATCTTCTGGCTCACGCGTCCTGCGACGATCATCAGATCGGCTTGGCGCGGCGTCGCGGAGAACCGCTCCATGCCGAAGCGGGAAATGTCGAAGCGGGGGCCGGCGGTGGCCATCATCTCGATCGCGCAGCAGGCCAGGCCGAAGGTGGCAGGCCACAGCGACCCTTTACGTACGTAGCCCGCAACCATCTCCACCGTCGACAGCAGAATCCCACCGGGCAGTTTTTCTTCTAGTCCCACACCAAGCCTCCCCGCCGCCATTCATAGGCGTACGCCACAGAAACGTTGAACAAGAACAGGCCCACCGCGATGACGCCGAAGGCGCCCAGGCTGTCGAAAGCCACGGCCCACGGGTAGAGGAAGACGATCTCGATGTCGAACACGATGAACAACATCGCCGTCAGGTAGTACTTGATCGGGAATCGCTGCCCGGTGGCGGCCGCGGCGGGATCGGACGCGTCCATCGGTTCGATCCCGCACTCGTAGGCCTCCAGCTTGGCGAAGTTGTAGCGCCTGGGTCCGATCAGCAGGGCGATCCCGACCGAACCGACGGCGAACACAGCGGCGATCGCGCCAAGCACCAGGATCGGTGTGTACAAATTCATGCTGAGCAGGCGCTCCTCGGGGCTGTCGATGTGAGCTAGCACACAGCCTAGCCCGCTTTTGGATGCAAGCCACACATTTTGATTAGTATCGCTACTAGCGTCGTGCGGCGATCCCGTTGTGCCCTAAAAACCCAAGTGGCACAGCACTTTTGGCGATTCCAGCTGTCAGGCGGGGGTGCGCAGCAACGACACGACCGCGTCGCCCAGGCGAATCGGGTCGATCGGGTGCGGAACCGCCGCTTCGGCGCGAGACCACCGGGCCAGCCATGCGTCATCGGGACGTCCGGTCAGCACCAGTACCGGGGGGCAGTGCTTGATCTCGTCCTTGAGCTGCTTGGCGATGCCCATTCCGCCTACCGGGCTGGCCTCGCCGTCGAGGATGACCAGATCGAATCCGCCCGCATCCATCTGCTTGATCACCATCGCGGCGGTGGCAACCTCGAGGTAGCTGAGCTCCGGTAGTTCGGGGTGGACGCGCTTGCCCAGCGCGAGCTGCACCTGCTCCCGGGTTCTCGGATTATCGCTGTAGACCAGGATCCGCAGCGGCCCGGACGTGCGCGATGACGCCGGCAAGGGCACAGCCATGGGCGCGATGGTAGCCCGACGGGAATGTCGCGTCCCCGAAAACGCCTGCCTTGTCGGCAACATCCGTCATGTTCGGTCGTCGGAGAGCAGGGGAGCGATCGCCGCCGGGTCGAAGTACTCGTCGATATGGGTGATCAGGCCGTCGATGCCGATCTTGATCACGATGCAGACCCGCATCGCGATCGACGCACCGTTGCGGCCATCGGCGTGCAGGATGTGCTGCTGGACGAAGCCGCCGTTGAACACCTGGCGGTCGAGAATCTCGTACCGCCGGCCCACGGTGGTGTTGACGAACCACCCGATGATGCGAACCGATCGCTCCCGGCCGCTGGGTCTGTCGTCACCGCTCTTCCACACCGCTACCGCGGGGCTGAACAGCTGCTCCACGGTGGTGATATCGCTGCGTTCGATGGCGTCGAACAGTCGCTCGGCCACGTCGGTGACAGTCCGCGTTCCGGTTTCGGACATCCTGTTGACCTCAACTTCAGTTCAGGTTGAACACTGGGCTTCATGGACCAAACGCCAACGATCTCCCGATTCGACGACTTCTACAAGAACCAGATCCCGCCCTGGGTGATCGGCGAGCCGCAGCCGACCATCGTCGAGCTGGAACGCCGCGGACTCATCACCGGTCGGGTGCTCGATGTCGGCTGCGGCACCGGCGAGCACACGATCCTGTTGGCAGGATCGGGATACGACGTGCTCGGTGTCGACGGTGCCCCGACAGCCGTCGAGCAGGCCCGCCGCAATGCCGCCGAGCGCAGCGTCGACGCGCGGTTCGAGGTTGCCGATGCGCTGGACCTGCACGATGTGCCCGGCTACGACACGATCGTCGACAGCGCGCTCTTCCATGTCTTCGACGACGGTGACCGTGCGAAGTACGTGCGCAGCCTGCACACCGCCACTCGACCCGGAGCGGTTGTGCATGTGCTCGCCTTGTCCGACGCCGGCCGCGGATTCGGACCCGAGGTCAGCGAGGAGACCATCCGTGAGGCGTTCGGCACCGGCTGGGACATCGAAGAGTTGACCACGACGACCTACCGCGGGCTCGTCACCGACGTACACGCCGAGGCGCTGAAGCTGGCTGTCGGAACCCGGGTGGACGAACCCGCGTGGCTGGCGCGGATTCGCCGAATCTGAAATCAGACGGCGTTTTCGCTGTTTGAGCCCGCCCCCGGACGATCCGGCAGTTAGCATTCGGGCGAGGGGGGTGCGCGGTATGACCGTGGGTCGGGGCCTGGTGCGTCAGCAGGTGGAATCGGCGATCGGTGGCGCGAGTCTGTCGGCTGTGCTCGTCGGGGCTCCGGGCGTCGGAAAGACGTCGATGGCGCGCAAGCTGTTCAAGGAATTCGCCAGGAAGCATCCCCAATTCGCGGCGCAGTGGATTTCGGCGACCGCATCGGCGAAAGGCATTCCGTTCGGAGCCTTCAGCCATCTGATCGCGGTGGCCGGCGCCGACGAACCGGCCACCGTGCTCCGGGCCGCCCGGGAAGCCCTACGGGCCGGGGCCGCGCGTGGCCTCATCCTCGTGGTCGACGATGCACATCAACTCGACACGCTGTCGGCGACGCTGGTGCATCAGCTTGCCGTCAACGGCGAAGCGCACATGCTGCTGACTGTTCGCGAGGGCGAGTCGGTCCCCGACGCTGTCACCGCGCTCTGGAAGGACGACATCCTCGCGCGCCATGACATCTTCCCGTTCGACTACGACGAGACCGGTTTCTTCCTGGAGCAGACGCTGGGCGGCGTGGTCGAGGATGTCAGCACCACAAGGGTGTTCGATGTCAGCCAGGGTAATCCGCTCTACCTGCGGCACCTCGTGGAGTCCGCGCTCAACACCGGCTCGCTGCGACAGGTGGAGGGAGTGTGGCAGCTTCGCGGCGAGATGCCACTGACCCCGCAGCTCTCCACCCTGATCGACCAGCACCTGGTCACGCTGCCGTCGCCGGTGCGCACAGTCCTGGAGTTCCTCGCCATCGAGGAACCATTGGCGGTGTCCGACCTAGCGGAGCTCACCGGCCTCGACGCGGTTGATCAGGCCGAGACGACCGGGGTCGTCGCGGTCAGTGATCAAGCCGGAACCCTGGTCGTCCATCCTTTTCACCCGCTCTACACTGAACGCGTCCGATCGGGGTTGGGCCGCCTCGCGGCTCGCCGGCTCCGAACCCAACTGGTGCAACAACTCTCGGCCCGCGCACCGGAAAGCATCAGCGCACGGCTGCGGCTGGCCGGACTGGCAATCGACACCGACGATCCGCCGCGGGCCGACGAACTGACCGGTCTGGCGTGGGAGGCGATGCGGTTGGGTGACCTCGCACTCGGGGAGCGGTTGGCGCGTGGCGCGCTGGACCAGACCGGCGCGCTGTCGGCTCGACTGCCGCTCGCCCACGCACTGTCCTGGCAGGGCCGTGGCCGCGACGCCGACGACGTGCTGTCCCCGGTCGACCCGGACACGCTGTCGCAATGGGACTTGATGGCCTGGACTTTGCCCAAGGCCGCCAACCGATTCTGGATGCTCTCCGAATCCGCTGAGGCCGTGGTCTATCTGTCGCAGATGCGGGCGCGAATCACCGAGCGCGCCGCGCTGCACACGATTGATGCCCTGGCAGCGACGTTTTCGTTCAACTCCGGCGATCTGGTACAGGCTGTCCGCGTCGCCGACGGTGTGCTCGACGCCGACGATGCCCAAGATCTCGCAGTGGCCTGGGCTTCTGCGGCGGCGACACTGTCCAGCGCGCGTCTGGGCCGGTTTGCCGACGTCGAACCGATCGCACAGCGTGGTCTGAACGCGACGCACCCCGGGTTGCTGCGGTTCACGATGGGGCTGGGCCAAGCGCTGGCGCTCATCATGGCCGGCGATGTGCCCGCTGCCGAACGCCTGGCACGGCATTATCTGAGTTTCTCGGAGTTCCAGCAGCCGGGGCGCGCGATTGGTGAAGTGCTTTTGGGTCACACACTTTTGGCGTCGGGTTCCTACAACGACGCGGTGATCCTGCTACGCCAGGCGGCGGCAGCGCTCACCTCGACCGGTTACAGCTGGGGCCCGCTGGCGCTGATTGGACTCGCGCAGGCCCTCGGTCAGCAGGGTCGCGCGGCCGATGCCGCCAGCACGCTGCAGCGCGCCGAGGCCAGCCACGGCCTGCGCTCGCAGGTGTATGCGCCCGACCTCGCGCTGGCTCGGGCGTGGACACTGGCTGCGGCCCGCGACCTCCGCGGTGCGGTCGGTGCCGTCCGGGATGCCGCTCATGCCGCCGAGCAGTCGGGTCAGGACGCGATCCTGCTGCGGGTACTGCATGACGGCGCGCGATTGGGCGACGTTCAGGGACTGGCGGCAGCCCGTCGGGTGAACGCCAAGATCGATTGTGCTGCAGGATATCTGTGTGTCGCGCACACCGCAGCGCTGGCCAGTGGCGACGGTGCCGGCTTGAATGACGTGTCGGTGGACCTCGAGGCGGCGGGGATGATCGCCGTCGCTGCCGACGCCGCCGCGCAGGCCGCGGCCGCCCACCAGGCAAGTGGTGACCGCGCAGGGGAGATCGCCGCGAAGTCGCGCGCGAGTCAACTGTCCCAACGGTGCGGCAACCCGACGACGCCGGCACTGGAACGTGTCCTCAACCCGATGCCGTTGACCGGACGTGAGCGCGAGGTGGCGGTGATGGTGTCGCAGGGCATGACCAACAAGGCCATCGCGGACCGACTGTGTGTCTCGGTGCGAACCGTGGAAGGCCATGTGTACAAGGCATGTATGAAACTCGGCGTCCCCGATCGGGCGGCGATGGCGACAACCGTGGGCGCTGTTGATACACGTGAAGGGGTTTTGTGAATGGGGATGTTCTCGATATCGCCGTTGCTGACCGAGTCCGACATCTCGCTGCGGAACCCGGACGGTGCCGCACTGCCGAAGATGGAGACCGTCTGGTTCAAGGCGAAGGACGGATTTCAACTCAACTTCCAGCATCTCGGTCCGGACCCGGAAGCTGAGCGTGACATGGGCGCGGTGATGTTCGTCCACGGGTCCGGCACCCGAGCGAACCTCTTCTGCCCTCCGAGTACGATCACGCTTCCGGCGATGCTGTCAGCGGCGGGTTTCGACGTCTGGCTTCTCAACTGGCGTGCCAGCATCGATCTCGAACCGACGCAGTACACGTTCGACGACGCCGCGGTGCATGATTTCCCGGCAGCGGTAGCCGAGATCCTCAGGCTCACAACGTCAGAGTCCGCCAAGAAGAACAACGCAGTCAAAGCTGTTGTGCACTGTCAGGGCTCCCACGCCTTCATGATGTCCATCGCGTCCGGCCTGCTGCGCGAAGTCACGACGGTGGTGGCCAACTCGACCGCGATGCACCCGAAGGTTCGGTGGTCCGCCGGGGTCAAGCTGCCTATTGCGCTGGCGACACTGGGCAGGATGACGAGCTGGTTCAATCCGCAATTCGGGCTGTACGCATCGAGTTTCAGCGCCAAACTGTTGGATTTCCTCGTTCGGACATTCCATCACGAATGCAATAACCCGGTGTGTAAGCACTCGAGTTTCACCTACGGCGTGGGCTTTCCGACTCTGTGGAGCCATCAGAACCTCGACGACGTGACCCACGACTGGATCAAGGGGGAGTTCGCGCATGTACCGGTGAGCTTGTTCCGGCAGACTCGCAGATGCCTCAAGGCAAAGCAGTTGGTCGCGGTGCGCGGATACGACGATATCCCCGTGAATTTTGCCCACGAGCCGAAGACCGACGCGCGGTTCCTGTTTGTCTGCGGGGCCGACAACAAGACATTCCATCCGCAAGGGATGGAGCGATCCTTCCGGGTCTTCAAGGCCAAGACCACTGGACCTCATGATCTTTGGGAGCCCGAGGGATATGGCCACCTCGACACCTTCCTGGGGGAGTATTCAGCCGTCAACATCTTCCCCCGAATGATCGATTGGCTGAGTGGCTGACGATGACAAAACTTGTGCTGGTCAGCCATATGGGTCTGCTCTTTGTTCTGTCCGCCCTGCTGTTTCCCAGCCTGGCAATACATCTCGGTTCCGGACCGGGCGTCGTGGCTCCGAATGTTGGCTATCTGGCGGTAGTGGCGGCCGTGCTCGCCGGGGTCCTGGCGATCACCGAAGTGTTTTCGGGTTTGCGGTGGCCGGCGGTCGCTGCACTGGTGGCCGCAGTGGTGGGTTGGATTGCGGTGTGTGGAAGTACTGAGGTGCCGTTGGTCAGTGTGTGCGCCTGGGGGGTTGCATGGGGGGCAACGGTGGTCTGGTTCGCAGTATTGGCCGCGCAGGCTCGGAGTAATCGGTGACGGGGTTACGTTTCCGGGAGACGATGACGGGGCGCATCGCACTGCGTGCGCTGGACCCGGTGGACGGTTATGAGCGTGTCGACGGATTTGCCACCGCGATGCATCTGACCATTGATATCCCGAACGTCGCCGCCTTCATCGCAGGCAGTTCGCGCGAAGCGGACATGCGTGCTGATGTCGTGATCCCCGTGCTTGGTGGACGATTCGTCACCGAAAACGGCAAATTCGTATTGTTTGAGTCGGGCCAGGGGCCAAACGGCACAACAGTGCAACAGATGCTCTACACCGCGGACCTGATCAACGATGACCGTCAATTCAAAATGACGGCACGCAAGGTGCTCGAACCGAGGGGAGGGCGCATCTGGCGGGTCTGGGGTGACACCACGCGGCTTCGTGTGACGCTCGTCGACGTCACACCGGACGATGACAAGCAGCGGCCGCGGCGTGCAGCGGGCGTCATCTCGATCACCCTGTGGGAGTTCGTCCGTCAGATGACGAGGATGCGTGGCTACGGCGACGGAGGATTGTTCACTCGCTGGCGCGCCGTCGGTGCCTACGTCGCCTTCTTCGTAAGGGGCCTGTGGCGGATCTATGTGCGCAAAGAACTCATTCAGAACGAATGAACGGCTCTGGGGTGGAGGGCGTTCCGAGGCCTTCTTTGAGGAGCTCGCAGGCAGCACGGCGTGCGAAGGCGGCAATGGTCAGCGAGGGGTTGGCGCCGATCGGTCCCGGCATCACCGAGCCGTCGGCGATCCACAGTCCGGGCACCGAGTGGACTCGGCCGTAGCTGTCGACGACACCCTTGTCGGCCGTCGTGTCGGCGGGGCAGCCACCCAGCGGGTGAACGGTGATGACGCGATTCAGGATCCATCGGGGCTTGAGCAGGAAGCGCGTTGTGAGTCGCTGGGAGAGTGACTCCATGCGCTGCCGCACTTCATTGAAGTGAGATTGGGATTTGTCGATCGTCCAGTCACACTCCAAGGTGGAGTTTGACTTGTCCAATGTCAATTGGCCACTAGGCGTATCGGCGCCCATGCCCAGAATCGGCAGCGGCCAGTGCCATCGCGGCCAACCGGAGCGCTCCTGCGTAGCGGTTGTAATGCCCCGAGGAGGCCTCCGAATGCGCTCGACCCACTCTCGGCCCAGCGCGACGATTAGATCGCGGGCCTCTTTCCAAGTCAGTTTCCAACTTCTCAAATTTGGTGCCCCACCGTCTTGTAACAGAATTCGTTGGCCACCTTCCTCGTTCTGATGGTAGGTGGTGATGACCGGACCCCCGCTGGGAGTCAGACCCCGGGAACAGAATTTAGGTAGGGCGAACCCGAGAAGGTCGCCATTGCCGCAGAATCGCTTGCCGATCGGTTCGTCGCATGAAATGTTGAGGTTCCCCCTGTTGCTCAACATGAGGAGCGTGGTGTTGAGGGTTCCTGCAGCCAGGACAACACGTTTGGCCCTAATCCATTGCAGCGGAGGATCGGGCTGGTCCTGTGCGACGGGCTCGTCTCGGTGGACGATATAGCCGACGTGGAACAGGTGGCCCTTTCCGTCATTGCAGCTATGGATCTCGCGCACCTCGGTCTGGACGCAGATCTCCGCGCCGTCGTCGGCGGCCTTCGACAGGTAGGTATGGTCCATGGTGTTCTTGGCGCCGACGTTGCACCCGAAATCGCACTCACCGCACATCTGGCACGTGGTGCGCTGCACGTCTCCGTGGATGTTTGCATAATCTTCCGCCGGGAGCGGGACGCCGAACTGCGGGTTGCCTTCTGTGGCGGAAAAGCGCACCGCCAACGGAGCCAGCTGGGCATCCGGCAGTGCTTCGAGAAACCGCGTGGTTTTGGGTGAGCATGTTCTCAACTCGTCCGGTAGCTCCTCCACCTTGAGGAAATCCCTCACCTGTTGGTAGTACTTTGCGAGTTCCCCGTGTCGGAATGACCAGCATTCGGTGCCTGATCCGTCGGGGTTCGGTTGAGTGAACCAAGCCTCGGGCTTCTCCAACATGACATTGGCGTAGATGAGCGAGCCGCCACCGAGCCCGCTCGCTGTGATCGCGTCAATTCCGGTGAACGACCACATCTGGAACATCCCGTTCCGGTAGGGCGGATCCCAGAAGCTGGCGTTGAGGCCGTTCCATGTTCTGGGAAAAGACCCCGGCGGATACGCTTTGCCACGTTCAAACAGACAGACTGAAGTCTTATCGTCCACGTTTTCGGCCAGAGTAGCCGCCGCCACCGACCCGCCGAAGCCGCTGCCGATCACCAGATAGTCGACGCCCTTCTTGATCAGGCACTTCGAAGGTCCTACCTGCCACCCCACCATGTGCGTCACCATAGCCGGGCGAAGCCCGCACTACATGCAGATCAGCGAGCACTCACGCGGTCGCGAGTTGCTTGCTACTAAGTAGCGCTACGAGCATAAACACGTAGTCGACTACGCGTGACGCCACAGTCGTCGCGTTCATACGCTCCTCCTCGTCACCCAACGCGTTTGGGCAGTACCTAGGAGGCACCAGTGCACGTCGTCGAGATGGCCCGAACTTCGCTTAACGACGGATCGATCCGATGACGGTGCCGGTGATCGAGATTCCCAGCGTGCCCGACCTGCGCGCCCTTCCACAATGGAGGTACCGACGTGACCTGCCCTCATCCTTCCCGAGCAACCCTCGAACCGGCGCTTGTCTCGGGCTGCAGTTCCGCCCGTACTTCGCCGGTCCCGGATCGCCTCCACCGGTAGGCCGGCCCGTGAATGCGAAGGACGAAGCAGCAAGCGTCACCGAATTTATCGACGCGGCAGCGCGCCAACCGTCGGCGCTGCTCATCGACGGTGAGCCGGGGATCGGCAAGACGACACTGTGGCTGGCCACGCATGACGAGGCGCGGCAGGCCGGCTTCCGTGTGCTGTCCACGCGGGCGAGCGAAGCGGAGTCGCTGTTGGACTTTGTCGGGCTCGACGATCTGCTCGGTGATGTCGAACCCGAGGTGCTCGACTGTCTGCCCGCCGCGCGGCGGGAGGCGCTCGAGCAGGTCTTGATCCGCGCGGGTGGCCCGAGTGCCGATATCGACCGTCGTTCGGTCGCCGCGGCTTTCATGTCGATCATCGAGGAACTGGCGGTGCGCACGCCGGTGCTGCTGGCGGTTGACGATGTGCAGTGGATCGATGCGGCGACGCGTGACGTGTTGGCGTATGCGCTGCGGCGGGTGCGAGGTCGGATCGGGATCGTCGTGACCGAGCGGACTGTTCCGGACCGTTCCGGTGCGGCGTCCTGGCTGGATCTGGGACGGTCCGAGAGCGTGACGCGCCTGACGATCGCGCCGATGCCGCTCGGTCGGCTCCACCGCCTCATGTCGAGTCGGACCGGCCGGTCGTTCCCCCGCTCCACGATGGCGCGAATCGCTGAGATCTCGGGTGGAAACCCCTACTACGCATTGGAACTCGCCCACGCACTGGACACCGCGGACTCGGCCTGGGGATCCGCGCTCCCGTCGACCCTGACCGACGTCATGGGTCTGCGTGTGGGCCAGCTCGACGAGGAAGTCCACGAGGTGCTGCTTGCCGCGGCCTGCGTCACCCACCCGACGCTGGACCTGCTCGCGGCGATCCTGCGGCGGCCGGTCCGGCGGATCGTGACGCTGCTCGAGGTCCCGGAGAATCGTGGCATCGTCGTCATCGACGGCGGCCAGCTACACTTCTCCCACCCCCTGCTCGCCCATGTCGTCTACAGCCAGGCACGCCCGGCGGACCGACGACGCATCCACCGGACCGTCGCCGGTATCGAGCCGGTGCTCGAACGTCAGGCCCGGCACATGGCTCTGGCGGCGACGACAGGTGACCCCGAAACCCTTCTTGCACTTGACTCAGCGGCAGATGCCGCGCGTGCGAAGGCCTCGCCGGCAGTTGTCGCGGAGTTGCTCGAACTCGCCATCGGCCTCGGAGGCGGCACCGCGACACGTCGGGTGAACGCCGCACACAGCCACCTCCTCTCCGGTGACGTGGATCGCGCGCTCGCACTGTTGGAGCCCGCCGCATCCGAACTCCCCGAAGGACCGCTACGCGCCCGCGCCCGGGTGTTGCTGGGCGGCGCCCTCTCCGTCCGCGGCGACTTCCGCCGCGCCATCGAACAACTCCACGCCGCCGTCGTCGATGCCGCCGACGATCCGGCGCTGACGGTGCGAACCCACCTCACCTTGGCGATCACGTTGTCGACCGCCGGGGACGCCGAAGGTGCCGCTCGCCATGCGCAACTGGCCCGGACACGTGCAGACGAGTTCGCCGACCGGATGTTGATCAGCCAGGCGCTGGCTGCGCAGGTGCTGTTCCGTTGTGCCAACGGGCAGGGTGTGGACGAGGTGTCCCTACAGCGGGCGATCGATCTGGAGCAGCGCCACGACACCGGCGTGCACACCGCGGCACCTTTCAGCGCGCACATCGTCAAGGCGCTCGT
This sequence comes from Mycobacterium sp., assembly GCF_049683935.1. Taxonomy (GTDB): domain Bacteria; phylum Actinomycetota; class Actinomycetes; order Mycobacteriales; family Mycobacteriaceae; genus Mycobacterium. Next base: position 55,237 of record NZ_JBAUJR010000071.1, on the reverse strand, counting down.
CTCGTCGTGGACCGGCAGGTTGACGGAGGCCCGTGGGCAATTCATCGACGCCCAGAGATACTGCGCTGCCAGGGGTTCCGATGTCGACATGCTCTGGGTCCAATCCCACGCGGCCATGGTCGACATCTGGCTGGGGCGGCACCGAGACGCCACGCAGGTCACCGACGACATGCTGCTCGGTGCCGAGCAACTGGACAGCATTCCAGCCCGCGCCCTGGCGGCGGTACCGCGGGGGCTGATCGCCGCGCTGGAGGGTCGCGAGGCCGACGCCCGGGCCGAGATCGGACTGGTCTTGGAGCACTCGGATCAACTTGGGGAGACGACGCTGCTCGACGGACCACGAATGGTGCTGGGCTTTCTCGAGCTCTCGCTGGGACAGCACGCTGCGGCGGTCGAAGTACTCCATCCGCTGCTGGCCCGCGGCGGCGTCGACGGACACACCGAGATCGCGTCGTGGTGGTTCCTGCCGGACCTGATGGAGGCGGCGTTCGCACTGGGCCGCACCGACGAGTTCGAGCCGTGGGTCGACGCACTCGAGGACAACGGTGCCCGCCTGAACCGCCCGTGGATGATCGCGATCGGTGCCCGGTGCCGAACCATGCTGCTGGCGGCGCGCGGTGAGATCCATGCCGCCGAAGAAGCCGCCGCCCGGTCGCTCGAGGCACACGACGCGCTGCCGATGCCCTTCGAGCGCGCCCGCACCCAATTGGTCGTCGGCCAGTTGCAGCGCCGCCTGCGGCAGAAGCACGCCGCCCGTGTCACTCTCGCCGACGCTCTCGCAACGTTCGAAGGTCTCGGGGCATCACTGTGGGCTGACCGGGCCCGCGCCGAACTCGAGCGCGCCGCCGCCGGCCCGTCGCAGCACATCCTCACCCCGTCCGAGTTACGCGTCGCCGAGTTGGTCGCGTCCGGAATGACGAACAGGGACGTCGCAGCTGCGATGTACATCAGCCCGAAAACGGTGGAACACAACCTCGGTCGCATCTATCGCAAGCTCGGCATCCGCGGTCGCGCCGAACTGGGGCGACAGATCGACACCCTGCGCGAGGTGTCGGGCTGAGATGGGATACTTCCTCGCCGAATGGCACCGGTCCGCATTCACCGACCCCGCGATCACCAAGTTCGTCGCGTTGCTGGAGTCCTGCAGCGCTGCGGTCGCGACCACGGAGTTCTCAGCCCGGCTGCTTCTGGTGCTCTCCGTGTCGGCCGACGACGCGGTGTATGCACTCTTCACTGCCGGATCCGCCGAAGAGGTACTGCGGGTATGCACTCGCGCCGGTGCGCTTCCACAGCGATTGACCCCGGATGTTGATGCGCGGATTCTTGCCGGTGCGGTGCCCTACGGACCAGGGTCTGCGGCCTCGTCGAACTGAGTCACCGGTGCGCGTTCGTCAAACTTCTTCGTAGCCGGGGTGGGCGATCGACAACCGGTGACGGACCAGAGCCGTCAAACACGCCATCACGTCCTCAGGGCGATCATCCAGCAGGCCACTGCGGATCGCGTGGGACAGTTCGGCCTCGTCGGCGTATCCGAGATCGTTCAGCGCGGCAACCGCCGCGTCGGCCGTGTCGTCGAGCAGTTCGCGTTCGACGATACGCAGGACGTTGGCGGCGACGCGGGCGTGGAACCCCACCTGACCGCTACACGCCGCGCGGACGTCGTTGTCGAGGAACTCGGCGACGGCCGCTACGAGTTCGGCCGCCGTGGGGCGCCCGTTCAAGGCTGTCATCTCGGTCCGCCTCCCGACATCAGATCGAGTACGTCCCATTCGGTTTCGCTGACCCGGCGACCGATCGCCGCGAGTTCCACCGACCGGGCCTCGCCGGAGAGGTGCCGCTCGGCCTGGTGCCGGCAGATGACCCCCCACCGCAACGTCGCCACCGTCAACCACCAGCGGAAGGCGCCGCGGTCGACGGCCGTCCCCGAAGCGACTTCGTACGCGCGCAGGAATGCCTCGACGCTGCCGATCCCGCCCGCACCGAGTGTCTGCGGCGCGCCGAACCGCCACGCCCGGATGCAGAACCATGCCAAGTCCTCGTAGACCTCGCCGAGGTGTGTCAGCTCCCAGTCGAGGACCGCCGCGAGGCCGGAGTCGTCGACGATCAGGTTCCCCATCCGGAAGTCGCCGTGCACCAGCCGCATCGGCGACGCTGCGGGGCGCTGCTCCGCCAAGCGGCGAAACGCCCATTCGAAAGGGGCTGTGGTGTCACCCATCTCATCGAGGCGGGCGCGCCAACCGGCCAGCTCATCCGACGATGTCAACCCGATGCCGTCCGGATCGGCATGGTGGATGGCCGCGAGCGCTGCGGCGCACTGCTCGAGCAGTCGTGCCCGACCCGCGTCGTCGAGCCTGCGGAGGATCCGGGGTGCGATCGTCTCGCCGGCGACGGCGTCACAGATCAGATACGGGTTGCCCAGGGCGGCCGGGGAGTTGTCGGCGGTCAGCACATGGGGGACCGGTGCACCCGCGGCAGCAGCACGCCGCTGCACCGACGCCTCCAACTCCATACCGGCGTGCAGGTCGTCGTCGGCACCGGTGCGAAGGATCAGGGCGCGACGTGTGTCCGCCACCGCGTCGAACGCCCAGGTGATCCTGCTCGCTCCGCCGGTGAGCGGCTGCAGGTTCTCGACGCTCACTTCTCCCACAATCGGGTGGAGCACCCGTTCCAGCGCCCTGGCCAGTGTGTCGGTCACTTGTGGCCGAACCCGAAGAGCCGCTGCGCGACCCGGCGGATCTGGATCTCCTCGGCGCCCTCGGTGATCCGGTAGCGGCGGTGGTGCCGGTAGATGTGCTCGAACGGTTCGTGTCTGCTGTAGCCCACGCCGCCGAACACCTGCATCGCACGGTCGGCGGCCTCACACACCAGGCGGTTGGCGCGGTAGTTGGCCATCGACACCTTGTCGGAGACCTCCATGTGGTGATTGCGGTCGAGCTCGGACGCCGCATAGCGCACCAGCAGCCGAACCATCTGCGCCTCGGTCTGAAGCTCCACTAACGGCCACTGCACCGCCTGATTGACCGCCAGCGGCTTGCCGAACACCGAGCGCTCCTTCGCGTACCCGACGGCGCGGTCGATGCAGTACTGGGCCGCGCCGAGACTGCTGGCTGCCTGTCGAATCCTGTTCTCGTGCAGAAACGTCTGCCCGACCTCGAGGCCGCGGTCCACCTCGCCGAGCGCCGCGTCGGCAGGCACCCGCACATCTTGCAGCAGAACCTCGCCGTGATCGGTGGGCATGTTGAACGTCCACCAGTAGTACGGGACGGAGAACCCCGGGGTATCGGTCGGCACCAGGAACGCGCTGATGCCTCTGGCCTGACCCTGGTCGCCCGAGGTTCGTGCGAACACCAGGTCATGGGTCGCCCGGTGCACGCCGGTGTTGAATCGTTTGGCGCCGTTGATGACCCATTCGTCGCCGTCCTGAACAGCGCGGGTCTCCAGCCAGGTGGCGTCCGATCCGTGATTGGGCTCGGTGAGCCCGAACGCCATCGACCGTTCCCCGGTGATCAGGGCTTCGGTCCATTCCTTCTTCTGGGTCTCGGTGCCGAACCGGTCCATCATGATCACCTGGGGGAAGTTGCCCACGATCGAGGACTCGTCCTGCAGGTCGTTGTGCAGACCGAGTCCCTTATGCGCCAGATGTTCTCGGATGACCGCCATGTCGATGTTGCTGCCGTCGCGGCCGCCGAACCGTGACGGCAGCCCGTAGCGCAGCCAACCCCCCTTGTCGGCTCGTCTTCGCATCTCGCCGAGCAGATCCTCCCACTCCCGTCGCGGGATGCCGTCGTTGTCCCAGTCGGTGCGGGCATACTCGCGGCGCTGGTCGAAGTACTGGATGTGTTCGCGCTCGAGCGGTTTGATCTCCGCCTCGATGAACGCATCCATGTCGGCCAGCAGCCCGGGAAGATGGTCAGGCAGGCTGAAATCCACAATTTCTCCTTTGGACGGTCCCCGTTGACAGTCGTGCTAAAACCCGTACAGCGTTCTCTTCCAGATACGCGCCAGTGTGGTGACCGCGTCCTCGTCGTTGATGTCGAGTCCCAGATCGGGCGTACCGACGAAGACTGTGGTGAAGTTCTCGAACAGCAGCGCAATCGCGGCGGCGGTGTACTCGGGATTCAGGTCAGCGCCATATCCCTGCTCCTGGGCGCGGCGCACCGAGGCGGCGACGATGTCGATGCCGAAGCGGCGGAACTCGTTCTGCACCTGTGCGAAGCGCGGCTGGGTGGTCGCCAGCTGTGCCACAGCGATCATGATTCCGATGTTCTGCTTGAACATCGTCCAATAGCCGGAGACCACCGCGGTGAAGAAGGCGTCGTCGTCGGGGGAGTCGGGCAGCTGCAGGCTCAGCCCCGACGGCGTCACGACCTCCCGCAGGAACGACTGGGCCAGCGCCGCCAGCAGATCCTCCTTGTCGGTGAAGTACCGGTAGAACGCGGCGGGTGACTTGCCCGCGGCGGAAGTGATGTCACCAAGCGTGGTGCCGTGGAAACCGTGCTCGGCGAACAGTTTCCGAGCCGCCTGCTCGATGGCCAGCTGTGTCTGACGCCCCTTGGCGCTCAACGTTCCCGACGTCGGGGGCGGCACGGCCGCTAGCCCAGCTTCCGGTCGCCGGCCCGCAGCAGCGCACTGGGCAGGTCATGGCCGACCGCGTCCTGCGCGACGCGTGCGGCGGCGATGGCGGCCTGCAAGTCCACATCGACGTGAATTCCGCTGTCGCGCAGCAGGTAGACCAGATCTTCGATGGCGATGTTGCCACTCGCGCCGGGGGCGAACGGGCAGCCGCCGAGGCCACCGACCGAAGCGTCGAGGCGGGTGACGCCGGCGCTGACGGCCGCGTAGGCACTGGCCAATCCGCTACCGCGGGTGTTGTGGAAGTGTGCACCGAGCGGGATGTCACCGATCCTCGGCCGGACCAGGGCGATCAGGTCGCGCACCCGCCGTGGCGTGGCGGTTCCGATGGTGTCGGCGATGGCGAGTCGGTCCACCCCGGCTTCGGTGCCGGCGGCGACGACGTCCAGCACCCGCTGCGGATCCGTCGGACCGTCGAACGGGCAGTCCCATGCGGTGGCGACGATGACCTCGACAGTGACGTCGCTGTCGTGGGCGATCGCGACGATCTCCCGGATCTGTGCCGTCGCCTCGTCCGATGTCCGACCCACGTTGGCGCGGCTGTGTCCGTCGGCTGCCGACACCACGTATTCGATCGACCTCAGTCCGGCGGCGATCGCGCGCTTGGCCCCGTTGGGACTGGCCACGAGCGCGGAGAACTCGATGTCGCCGAAGTGGTGCAACTCAGCGGCAAGCTCGGCCGCATCGGCCAGCGCGGGCACCTTCGACGGCGACACGAAGGCTGTCGCCTCCATCTCCCGCACCCCCGTCGCGGCGATGGCGGCGAGCAGATCGAGTTTGGCCGACAACGGAATCGGGTCCTCGATCTGCAGCCCGTCACGCAGGGACACATCCCTGATGTCGACGTGGGCAGGTGGTTCGCTCACAGCACGCCCTCCGATCGCAGTGTCTCGATTTCGGCGTGGCTCTTACCGAGCAGGCCGTGATAGATCTCGTCGTTGTGCTGACCGGGGCTGGCCGACCCGGCGTGCCGGATGGTTCCCGGGGTCTCGGAGAGGACCGGCACCACTCCGGGCCCCTTGACGTTGCGTCCGATGCGCTCGTCCCAGTGGTCGGCGATCATGCCGCGGGCCTGTAGCTGCGGATCCTCGACCACCTCGGCGACGGTGTTGATAGGACCGCTGATCACCCCTGCCCCCGAGAGGGTGGCGATGATGTCGGCAGGGTGGCGCTCCGCGGCCCAGGAACCGATGATCGTGTCGAGCTCGTCCTGGTTACGACCCCGCGCAACATGATTGGCGAATCTCTCGTCGGTCGAGAGTTCAGGTTGGCCCATGGCCCCGCACAACCTGCGGAAGACGGTGTCCTGGTTGGCGGCGATCACCACCCAGCTGCCGTCCGCGGTCGGATAGATGTTCGACGGCGCGATACCTTCCAGCCGGGTGCCGGAGGGCCCGCGGACCACCCCGCCGACGTCGTAGTCGGGAATCGTGGATTCCTGTACCGCCAAGCATGATTCGGTCAGTGCCGCGTCGACAATCTGGCCCTCGCCGGAAACCGAGCGGCGGTACAGCGCGGCCAACGCGCCCTGGGCGGCGAACATCCCGGCCAGGCTGTCACCCAACGACAGCGCCAGTCGCGGGGGAGGGCCGCCGGGAAACCCGTTCATGTGGCGAAGGCCGCTGGCGGCTTCGGCGACCGAGGCATAGCCGGCTTTGTGGGCGTCCGGCCCGGTCTGTCCGTACCCGGACACCCGCACCAGGATGATGCCGCGGTTGCGGTTGTGCAGTGCGTCGTAGCCCAGGCCCCACTTCTCCAGAGTGCCGGGCCGGAAGTTCTCGACGATGACGTCGCTGTGGTCGACGAGTTCGAGGAAGAGGTCTCGTCCCTTCTCCTCACGCAGGTTGAGGGTGACGGACTTCTTGTTGCGCGCGTGCACCGTCCAGAAGAAGTGGTGTCCGTCGAGTTCGGCCTGCCCCCAGGTGCGCAGCGGATCCGGCGCGCCAGGGGGCTCGATCTTGATGACTTCCGCGCCCATGTCGCCGAGCAGTCGACCGGCGAACGGCCCCGAGATCAGCGTTCCGACCTCGATGACCCGGATCCCGTCGAGGGGCCCCGTCGATGTGGTCACCGGGCTACCGCGAAATCGTGACGTACCAGCCAGTCGGTGGCGATGCCGACAGCCTCGCGCAGTTTGTCGCGCTGATCAGGCCCGGCGTAGTAGTGGTTGGCGCCGGTGATCTCGTGCATCTCCTTGTCGGGGTGTCCGATCGCCTCGAAGATCCGACGGGTGTGACTCGGTGTGCAGGCATCGTCTGCGAGGTTACCGATCACCAACGCCGGCACTGCGATATCAGGTCCGCACGTCACGGCGTCGCCGCGGGCGTCGTCGTAGCTCCACTGCGACAGCCAACTGCGCAGTGTGCAGAACCGCGCCAGGCCCACCGGACTCATGTTCACCACCTGAGGATCACCCAGATAGCAGGTTCCCGGTGTGCGTTCGTTGGGATCGACGGTCGGGTCGAGCCATCGTGGGTCCGCCATCGTGCCGTGCACGACGAACGCGAACTCGTCATCGGGTCGTCCCTGTGCCTCGAGTTCGGCGAGTTTGGCCTTGACCCACGCCGTGATCCGGCGGTTCCGCGCCACCTGCGCCTGGTGATAACGCTCGAGGAATTCCGGCGTATACGGCGGTTGGTTGGGGTTGGCGGGGTTGTAGAGATCGAGTTCGGGATCCCGTCGGGTGGGGTCACTCTCATCGAGGATGGAGGCGTCCATCCACTCGGTCATGGTGCCGTGCCTGCTGATGTGCGCGGCGAGCAGCATGATGCCGTCGGCCGGGATCAGCCCGAGCTTCGTCAGATCGGGACCATCGCCGGATGGGCTGGCCGTCACCGTCGGATGCTGCGCCTGCTGCTGGTAGAACATCGACAGCGACCCGCCGCCACTCCAGCCGGCGAGCACCACCTTTGCGTAGCCGAGTCGATTCTTGGCGTCCTTGATGCACTCGCCGAGGTCCTCGACGACCTTCTCCATCAACAGCGCCGAGTCGGTGCCCCGGAACCGGCTGTTGCAGTAGATGACGTGGTGCCCGGCGCGGGCCAGGGCGTTGATCATCGGCAGGTAGGCACCACCACCGATGGGATGCATGAACACCAGCACGGTGTCCGACGGCACGGCCGGTTTGAGCAGATAGCTCTCCAGCACCACCAGCTCGGCGACACCGCCGTACACATCGCGGACGTCTGAGTTGTTCTGGTAGGCAACCAGATACGGGATGCGCTGGTAGTCGTGCTTGACGGAGGTCGCGGCGGTCCCCATCTAGTGCTGCCCGAGGTCGTTCGCCAGCACCACGGCCGACGGAACCAGTCGCCGCCGGGTGTCGATCGCGATCACCCGCCAGTCCACGGACTGGAAATCGTCGAACTTGCGCCGAGCCCTCTCCCGGGCCTTCTCCGGTGCCCCGTGATGAACCCCCTGCGGCGCATGCGAGATCAGCCCGGGCGGCATCGGGATGCCGTAGAGCGAGCCGCCGTGGAAGAACGCGATCTCGTCGAAGTCCACGTTGCGGTGATACCACGGGGTGCGTTCGGTGCCCGCCACCCCTTCGGCCGGCTTGGGCAGGAAGTTCATCACGTACACGCCGGTGGCCTGCATGAACAGGTGCACTGTCGGCGGGAGGTGGACGCTGTCGGAGGTCACCACGTTGTAGTCGTCGATGTTGAAGGTGAACGCGAAGTTGTCGCCGCGCCAGCCCTCGACGTCGAGCGGATGGTGTTGGTAGAAAAGCGAAGTGGTGCCGGCTCCGTCGATCGGCGAGTGAACCAGCCGAACCTCGTATTCGTCCCGGCCGTCGTCGTCGAAGGGTTGGGGATCGGGGATGACCGCTTGGGAAGGGTCGAAGGGGAAATGACGGCCGAGTTGGCCGGGCGGCGGCACCCTGAAGTCGTCGGTGGCCTGGATCATCAGCCAGGTGCACTGATCGTCGGGGACGTGGCGCCACGTGCACGCCTTCGGCAGGTAGATCCAGTCACCCTTGCGGTAGCGCAGTGGTCCGAACTCGGTCTCGATGAGACCGTCGCCCTCGTGCACGAAGCACAGCAGGTCGCCGTCGATGTGGCGCGCGAAGTACGGCATCGGTTCAGCGCGCCGGGACAGCAGCACCTCGCAGTCGGCATTGGAGAACATCAGCAGGGGACCGCCGTCGGCATCGGTGGCGTCCCCGGGCTTGAGTTCGCTCGACAACACGTCGACGGGCCGCAATGGCCCCACCGAGCGGTATGCCGTCGGATCGTGGCGGCGATACAGGTTGGCCGTGCGACCGACGAATCCGCCGCGGCCGAGTTCGTCGTCCTTGAGGCCGTCGAGGTCGGCGTGCAGGCGACGGGGTGTTGTGCCTTTGCGTAAGTGGACAAACGATTCCATGGGAGCTCCTGTGACGACCAAAAGTGAAACTGACGTTACTTTTATCTTTGGTGCGAGTCAACGCTCAGCCCGGGTACGCCATCAAACCTCTTGTGTCACTGTGGTTTCTGGAGTCACATCGAGTACCGGATTTGTCGGTGGTTCGAACTAGTGTTCGATTCATGGGTGAGGTGTCGGACGCGGTCGCGGCGATCAGGTCTCAGCTGGAGATCCTGCACCAGGCGTGTGAGGTGGTGTCGCATCGCGAGTTGGTCGGGCTGCTGGCCGAGGTGACCACGATCGCTCGGTCGATCCCGGCGTTGGAGCATCGCGTGCTCAGCCGGCTTGTCGCGGAGACCGAACCGCACCGGTTGGGGGAGTCGTCGTGGCCGAAGGTGCTCACGACGGCGTTGCGGGTCAGCAGCAAAGACGCCAAACGCCGGTTGCGCGAGGCCGCGGTGTTGGGGCCGCGCCGGTCGTTGACCGGGCAACCGTTGGCGCCGGTGTGGGAGGCGACCGCCGCCGCCCAGGCTCGAGGGTCGATCGGGGCCGAGCATGTGGAGATCATCGCCGGGTTCCACAAATTGCTGCCGTCCTGGGTCGATGTGGGCACCCGGGTGGACGCGGAGGCCCAGTTGGCCAGCAAGGCTGCCGGATTGGGACCCGAAGCGTTGGACGAAGCGGCCGGGGCGTTGTTGATGATGATCGATCAGGACGGCCCCGAACCGTGCGAGAAGGAGCAGGCCCGCACCCGCGGCATCGTGCTGGGTAAACAGCAGCGTGACGGGACCAGGTCGATCCGCGGGCGCCTGGACGCCGAGGCCGGCTCCTACTGGGAGGCGATCCTGGCCAAAGAAGCCGCCCCCGGTGCCAACATCCCAGACGACGAGCCTGACGAGGGCGAGGCCGGTGCCGACGGCGAACCCGGTGCCGACGGCGGGGCCGACGGCGGGGCCGGTGAGCCGCGGGCTGGGTCCGATACCCGAACCCAGGCCCAACGCAACCATGATGCGTTCAAAGCCGTGGGCCGGGCCGCGCTGGCCTCGGGGAACCTGGGCACCCACAACGGGTTGCCGGTCACGGTGATCGTGTCGACGACCCTGCAGGACCTCGAGCAAGGTGCCGGGTTGGCGGTCACCGGCGGCGGATCCAAACTGCCCATCCCGACACTGATCCGGATGGCCGCCCGGGGCGCCCATCACTACCTCTACATCTACGACCACCACACCAAAGAATCGCTGTACCTCGGGCGCACCAAACGGTTGGCGTCGGCGGCGCAACGAATCGTGTTGCACGCCAAGGAACGAGGCTGCACCCGCCCCGGGTGCACCGTGTGCGGCTACAACAGCCAGGTCCATCACGCAGTCGCCGACTGGAAAAACGACGGCCAGACCAACATCGACGACCTCACCTTCGCCTGCGGCCCCGACAACCGGCTCATCGAGAAGACCGGCTGGACCACCCGCAAAAACAACCACGGCGACACCGAATGGATCCCACCACCAGACCTCGACACCGGCCAAACCCGCATCAACAACTACCACCACCCCCAGCGATACCTCCTGCCCGAACACGACCCACCCGAAGACGGGGGCTCACCCGAAGGCGACTCGCTCAAAGACGGGCGCGGTCCATGAAAGCCGCTGTCAGACAAAGGATTAGTCGACAAGGTCGACACGCACCGTCAGCAGGTTGGTGCCGAACGTGCGCACGCCGATGTTGTTGTACCCCGGCAATGTGCGCATCCGTGACTTGGCGTCGTCGTCCGGAAGTAGGTGTGCGGTACCGCGGTGCCAGCGGCCGTTCAACCGAACCCGCACACTCGGGTCGGCAAGGATGTTGCGGACGTATTGCGATTTTTCGCCGAACTCCGAGACGAACCAGAACGCATCAGCCACCCGCCGGCCGCCCACAGGAGTTGTGCGCCGCTCACCGGATTTACGTCCGGTTGTCTCCAGCAACGTTTGAAACGGCATGCGCCGCATCACGCGGTTGGCGACATTCTTCTGGAAGAACTTGGTGACGCGGTCGCGTGCGGTTTCGGCCATCGGAATCCTCTCTGGAGCTCACACCATGGCGGTGCGCGGGATCGTCATCCCCAGGGTCAGCGCCCCCGCGAGTTCGCGGCTCGTGTCGTAGTCGAACACCACGTGGCCCGCGATGACGTCGACGTCGCGTTTGATCCGCTGCAGCGGATTGTCCAGGAAATGGGCGCTTGCCCCCGACGTCCCGAGCAGATCGGCGATCAGCGCGCGCGACTCGTGCACGATGTGCGCCGCGGCCAGCCTGGCCTGCCCGCGTACTGCGCGCGTCACCGGATCGCCTGCGGCGACGACGGCCTCGATCTCGCCCACGGTGTCGGCCAGTAAGCCGCGTAGCGACCGAAGCCGGACCAGCGCCTGCCCGAGGTGTACGGACGCCACCGGCTTGTCTTTCTGCATGACGCCCTCGTAGGCCAGGTATCGCTGCGAGAGTCGCTCTGTATAGATGTCGGCAGCCCGTTCGGCGCTGCCCAGTGCGGGCATCGCAGCCAGCAGTGCGAGTGCGGGCACCATCGGCCAGCGATAGGTGTCGGAGTCGTGCAACGCGGCGCCGGGTGCGCTACCCGTATAGATGTCGGACACGGCCACCAGGCGGTGCGCCGGCACAAAACCCCCGTCGATGACGACGTCGTTGGACCCCGTCGCACGCATGCCATCGGTGTGCCAGACGTCCTCGATGCGCACGGCCTCGATCGGCAACAGTGCCAGCACCGGATGGAGCGTGCTCGGGTCATCCGGTTGGCGTTCACACAGCGCGCCCACGATCACCCAGTTGCCGTCCATCACCCCGGTCGCCCACGACCACCGCCCGGACAGTCGGATGCCCCCGTCGCAGGCCGTGCCGTGGCCCGTGGGCGCGAGCGGCGCCGGGGCCAGGAAGGGCCGAGTGGCAAAGGCCTCGCTCTGCGCCTGCTCGCCGAAGAGCGCGAGCATCCAGTTGTGGAGCGCGTAGAACCCCAACGTCCATGCGCTCGAGGCGCAGCCGTGGGCCATCGCGCGCACGGGATCCAGGATGGCCGGAAACGGCGCCTGAGTGCCGCCGTAGCGGGCTGGAACCAGCAGTTCGATGAACTGCGACGTTGCCGGGTCGGCCAGCGTGGCGGTGGGCAAGCGGCGGAGTTGCTCGGCCTCCGCAGCGCGGGCGGCCAGTCCGGCGACGTAGTCAGAGGTGATGGCCGGGGCGTCGGTCGAGGTCAACAGCATAATCCGAACGTACCATACCTTTTAGTATGGAAGTGGTCAGTGAGCGAGCATCAGGTCGAGAAACCGCTCCTGTTGAGCAGCCAGTTGGGCCCCGGGTGGCGCGTTGGAGAGGTGCAGGAACCCGATACCCGCCGCGAACGTCGCGTTCGCGCGCACGTCGGCGTCGTCGGCGTCGAACCCGGCATCTCGAAACGCGTGTCGGACCGCGCTGAGCACCCTCTGGTCGGCGGTGTGCACGCTCTCGGCGACGGCGGGGTCGGTGCGCGCCCACTCGCGCATCGCGCGCTCGAGGGTCCACTGCCGTGGGCCCACCAGGGCGCCCATCATCTGTGCGAGCCGTTCGCGGGGCGGGAGAACCCCCAACTCGCCGAAGTGACTCCGGTCGCGGTCGCGTAACCCGGCCCACGCCGCGACGACAGCGACTCGGTAGCTCGCCATGTCCTTGAAGTGCCAGTAGAAACTGCCCTTCGTGACACCGAGGCGGGCACACAGTCGGTCGATCTTCAGTGCCTCCAGGCCGTCGTCGGCCAGGATCGCGTAGCCGGCCTCGATCCAGTCGTCAGCAGACAATCTGCCTGCGCCTGCGGGGGCATTGGCCATCCGCTGCAGCCTACTGAACACGCCCGCGTGTGACCGCGGTCATGACTCACACCTGTTACGGGTGCATGACGGGCCTGTCGGCTCACTCGCGCCACCGACTTCCAGTGATTTCGCAGATTTGGGGCGGTCGGCTTTCCTCGGCGTCAGTTTCCGATTCCTGCAGGAAGTGCGCTGTTCGGCGTGGCCGGACTTTCTCACATGCTGGTCACATGCTTTACTGCAACCGCTACAACTGAAGGTTTCTCGGCCTTCGGCGCTGCCTACTGGCTGCTGCGCAATCGTCCGGCAACGGGGTGAATACCTCGATGTCGGCTGTGACCGGCCGAGAAATCGCAGGACAAACCGCATCATGCGGTAACCGGAAGATGGATGGATTGACGGTATGAGACTTCTTGACAAGATCCGCGGGCCCTGGGCGCGCCGGATCGGCGTTGCGAGCATGACGGCGGCGCTTCTGCCCGCGTTGGTCGGCCTCACCGGAGGTTCGGCAACCGCCGGAGCGTTCTCTCGGCCGGGCCTGCCGGTTGAGTACCTGATGGTGCCGTCCGCCGGAATGGGCCGCGACATCAAGGTCCAGTTCCAGAGCGGTGGCGAGAACTCGCCGGCCGTGTACCTCCTCGACGGTCTGCGTGCCCAGGAGGACTTCAACGGCTGGGACATCAACACCCAGGCGTTCGAGTGGTACCTCGATTCGGGCCTGTCGATCGTGATGCCCGTCGGCGGTCAGTCCAGCTTCTACGCGGACTGGTACTCCCCGGCCCGCAACAAGGGCCCGACCGTCACCTACAAGTGGGAGACGTTCCTGACCCAGGAGCTGCCCAACTTCCTGGCGTCGCAGCGCGCGGTCAAGCCGACCGGCAGCGCCGCCATCGGTCTGTCGATGGCAGGCTCCGCCTCGCTGATCCTGTCGGTGTACCACCCGCAGCAGTTCATCTACGCCAGCTCGATGTCGGGCTTCCTGAACCCCTCCGAGGGCTGGTGGCCGTTCCTGATCAACATCTCCATGGGTGACGCCGGCGGATTCAAGGCCGACGACATGTGGGGCAAGACGCAGGACCCGAACAGCGGCTGGAAGCGCAACGACCCGATGGTGCAGATCCCGCAGATCGTCGCGAACGGGACCCGCATCTGGATCTACTGCGGTAACGGCCAGCCCAACGAGCTCGGCGGCGGCGACCTGCCCGCCACGTTCCTCGAAGGTCTGACCATCCGCACCAACGAGACCTTCCAGCAGAACTACATCGCCGCCGGCGGTAACAACGGTGTGTTCAACTTCCCCGACAACGGCACGCACAACTGGGCGTACTGGGGCCGGGAACTGCAGGCCATGAAGCCTGACCTGCAGGCGAACCTCCTCCGATAGCAAGCTGACGAACGAAGCCCCTGACCGCTTGGCGGTCGGGGGCTTCTTCGTCTGAGTACCCGCGTTGGCTACTGTGGCCGTCATGACGGAAATCAACGCGATGGTGGCCCACGAGGATGCCGAGGGCGGCATCGTGCTGCGCCACGAGGTGGTCGACGAATCGTTCCTGCCCGAGGGTGACGTCGAGATCCGTGTCGAGTACTCGAGCGTGAACTACAAGGACGCACTGGCGGTCACGCCCAAAGGTGGAGTGGCGCGGTCGTATCCGTTGATTCCGGGGATCGACGTCGCAGGTACCGTGACCGCGAGTACGTCGCCGGAGTTCGCCGTCGGTGACGCGGTCGTCGCCCACGGTCAGGACATCGGCACCGGTCGGCACGGCGGTTACGCGCAGGCGGCGAGGTATCCCGCTGACCTCGTGGTCAAACTGACCACCTTGAGCCCGGCCGAGGCGGCGGCGATCGGCACCGCCGGTTTCACAGCGGCCATGAGTGTGAATGCGCTGCGGACACATGGCATCACGCCGTCCGCCGGCCCTGTGTTGGTGACCGGCGCCACCGGCGGTGTGGGCAGCGTCAGTGTCGACCTGCTCGCCGGCCTCGGCTACGAGGTGGTGGCGTCGACGGGGAAGGCCGACGCGCACGATCTGCTGCGGGAACTGGGTGCCGCCGAGGTCATCGACCGGGTTACCGGCCCCGAGGACAAAGTGCGTCCCCTGGGTAAGTCCCAATGGGCCGCAGTGGTCGACTGCGTCGGCGGGAAGACGCTGGCCCATGCGCTCAGCACACTGAACTACGCTGGCGTGGCCGCTATTTCGGGACTCGCCGGGTCGGCGGACCTGCCGGCCAGTGTTCTGCCTTTCATCCTGCGGGGGGTGACGCTCGCCGGCATCGACTCGGTGCTGCTCCCCATCAAGCAGCGCCGCGAGGTGTGGGCTCAGATCGAGTCCGAGCTACAGCCGCGGCACCTGGCGCGGATCACCCAGGACGTCCCGGTCCGCGAGGTCGCCGACGTTCTCGGGCGCATCATCGGGGGCGGCGTCACCGGCCGCACCCGGGTGGTCGTGCACGACGGCTTCTGACGCGGGCTCGCTGTGCTCACCCGGCGGCGGGCGCCGGAACCACCTGGCACTGCACCCCGTTGACGACCTGGGTGTTGCTGGGAACATCAATCAGCGCAGCAGGATTGAGCACATTTGTGTTGACGCCCGGGTGGGCGTTCGCAATGCTCATCTGAGTGCCGTCGACGCCATGGCCCCAGCCGTGGGGTAGCGACACCACGCCGGGCATCATCTCCTCGGTCACCTCGGCGGGCACGCGGATGGAGCCCTCGGTGGTGGAGACATCAACCGGTAGGCCGTCGGAGACGCCGAGGTGAGCGGCGTCGGTGGGATGGATCAGCAGCGTGCAGCGATCCCTGCCACGCATCAGACCGGCGACGTTGTGCAGCCAGGAGTTGTTCGATCGCAGGTGTCGTCTGCTCGTCAGCACCAATCCGTCACTGGCGCGGTCGATCCGGCTGAGAAGCCTCGGGAGGTCGGCGGTCAGCAGCGGATGCATCAGTTCGATCCGGCCCGACGGTGTGGTCAGCACTTCCGAGAGACGACCGCCCTCCAACTCGCCCAGCCTCAGCCCATCGGGGTGGCGACGGACCTCGTCCAGCGTCAGTCCGCCCGGCCGGCGCCCGAGGTCGTCACCCCAGGGGCCGGTGCGGATACCGAGGTCGATCATCCGCTCGGGTCCCCGGCCCCTCAGCGCCGCAAAGACTTCCATCGGGTCACGGCCGAACAGGGGAGTGTCGGCAGCCTGGCACGCGGTGTGGATGATGCCCTGGGTGTACAGGTCGTCCATCGCGGATATGTCGACGTCAGGGATCGGTGTGCCGACCACTGCTCCCGCCAGGCGGAGCATGATCTCCCATTCCTCGGGGCGCCCCGCAGGGGCAGGTAAGACGGCGTCGGACCATTTCACACACGATGCGATGGCGTACATCCAGTACAGGTCGTCGCAGTGGGCGCGTTCCAGCGGAGACAGGCCGGGCAGGATCACGTGTGCGTGCCGTGTTGTCTCGTTGAGCCAATTGTCCACCGAGATCATGGCTTCCAGCCCGCCGAGCGCCGCATCGAGGCGGCGTGCCCCCGGTGCCGAGATCGCCGGATTGCCGGCGACGGTGACCAGCGCGCGGATCTGACCGTCGCCGGGAGTGTCGATCTCCTCGGCCAGGCAGCTGATCGGGAATTGCCCGAGAACTTCCGGTGCCCCGCGCACGCGACTGCGGAACCGGCCGAACTGCCAGCCCGGCCCGTCCTGGTCGGGGGGTTTCATGAACATCGGCGACCAGACCGCGGCTTTGGGGAAGACCGCGCCGCCAGGACGGTCCACCGAGCCGAGTGCCACGTTCAGCACGAACACCAGCCAGGTGGCCAGCGTGCCGAATTCCTGCGTACACGTGCCTATTCGGCTGTAGATCACCGGACTCTCGGCGTCGGCCAGCCCAGCCGCGAGTCGACGGATCGTGTCGGCGGGGATGCCGGTGGCCGCGGCTACCCGCTCAGGTGGAAACTGCGCAGCCAGCGCGATGACGTCGTCGAGTCCTGCCACCATCTCGTCGAGATGGCTCGGGCGGCGGATCCAGTTCCGTTCTTCGAGAGTGTGCAGCAGCGCGAACAACAGCAGTGCGTCCGTGCCGGGGCGCACCGGTACCCATTCCGTCGCCCGCCGTGCCGTCTGGGTCCTGCGGGGATCGACGACCACAACGGTGCCACCACGCTCGCGGATCGCCGCCAGTCGACCCATGATGTCGGGGGCGGAGAGCATCGATCCTTGCGACGCAGAGGGGTTGGCGCCCAACATCATCAGGTGGTCGGTGCGGTCCAGGTCGGGTATGGGCGCATTCCACATCCCGCCGAAGAGCAGCGCGCTGACCACGTTGAGCGGCCACTGATCGACCGTGCCCGGGGTGTAGTACGCGGGCATTCCCGCCGCCCCCGCCAGGCCGACCAGCGCTCCGACGTAGGTCTCCAGCCCGAGGTTGTGGGCGACCGGGTTTCCGATGTACACCGAGATCGCGCCCGCTCCGTGCCGGTCCAGAACCGGCCGTAGGACCCTCTCCGCTTCGGCGAACGCGTCGTCCCATGACACCTGCACGTGCTCACCGCCGCGGTGACGCACCATGGGTAGACGTAATCGATCGGGGTCCTCGTGGATCTGGTTCAGCGAGGCGCCCTTGGGGCACAGGTGCCCGCGGGACCACACATCGTCGGGGTTGCCCCGAACAGCGCCCACGGCGTCGCCGTCCACGGCGACCCGCAAGCCACACATCGCCTCGCACAACGGACAGGTGATGCGGTGCTCCACGAGCGCACGGTAGCAAGCCGTGCGCCCCGGTTACTTCAGTTCAGCCGATGACAGGCCGAGCAGGCGGCGGGCCACCACCAGCTGCTGGATCTGCTGGGTGCCCTCGAAGATGTCGAGGATCTTCGAGTCGCGGGCCCACTTCTCCAGAAGCGCCCCCTCCGAGTAGCCGGCGGTGCCCGCCAATTCCACGGTCTTGAGCGTGATGTCGCTGGCGACGCGGGCAGCTTTCGCCTTGCCCATCGAGGCTTCCTTGGAGTTCGGGATCTTGTTGTCCGCCTGCCACGCCGACCGCAGGGTGAGCAGATAACCGGACTCCCAGTCGGCCTCCATCCGCAGGAACTCCGCGGCCGCAGCGCTCTGGGCGTGAGCGGGCTTGTCATAGGAGATGTCGATGCCGGCGTCGGTCAGGATCTTGCGCAGTTCTTCCAGCGCGGCGCGGGCGATACCCACCGCCATGCCCGCAACGACGGGGCGGGTGTTGTCGAAGGTCTCCATGACCCCGGCAAAACCCTTCTCGACGTTGATGTCCGGGCTACCCAGCAGGTAGTCCTTGGGGATGCGGACATCCTCGAAACGGATCGCGGCGGTGTCGGAGGCCTTGATTCCGAGCTTGTTCTCCAAACGCTCCACCGTGACGCCGGGGTGTTCGCGCGGCACGATGAACGACTTGATCGCCGCCCGTCCCTTGGTCTTGTCGAGCGTCGCCCAGACCACGATGTGCGTGGCGCGCGATCCGGCCGTGACGTAGATCTTCTCGCCGTTGATCACGTACTCGTCGCCGTCGAGTTTCGCGGTGGTCGTCACGGCGGCGGAGTCGGACCCGAAACCCGGTTCGGTGATCGCCATCGCGGCCCACACCTTGCCGAGCCGCTCGAGTTGCTCGTCGGTCGCGACACCGGAGATCGCCGCATTGCCCAGTCCCTGGAAGGGGATCGACAGCACCAAGCCGACGTCGCCCCAGCTGACCTCGACGATGTTGAGCACGGCGGACATGTTGCCCCCGTTGATGTTTCCCTTCGGGCCGTCGTCTCCGTCCCGGAACGCCTCGGCGCCGGCGAACGAGATGGTCTTGGCCTCGGAGATGCCCTCGAACAGGGTCGCGACGGTGTCCAGTTCGACGGGGTACGCGTGTTCCTTCAGGTCGTACTTGCGTGAGATCGGTCGCAGGATCTCCGCCGCGCCCTGATGCCCCTTCTCGATGACCGCCTGCAGCTTCTTCGGCAGTTCCAGATTGATTGCCATGTGAGTCTCTTTTCCGTCAGGTCGGTGAGTTAGAGGACCACGACACCCTCGGCGACGCCGATGGCCCGCAGATCGCGGTACCAGCGCTCGACCGGGTGTTCTTTGGTGAAGCCGTGGCCGCCGAGCAGCTGGACGCCGTCGAGGCCGATCTGCATGCCCTTGTCGGTGCCGAGCTTCTTGGCCAGAGCCGCCTCGCGGGCGAAGGACAGCCCCTGCTCGGCCCGCGCCGCGCCGCGCCACGTGATCAGCCGCAGTCCGTCGAGTTCGATGGCGATATTGGCGCACATGAAGGCGACGGACTGCCTGCGGGCGATCGGCTCTCCGAAGGCCTCGCGCTCCTTGACGTAGGGGATGACGTAGTCGAGCACCGCGTGTGAGGTTCCCACCGCCAGCGCTGCCCAGCCGAGGCGTGACAGCGCGATCGCGTCGCTGTAGAGCTGGGCGTAATCGGCTGCGGGAGCGTCCAACTCACCCAAACGCGCGCTGAGCGGAACCGAGACCTTGTCGAGTTCGACCCGGCCCAGCGCGGCGGCGCGGATGCCCATGCTCGGGTCAGCCGTGATGGTGAGCCCCTTGCTGGCCGCCTCGACGATGAACAGCGCCGGCTTTCCACCGAGCTGGGCGGCGACGATGAAGATCTCGGCGTCCGCGGCAGCCGGTACCAACGACTTGACGCCGTCGAGCCGGTATCCGCTCGGGGTGCGCACCGCGGTGGTTTTCAGCGCAGTCGGGTCGAACAGCGGCTGCGGCTCGGCGATCGCGACACAGGCCTGCGGAACGTTCTCGCCTGCGAACTCCTTGAGGTAGGTGGCCTGCTGGTCGGCGCTTCCCCAGTGGGTGAGCGCCGATGCGACGCCTCCCGGCGCCAGGATCGGCAGGGCCAGCCCCATGTCGCCGTATGCCAGCGCCTCGGCGACCAGCGTGTTGGTGACGGTGCTGCGCCGCTCGGCGATCCCGTCGAAATCCTCGGGGATGTTGATCGCCGTGATGCCGAGTTCGGCGGCCTTGGCGATCAGATCCGGCGGGTACGTGGCTGCCTGGTCGGCGTCGTGCGCGGCGGGCCGCAGGATCTCCTCGGCGAACTCGTTGACCGTTTCGACGATCATCTTCTGGTCGTCGTCGGGGGTCAGGTCGAAGTAGTCGGCGCCGCTGGGCTTGAGTCGGGTCGCCGGCTTGCCGAGGCCCTGGATGCGCTTGAACTGCCGGGTCGAGGCACCCGCTGCGGAGAAGCCGTGTTTGACGCCGTACTTGATGCCCCGGTTGAGCGGGTCGCGCAGGTTGTACTTGTCCAGGAACTCCTGGCCCATGATCGGCGTGAGCAGCGCCATTCCGATGTCGATCGCTGAGCGCTTGTGCTTCTGGAGGCCGACGGCGCTCTCGCGACCGCGTTGCTTGGACGGCAGGGTGTTCGTCATTGGCAGCTGCCCTCGGTTGATGGTCGGAGATGCGCGAACGCGCAACTGACTCCAGAGTAAGGTATAGGAACTGACCGACGAGTAAGGTACTGCGATGTGTAAGGCACGTCACACGCCGAATCGGGCGATCACCGCGTCGTGCAGCAACCCGTTGGTCGCCACCGCGCTGCCGCCGTGGGGGCCCGGCTGGGCCGCCATGTCGGTGAACCGGCCGCCTGCCTCGCGCACCAGGATGTCCAGTGGCGCCAGATCCCACACCTTGACCTCCGGTTCCACAGCGATGTCGACGGCGCCCTCGGCGACCAGGCAGTACGACCAGAAGTCGCCGTAGCCGCGCATCCGCCACACGGCGTCGGTGAGTTCGACAAGCTTCGACCGGTCCTCGTCCCAGCCGGTCGACAGGTCGGAGAACGACAGGCTCGCCGAGCCGAGGTCGCTGACCCCGGACACCGAGATCTTCCTGGTGGTGCCACCGAATGAGGTGAATGCGCCCTGATCCTGGCCGGCCCACCACCGCCGGCCCAGCGCGGGTGCACTGGCGACGCCGACCACCGGCACCCCGTCGACGAGCAACGCAATCAACGTCGCCCACACCGGCACCCCCCGGACGAAGTTCTTGGTGCCGTCGATCGGGTCGAGCACCCACTGCCGACCGCTGAATTCCCTGGTGCCGCCGAACTCTTCGCCGAACACCGAGTCCTGTGGCCGCAACTCGCCGAGCCGGTCACGTAGCAGCGTCTCGGTGTCGAGGTCGGCGTCGGTCGCCGGCGTCATGTCGGGCTTGGTCTCCACGCGCAGGTCGACCGCACCGAACCGCTGCATCGTCAGCGAGTCGGCCTCGTCGGCCAGCTGGAGGGCCAGCTGCAGGTCATTTGCATAGGTGCTCATAGCAGCCGTCCTACCATGTGGGGGTGTTCGAACTCGCGATCATCCTGATGCTCGTCGGCGCGCTGTTTCTCATTGCGCGGCCGTATCTCATGCGGCGCCGTGGCGGAGGTGGCGGTGGCGCCGGTTCCGGATGGCCGCAGGGCACCCTCCTGGTCACCGGAGTCAGCCCCCGACCTGACGATGTCACGGGTGAGCAGTTCGTCACGATCACCGGCGTCATGAACGGACCCACGGTCAACGAACACGCCGTGTATCAACGCCTTTCCGTCGACGTCGACCAGTGGCCGACGATGGGACAGCTGTTCCCGGTCGTCTACTCCCCGAAGAACCCCGACAACTGGCGGTTCGCTCCGCAGATGGAGCCGCCGCCGCCACCTCCGCCGCCACCCGCGCAGCACGGTTGACTCCCGCGTCGTCGTCAGCCCGTCAGCCGTGCTTGATGGGCTGACTCCTCACGGGCTCGTCCCTCGCCCGCTTCGTCATCAGCCGTGCCCGATGCGCAGCAGCTCGGCCACAGTCGTCAACTTGACGCGGGGCCGGCCGCTACCTTCGCCCGCCGAGCGTTCGTGCGCGTCGATCAGCTGCCAGTGATCGGTGGTCACGACCTTCGGCTGTCGCTCGACGAGCCACTGCGCGAGGTGATCAGCGTGATCGTCGGGGAAGTCGGCGAGGTCGGCGACGCTGAGGTCGGCCAGCAGCGTGTTGACGGTGTCCTGGGAGTCCTTCTTGTTGGTGCCGATCACTCCGCTGGGTCCGCGCTTGATCCATCCGGCGACGTACTCCTTGCGGCTACCCGCCACCCGTCCGTCGACGTGCGGAATGGTCCCGGCGCGCTCGTCGAACGGTAGGCCGGGGGTCGGCAGCCCGCGGTAGCCGACCGCCCGCACCACGAGCTGGACCGCCAGCTCCTCACGCTCGCCGGTGTCCTTGGCCGACACCCGGCCGTCGGCGTCGCTGACCAGCTCGTTGCGCCCGAGCACGATCGACTCGACCCGGTCGTCGCCCCGGATCTCGATCGGCGAGGTGCCGAACCGGAACACGATCCGACGGGTGGCCTCGCTCGGTGTGCGTTCGGCGTACTGCCGCAGCACCTTGATGTTGTTGCGGACCGTCTTGCCCGCTGCCTCCAGATCCTCGTCGGTGATGTCGGCGAAGTCGGCGGGGTCGACGACGATGTCCACATCGCCGAGCGCCTCGAGCTCGCCGAGTTCTCGGAGTTCCAAGGTGGTGAACGGTGCCTGCAGCGGGCCGCGCCTGCCCACGACCACGACTTCTTCGACGCCACCTGCGTGCAGCGACTTCAGCGCGTGGTCGGCGATGTCGGTGCCCGCAAGACTCTCGGGGTCGCTCACCAGGATCCGGGCGACATCGAGTGCCACGTTGCCGTTGCCGATGACCACGGCGCGATGACGGGTCAGATCGGGTGCAATCTCCTCGAAGTGGGGATGCGCGTTGTACCAACCGACGAAGTCGACGGCGGCGACGCTGCCCGGCAGATCCTCTCCCGGGATTCCCAGTGCCCGATCCGATTGTGCGCCGGTGGCATAAACGACGGCGTCGTAGCGCTCCGCCAGCTCCGCCGGGTGTACGTGGTCACCGACCGCGACGTTGCCGAAGAACCGGAACCGCGGGTCCAGCGCCGTCTTCTCGAACTGGGCGCTGATCGATTTGATCTTCGGGTGGTCGGGAGCCACGCCCGAACGCACCAGGCCCCACGGGGTCGGAAGCATCTCGAGCATGTCGACGCGTACGTCGCGGTCACCGGAGGCCGCGAACTTCAACAGGGACGCGGCGGCGAAGTACCCGGAGGGTCCTGAGCCGACGATGGCCACGTGATACGGCCGCATTGGGGGCATATAGGGCTGCCTTCTGTCGCTGGCGGGCCACATGCGAGGGCTGTCGCGGTGTGGCCGAACGAGGGTCCAACCCGATGCTAGATCGCCACCGAGGTCGGACGCGGGATTCTGCGGCGGTCGCCGGGATCGGATTCGAGAATGTGCCGAGACAGCCGTGGCATCACCGAGCTGCACGGTGAGTACCCTGAACTCTCGTGGATCCTGACCGTCAATCCGATATCGCCACCCTGGACTCCACGCTCACCACCGTGGAGCGTGTGCTCGATGTCGAGGCGCTTCGCGGCCGTATCGAGCAGCTGGAGCAGGAGGCCTCCGACCCGAACCTGTGGGATGACCAGTCGCGGGCGCAGAAGGTGACCAGCGAGCTGTCGCACGCGCAGAACGAACTGCGTCGCGTCGAGGAACTGCGCGGCCGGCTCGACGATCTGCCGGTGCTCTACGAGATGGCCGCAGAAGAGGGCGGCGCCGGCGCCGAGGAAGCCCTCGCCGAGGCGGACGCCGAACTCGAGAAGCTGCGTGAGGACCTCGCGGCGATGGAGGTCCGCACCCTTCTCTCCGGTGAGTACGACGAGCGGGAAGCCCTTCTCAACATCCGTTCCGGCGCGGGAGGCGTGGACGCCGCCGACTGGGCCGAGATGCTGATGCGGATGTACATCCGCTGGGCCGAGCAGCACAAGTACCCGGTCGAGGTCTACGACACCTCCTACGCGGAGGAGGCGGGCATCAAGAGCGCGACCTTCGCCGTGCACGCCCCGTTCGCCTACGGCACGCTCTCGGTCGAGCAGGGCACCCACCGGCTGGTGCGGATCAGCCCGTTCGACAACCAGGCCCGGCGTCAGACGTCGTTCGCCGAAGTCGAGGTGCTGCCCGTCACCGAGACCACCGACCACATCGAGATCCCCGAAGGCGACGTCCGGGTGGACGTCTACCGGTCCAGCGGGCCCGGCGGTCAGTCGGTCAACACCACCGACTCGGCGGTTCGACTCACCCACATCCCGACCGGTATCGTGGTGACTTGCCAGAACGAGAAGTCGCAGCTGCAGAACAAGGTGTCTGCGATGCGCGTGCTCCAGGCAAAATTATTGGAACGCAAGCGTTTAGAGGAGCGGGCCGAGATGGACGCCCTCAAGAGCGACAGCGGCAGCTCCTGGGGTAACCAGATGCGTTCCTACGTGCTGCACCCCTACCAGATGGTGAAGGATCTGCGCACCGAATACGAGGTCGGAAATCCAGCCGCCGTGCTGGACGGAGACATCGACGGCTTCCTGGAGGCCGGTATCCGGTGGCGCAACAGAAAAGATGACGACTAGTACCTATCAGGCCATCAACTTCGCCGAGGGCTGGCACAGTTTCTGGCACGGCGAGATCGGCAGATGGCTGCTGACACAGGGATTGCAGATCGCGCTGCTGCTCGTCGGCGCGCTGCTGGCCGCCCGGTTCATCAGCTGGATCGCACGCCGGGTGACGCGGCGCATCGATGCCGAGTATCAGGAAAGCGACCAGCTGGTGCGCTCCGAGAGCGCCAAACACCGCCAGGCGGTGGCGTCTGTGATCTCGTGGGTGTCGATCGCGATTCTGTTCGTCGTCGTCGCGGTCGAGATCACCGACGTGGTCAACGTTCCGGTGGGTTCCCTGGTGGCACCGGCGGCGGTGCTCGGTGCGGCACTCGGTTTCGGCGCGCAGAAGCTCGTGCAGGATCTGCTGGCCGGGTTCTTCATCATCACCGAACGCCAGTACGGGTTCGGCGACCTGGTGCAGGTGAACATGCTCGGCGCGCCCAACGAGGCCGAGGGCACTGTCGAGGAGGTCACCCTGCGCGTGACCAAACTGCGCACCAGCGAGGGCGAGGTGTGGACCGTCCCGAACGGCAACATCGTCCGTTCGCTGAACATGTCCAAGGACTGGGCGCGCGCCGTGGTCGACATCCCGGTGCCCACCACCGCCGACCTCAACAAGGTCAACGAGCTGCTGCACGCCGTCGGCGTGGACGCGATGGAAGATGAGGGACTCAGCGCACTTCTGCTGGACACCCCGCAGTTGATGGGTGTGGAGAGCATCGAACTGGACACCGTCAACCTGCGGATGGTGGCCCGGACGCTACCCGGCAAGCAGTACGAAGTCGGCCGCCGACTGCGCATCCGGATCATCGCGGCGCTCAACCGCGCCGGGATCGCCACCAGCGACCACCCGCCGACGGTGGACACCATCGCCGGCAAGGCGGAGGTGGCTCAGAGCCGGTCGGAGTCGAAGCAGTGAACATCCGACAGAAGCTGAGTGGTTGGCGCCGGGAAGGCCGCGG
This sequence comes from Mycobacterium sp., assembly GCF_049683935.1. Taxonomy (GTDB): domain Bacteria; phylum Actinomycetota; class Actinomycetes; order Mycobacteriales; family Mycobacteriaceae; genus Mycobacterium. The sequence goes on along the minus strand of NZ_JBAUJR010000071.1, from coordinate 29,997 downwards.
TTGGCCCCACTACCTGCCGGGCGGCCGGATCCGCACGTCGACCGCCGGCCTCATCGTCGCCTTCATCCTGTTGTCCTGGGTTTCCCAGGTCTACGAGCCACCGGCCCAGCCGGCAGCCCCGGAATCGGCGATCGTGCCACCGGGCTTCGTGCCCGACCCGAACTACACCTGGGTGCCGCGGACCAACGTGCGCCCCCGCGAGACCGAGACCCCCGCGGAAACCACCACCACCACGACGACGACCGCCGAACCCACACCGACGACCAGCCCGACAGAGCCGACGACGTCACCGGGGGAGACGCCGACCACCACCGCTCCGGGCGATCCGTTCGCCCCGCCGACGACAACGATGATCGACCCGGACGGGGCCGGTCCGCAGGGTCCGCAGACCTTCACCCAGGCGCCCGACGCCACACCCACGGTGACCGGTCCGGTGCCGCCCACACCGGCGCCACCGCAGTAGCGCTGAGGAAATCGGATGTCTCCCCGCTACACTGGCGTGCCGTGATGATCACCCTCGACCACGTGTCAAAGCAGTACAAGTCGTCGGCACGTCCAGCGCTCGACAACATCTCGTTGAAGATCGACAAGGGTGAGTTCGTCTTCCTCATCGGACCGTCGGGTTCTGGCAAGTCCACGTTCATGAGACTGCTGCTGGCCGAGGACCAACCCTCGTCCGGCGATATCAAGGTGTCGAAGTTCCACGTCAACAAGTTGTCCGGGCGACACATCCCGGGTCTGCGGCAGGTGATGGGCTGCGTTTTCCAGGATTTCCGGCTTCTGCAGCAGAAGACGGTGTTCGAGAACGTGGCGTTTGCGCTCGAGGTGATCGGTAAGCGCGGTGACGTGATCAACCGGGTGGTCCCCGACGTGTTGGAAATGGTGGGCCTGTCGGGAAAAGCGAACCGATTGCCCGCCGAATTGTCCGGCGGCGAGCAGCAACGCGTCGCCATCGCCCGCGCATTCGTCAACCGGCCGCTGGTGCTGTTGGCCGACGAGCCGACAGGCAACCTCGACCCTGACACCAGCAAGGACATCATGGACCTGCTCGAGCGGATCAACCGCACGGGCACGACGGTCCTGATGGCCACCCACGACCACCACATCGTCGACTCGATGCGCCAGCGCGTCGTCGAACTCGAACTCGGCCGGCTGATTCGCGACGAACAGCGCGGCGTCTACGGAATGGACCGATAAGTGCGCTTCGGCTTTCTCATCAACGAGGTCCTTACCGGGCTTCGACGCAACGTGACCATGACGGTCGCGATGATCCTGACCACGGCGATCTCGATCGGTCTGCTCGGTGGCGGGCTACTGGTGGTGCGACTGGCCGACCAGTCCCGCGACATCTACCTCGACCGGGTGGAGAGCCAGGTCTTCCTCACCAACGACGTCTCTGCCAACGACCCGTCGTGTGACGCCGACCCGTGCACGGCGCTGCGCCAGGCGATCGAAGACCGAGACGACGTCCGCTCCGTGCGGTTCCTCAACCGCGACGAGGCGTACGACGACGCGATCCGCAAGTTCCCGCAGTACGAAGACGTCGCGGGCCGAGACGCGTTCCCGGCGTCCTTTGTCGTCAGGCTCGAGGATCCCGAACAGCACCAGGACTTCGACCAGGCGATGGTCGGTCAGCCCGGCGTGCTCAACGTCCTGAATCAGAAGGACCTGATCGACCGACTGTTCGCGGTGCTCGACGGGTTGTCGAACGCGGCGTTTGCGGTGGCGTTGGTGCAGGCGATCGGGGCGGTGTTGCTGATAGCCAACATGGTCCAAGTCGCGGCCTATACGAGACGCACCGAGATCGGCATCATGCGTCTGGTGGGCGCGAGTCGCTGGTACACGCAGTTGCCGTTCCTCGTCGAAGCGATGCTGGCGGCACTGCTGGGTGTCCTGATCGCCATCGGCGGCCTGATCGCGGTGCGGGCGCTGTTCCTGGAGAAGGCTCTCGACCAGTTCTATCAAGCCAATCTGATTGCCCGCATCGACTATGCCGACATCCTCTACATCGCCCCCATCCTGCTGTTCGTGGGCGTGGCGATGGCAGGTGTCACGGCGTACGTCACGCTGCGGCTCTACGTCCGAAGATAGCCATGGCCAAGAAACCCAAAGTGGCCAAGGACAGCAACAACCAGGTGGTGGCCAGCAATCGCAAAGCGCGGCACAACTACGCGATTCTCGAGACCTTCGAGGCCGGGATTGCGCTGATGGGCACCGAGGTCAAGAGCCTGCGCGAGGGCCAGGCATCGCTGGCCGACGCGTTCGCCACCCTCGACGACGGCGAGATCTGGTTGCGAAACCTGCACATCCCCGAGTATCACCACGGCAGCTGGACCAACCACGCGCCCCGGCGGAATCGCAAGCTGCTGCTCCACCGCCGGGAGATCGACAATCTGATCGGCAAGATCCGTGACGGCAACCTGACCCTGGTCCCGCTGTCGCTGTACTTCACCGGGGGCAAGGTCAAGGTGGAGCTGGCGCTGGCACGCGGCAAGCAGGCCCACGACAAACGTCAGGACCTGGCCCGCCGGGATGCCGAGCGTGAGGTCACCCGTGAGTTGGGCCGCCGCGTCAAGGGCATGACCTCCTGACCGGCATCATCACTGCGCTGATCGCGGCGCTGGGCTACGGCGTCAGCGACTTCGTCGGCGGCATCGCGTCGCGCCGGGTCGCCGCCCTTCGGGTGGTGCTGGTCTCCTATCCGGTCGCGTTGGTGATGCTGATCGTGATCGCGGTGCCGTTCGGGGGCCAGGTCGGTACCGCTGCCATCGTGTGGGGCCTGCTGTCCGGAGTGGCCCAGGCGTTCGGTGTGTGGTGGTTCTACGCGGCGCTGGGGTCGGGTCCGATCTCGGTGGTGTCGCCGCTGACGGCAATCCTGGTTGCCGGCATCCCGGTGGGTGTCGGGCTGGCGCTGGGGGAGCGGCCCGGGCCGATTGCCCTGGTCGGGGTCGTGCTCGCGCTCGCCGCCGTGGTGCTGGTCAGTCGCGAGGCAAGCGATGAGGACGTCACCGCGCACAAGTTCACGGTGAAAGTGGCCTGGCTGACCGTCGGCTCCGGGGTCGCGTTCGGGATGAACTTCGTGATCCTCGACCAGGTGCCGGTCGAGGCGGAGTTGTGGCCGCTGGTGTTCGGGCGGATAGCTGCGACCGCGATCGTGCTGCTGGCGGCGGCCGTCACGGCCAATCTGGTGCTCGAACGCGGCATTCCGCTCCGGTTGGCGGTGTTCGCCGGGGTGCTCGACACCGTCGCCAACGTCGCGACACTGCTGGCGTTGCAATCGTCGATGTTGTCGCTGGCCGGGGTGCTGATCGCGCTGTACCCGGCGGCGACGGTACTGCTGGCGATCATGGTGCTGCGTGAGCGGGTCACCCGCTGGCAAGCAACCGGCATGGTGCTGGCTCTGGCATCTGTCGGAATGATCGCCGCGGGTTAGCTACCGTCATGGGCACGCCCGAACTCCGGGGCTGCCCGCGGCGGGAAGGAGCGGTCGATCAAGGCATACCACCTGCGGATCTACCTGTTCGTCTTCGTCGTGCTGGTGGTGTCGGTCAACGCGCTGGCGCTATGGGGGGACGAGGCGGCTCGTCGCGGAGAAGCGTTACTCCAGCTGAGTACCGGATTGGGGGCGGTGGTCTTCGGCGTGGTCGTCGCGTTGCGGGTGACCGGGGCGGCGCGCTGGTGGCGGCTGCTGACTGCGGCGGCGTTGCTGAGTTGGCTTGTCGGCCAGGCGTTCTGGTGGTCCAGCGGAGCCGGTGCGGATGCGGCGCCCGCGCCGCCGGCCGCTGTCGTCGCCTACCTGATCTGCCCGGTGTTCGCGTTGGCGGCGGTGGTCGCGCTCGTGCGAGCCAGTGGCGCTGCGCCTGAAAAATCGGCGGGCCCGCCCCGGCATTCCGTGCTCACGACCGTCCTCGACGGTGTGGTGGCGGCCACGTCCTTCATCATCCTGATCGCCATGGGCGGGTTGGGCGCCCACTCGATGGCGTCGCTGCCCCGCTCGGGAAACGCGGCGGTGGAGATCATCTTCTCGATTGCCGAGTTGGTCGTGGTGGTCGCGGCCGTCGTGATCACGATGCTCTACACACCCGACCAGCCCCATCGGTCGCACTATCTGTTCTTGGCCGGCGGCATCGTCACCATGGCCGCATCCGACCGAATGCGCGCCTATCTGGACGAGGTGGGCGTGGACAACGCAGACCTGTGGAGCGGCGTCGGCTTTGTCGTCGGGCCGCTGCTGCTCGCCTACGCGATGCTCGACTATCGGCAGTCCGCCGTAGCGCCCCGCAAGCTGCGCGAGCAGGAGATGGACTGGGCGCAGCTGATCCTGCCGTATCTCGGATTCCTCGGAATCGCGGTCCTTTTTGCCTTCCACGTCCTGATCGGTCAGCAGTTGCAGCCGTTCGTGGTCTGGGTGACGGTGCTGCTGGTCTTGCTCGTGGCTATTCGGCAGGTGGTGGCGATCCGCGCCCAGCACGTGTTGACCCAGGAGCTGTCGTGGGCGCAACTCGGGCTGGCACATCAGGTACACCACGACGCGCTGACGGGCCTGCCCAACCGCCTGCTGTTCGGCCAGCGGCTCGACAGTGCGATGCGCGGAGGCGGGCGATTCGTCTTGATCTTCGTCGCCCTCGACGATTTCAAGGAGGTCAACGACCGGTTCGGCCACGCCGCGGGGGATTCGCTGCTGCGGGCGGTCGGTGAGCGACTCCAGCGGTGCGTGCGCGACGTCGACATCCTGGCCCGCGTCGGTGGCGACGAGTTCGCGATCTTGATCGACGGTGAGTCCGAGGAGCCGGAGGTGGTCGCGGACCGTCTGCGGGTGGCCCTCCGGGATCCCTTCCCCGTGCACGGCTCATCGGTGCGGGTGCGGGCCAGCATGGGACTGGTCCGGCCGAGTGTCGGCGACATGACGCAGACCTCCGACGACCTGCTCAGGCAGGCAGATATCTCGATGTACGCGGGAAAGCGGCTCGGCAAGGACACCGCGGTGGTGTACCAACCGACGGCGGGGGTCCGCGGGGACTTCCCGACGGCGCTGCGCAAGGCAGCCGGTGGAGTTCCCGCCGGATTCAGCCTGGCCTATCAGCCCATCGTGCGGTTCCCGGACAGGGCGCAGGTGGCAGTCGAAGCCCTGGCGCGGTGGACCGCGCCGAGCGGTATCGACATCTCGCCCGAGACCTTCGTCGCCGCCGCGGAAGCGTCCGGGCTGGGTGCCGACCTCGACGCCCTGGTCCTCGACATGGCGTGCAGTGCGGTCCAGACGGCCGGCCTGGATCTCGACATCCACGTGAACATCGGCGCAGCGCGGCTGGGCAACCCGACCTTCGAACAGCATGTCCGCTTCGCTCTGGCGAGGTACGACATCGATCCGAGCCGGTTGGTCGTGGAGATCACCGAGACCGTGCCCATCGTCGACCTCGCCGACGCCGCGGCCCAGATCACCCGGTTGAATGCGCTGGGTGTGAAGGTGGCGCTCGACGACTTCGGTGCCGGGTTCAACTCGCTGATGTATCTGCACGCGCTGCCGGTGCAGGTCGTCAAACTCGACCGCAGTTTCGCCTCGGGCACCGATCCGGCACGCAGTCTCGCGCTGTATCGATCGGTGGTCGGGCTGTGCAACGAGTTGGGGCTCGCGGTGATCGTGGAGGGTATCGAATCCCCGGCACAGGCGGAGACGGTCTTAAACGCCGGCTGCCGGCTGGGCCAGGGCCACCTGTTCGGAAGTGCGGTGCCCATCTCGGAACTCGGCCATGGCTATGAGACCCGCAACGCGCCGGTCTGATGTGGCCGTTTGATGCGCCGAACGTGCACTCACTGCCGCTCTCGCGCAGTTTTCGCAGCAGTGGTTGCACGCTCGCGAGCGGGTCGTTTTCAACCTGGAACATTTATTCGCTGGCCGATGTTGAAACGGCCGGTATTATGAACTATCCCGCCGGAGGTCGGTGGGGGTGCGAGGGGCTGAACGGTTTCGACTTCGCGCATCGAATCAAGGGAAGCGTGCCGGTGCAGGCAATTGACCACCGTAAGCGTCGTTGCAACCAATTAAGCGCCGATTCCAATCAGCGCGACTTCGCCCTCGCTGCCTAAGCGACGGTGAGTCTGTCAGACCGGGAGCGCCCTCGGCCCGGACCCTGGCATCATCTAGAGGGACCCACCGATACGTCCGGTCGCGGGACATATCGGGACATCAAACAGCGACTGGGATCGTCATCCTGACTTGTTCGCGTGATCAGGAGATCCGAGTAGAGACATAGCGAACTGCGCACGGAGAAGCCTCGAGGGAATGCCGTAGGACCCGGGTTCGATTCCCGGCAGCTCCACCAGAAGGAACCAGGTCAGGGACATAATCCCTGGCCTGTTTTCTTTGTGGAGGCACGGTCTAGGAATTTTGCAGCGAATGGACGCGTCGCGTCGCGTCTATCGAGCGCGGGTGGCGGCCGACTCGCCCAACCTCAGATAAAACGCAGGCCGTCACTTGGTGGCGTCGAGAATGAACTCCCTCTGGAGTCCGAGCAGGACTCTGTCAGCGGTGAGCAGTCGTAAGCCGGCCCGGTCGGCTTGGGCGACGAGGAGTCGATCGAACGGGTCATGCCGCGTCAATTCGGGATAGTCGCGGATCGCTTCGGCATGCTCGGCGGTGATGTTCAGCAAAATGAGACCTTGACCGATCAGGGCTGCGGACAGCCCAGCCGGGACGGAGAGCTTGCCGAGCATCGCCTTGATGGTCAATTCCCACACCGTCGCGGTGGACACGTGAACACCGGGCGATGCGCTGATCGTCTTTCGAGCCGCGGAACCGAGGCGCGGGCTGTCGTCGAGCAGCCAGAGGAGCGTCTGACTGTCAAGAAGCAGCATCGCCGCGGTCTTGTGCGCCGTAGAACATCTCCTGAATCTCCGGATCGACGTCGAAGGACGCGTCGTCGTAGGTGAGTTGGCCCCGCAACCCACCGAACGCGATATCGACCGCTTGATGCGGTATGAGGTCCGCTACCGGCTTCCCGGCTTTCGAGATGACCACCCGCTCCCCGGCTGCCACCCGTTCGAGGAGACGAGAGAGGTGCGTCTTCGCCTCGTGAATGTTCACGTTCACCGTCACCACACCAAGCTACCGAACTGACTTAGTCTGGTCTAGTCTATTAAGCGGACTACTCAGCGAGCCTGCAGCGTGATTTCGGAGATCTCCGTCCGGCTCTGGCCGTCGGTGGTGCCCAATGTGCTGATCCACACCAGCACATTGGAGGTCTCGGTCGCGTCATCGACCTCGATGCGGTTCTCGCCGGGCTGCAAGGTCGTGGCCGGGGTCAGTTCCGCGGTGTCGGCCAGCGAGGCCGGAGTCTCGGTGGGCGACGAGCGGATCTGCACTTCGGTTCCCGTGCTGGACAAGTCAATGGTGACGGCACCCAGCGCCGCCGGTTCGGACAGGTGCAACATCAGTCCCTGTCCCTCGATGAAGTTCGGGAACGGGACCGCGTCCCGGTAGGTGACGGTGGACCAGGACGTGTCGGGGTCACCGTCGATCGCCAGTTCGGCTTCCTGCGGATTGTCCGGCGCGCTGTCGGGCGCGAACACCGTGACGCTCTCGGGTGTGAGGATCGGGCCCGGGCGAGTCCACAGGCCGAACCCATCGGTGAACCACACCACCGCGCCCGCCACCACCACGATCACACCGACGAGGGCGGCGACCACCGCCAACCGAGCGCGACCGCGTCGGGGCGCCGTTTCGGTTTCCCACCTCGCCGTAGTGCTGGGCGGAGACGACCGGCGCTGGGGAGGGGTGGCGGCCGGGAAGATGCCGACCTCGTCGGCGTCGAGGGTATGGCCGTCCCAGACACCACTGACCTCGACCTGGTCGCCTTCTGACAGTCGACCCGCTTCGAGTTCAGCGGGGATGTCGACCGGGACAGGGACAGGGAGGTTGTTGGTCGGGCCATCCGGCATCAGGTGGAACGACAGGGTCCCTGGTTGGCCCGGCCCGCCGGACGCGCTGTGCGTGACCGCGCGCGCTGTCCCATGAAGGGTCACCCGCTCGAGACGCTGCGTGCCGAGACGGCCTTCCGACGCCGGCGAACCCGACCGCGGATGCGGTGGAGCGTGGAGGCTTCGACCTGGTTGCGCGAGGGCGTGGGTGAAGTCGAGACAACTGGGATATCGCTCGTCGGGATCCTTCGCCAGCGCTCTGGCGAGGACGTCGTCGAGGTGTGCGAGATCGGGTCGGCGCTCCGATATCCGCGGCGGCGGAGTGCCCAGATGGTGACTGATGACAACCGCCCGATTGGCATCGGGAAAGGGCGGCGCACCGGTCAAAAGATGAAAAATTGTGGCAGCCAACGCATATTGGTCGGCGCGGCCGTCGAGCGACTGGCCGCGCAGTTGCTCGGGCGCCATGTAGCTGACGGTTCCGATCGCGACGTTGTCGTCGGTGAGATTGCTGACGTCGTCGAACCGGCGTGCGATGCCGAAGTCGGTCAGGAGCACCCGTCGCCGACGTCCATCCGACTCGGTCACGAGGACGTTCTCCGGCTTGACGTCACGGTGGAGCAGACGGTGCTCGTGGGCGAAGTCGAGCGCGTCGGCCACCGCCGACGCGATCTCCCGGACATCGCGCTCCGGCATACCGCGCGGGTACGACTCTTTGATCAACCGGCCGGCGTCGATCCCGTCCACGTAGTCCATCGAAATCCACAGCCGGCCGTTGTACTCACCTCGATCGAGAACGCCGACGATGTGCGGGTGTCGCAGGGTCGCGGCCAGTTCGGCCTCGCGAATGAATCGTGCGCGGAACTCGGTGTCCGCCGTTGAGGTGGGCGACAAGATCTTGAGCGCGTCGTGACGAGGCAGCCGAGGATGCTGGGCGAGGTAGACCTCGCCCATCCCACCGGTGCCGAGTAACCGCTGGATCACGTACCCGGCGAATTCCTCGCCGTTGTTCAACGGCATGCCCGAAAGCCTACAAACCGGCTCCGGTACGGCGGAGTCCAGTAGGGCCGATCGCGCTGTCGACGCCTTGCACCTGCTCTCATTTCGGCCACAGAACGCACCGCGGCGACCAAAGCCCGGACACCGTCCGACCAGCGGTGACACGATGCGGCGGTGAACTCAGGGGCGAATATCGACGGGCTGACCGCGATGGGGAAGTTGTGAGCCAGGAACCGGGGCGTCTTCTCGGGAAGTCGGCTGTGATCACCGGGGCGGCGTTCGGCATCGGTCGGGCGACCGCCGAGCTGTTCGCCCGCGAGGGGGCGCGGCTGACCTTGACCGACATTCAGGGCGAACCGCTGCTGGCGCTGGCCGATGAATTGCGGCACGCCGATGCGGAGGTCGAGACGGTCATCGGCGACGTCTCGGTCGAGGAGGACGCGCGACGGATGATCGGGGCCGCGGTCGACCGCTTCGGCCGGCTCGATGTGCTGGTGGCCAACGCCGGAATCATCCCGCTCGGCGATGTGAGGGAGATGACCGCCGACAGCTGGGACGAGGTGATGGGCATCGATGGACGCGGCATGTTCCTCACGTGCAAGTTCGCGATCGAGGAGATGCTGCCGACCGGTGGCGGCGCCATCGTCTGCCTCTCCTCGATCTCGGGGCTGGCCGGGCAGAAGCGGCAGGCGGCCTACGGGCCCGCCAAGTTCGTCGCAACCGGCCTGACCATGCATCTGGCGGTCGAGTGGGCCGACCAGGGGATCAGAGTCAACGCCGTTGCACCGGGAACGATTCGGACCGAGCGGGTCAGGCGGCTCCCGGACGAGCCGGGCGGCTCGGAATACCTGGCGACCATCGAGGGGATGCACCCGATGGGCCGTCTCGGCGAACCGGCCGAAGTCGCCAGCGCCATCGTCTTCCTGGCCTCTGACGACGCCTCCTTCATCACCGGCGTGGTGCTGCCTGTCGACGGCGGGTATCTCGCGCAGTAGCGCCCGGTTTGGGGTTCGAGAAGTCAGCCCTCGCCGCCGAGCTCGGTCCGGTCCCGCTCGTTCTCGCCGGCATCCTGGGCCATCACCGACTCGTCGAGCCACTGCTGGACATCACCGCCGAGGCGATCCGCGGACAGCTGGGCGAAGTCGAGCGCCTGAACTGCCATGGCTGCCAACACCTTCATGGCCCGTTCGCTGTGGTGGATCTCCACCATCAGTGCCTGGAGCGCCTCATAGTCTTCGGCGCACAACGCTGACAGATACCGACGGGCATCGGAGAACTCCCGATCGACGTGGGCCAGCTTCCTTCGGAAATCAGCGGGCGAGGGGAGGTCGTCGGGCGTGTGGGTCATGGGCTCATTGTGACGTTGATGAACTCAAACCAGAGGCGGTTCGCGACTGTCAGTTCTCGGTGTTGCTGCCCCGCCCGAAGAGGCTGAAGTTGTTGGGCAACGAAAGTCGGAACACCTTCTTCCACGCCGAGGCAACCTGGTTGGGAAGCGATCCGCTGGTGTACGTCAGGCCGTAGCGCTCGAACAGGTCCTGCACCTTGGGCGCGATCTCCTGGTAGCGGTTGCTGGGCAGATCGGGGAACAGGTGGTGCTCGATCTGGAACGACAGGTTGCCGGTCATGAAGTGCAGCAGCGAACTGCCGGAAATGTTTGCCGATCCCAGCATTTGGCGCAGGTACCATTCGCCGCGGGTCTCGCCGTCGATGGAGCTCTTCTCGAATGTCTGGACACCTTCGGGGAAGTGTCCGCACATGATCACCGAGTGCGTCCACAGATTACGGACCAGGTTGGCCGTCACGTTCGCGGTGAGGGTCGGCAGCGCCGACGGGCCCGACATCAGCGGGTGCAGAAGGTAATCGCGGGTCGCGTGCTTGCGAATCTTCGCGACGACCTGCTTGGCATTGCGGCGGAACTCGTCTTTGTCGGTCCGGCCCTTCAGGAACTTGCCGATCTCGAGGTCGTACGCGGCGATGCCGTACTGGAACATGCAGGCGTTGATGGCATTCCACAGCGGCTGCGCGAGGTAGAACGGGATCCACTTCTGGTCCTCGTCGACGCGCATGATGCCGTAACCGAGGTCGTGATCCTTGCCGAGCACATTCGTGTAGGTGTGGTGCACCTCGTTGTGGGAGTGCTTCCACATATCCGACGGGGAGGCGTTGTCCCACTCCCATGTCGTCGAGTGGATCTTGGAGTCGCGCATCCAGTCCCACTGGCCGTGCATGACGTTGTGGCCGATCTCCATGTTCTCGACGATCTTTGATACCGACAGGCCCGCGGTGCCGATGATCCAGGCGGGCGGGAACAGCGAGAACAACAGCACGGCGCGGCTGCTCAGTTCGAGCTTGCGCTGGCCGTCGATGACCTTGCGGATGTAGGCAGCGTCGTGCTCGCCGCGTTCGGAGAGGATCTGGTCACGGATGGCGTCCAATTCGAGGCCGATGTTCGTGATGTCGTCGTCGGTGAGGTGGGCGGCCGGGCCGGTGTTGGTTTCAGTTGTCGGCTCGAGGGTGGAAACGGTCATGTCGAATCTCCTTGACTAAAGATCGATTTCGCAGGTGCCCGCGGCGGCGGAGACGCAGGTTTGGATCTGGACGTTGTCGCCCGGTGAGGCGGTGGTGACGTCGCCGGTGCGGAGGTCACGCACCGCACCCTGGCGCAGCGGAGCGACGCAGCCGAAGCAGATGCCCATCCGGCACCCAGAGGGCATCAGCACTCCTGCGGCCTCGCCGGTGTCGAGCAGCGTCTGGGATGCTTCCGCATCGACGGTTGTTCCGGACTTCGCGAAGGTGACGGCGCCGCCGTCGCCCGCGGTGATGATCGTCGGGCGAAAGCGCTCGGTGTGCAGTTGGTCGGCGATTCCGGCAGCGTCCCAGCGGGCTTCGAGGGCGTCGAGCATCCCGGCGGGTCCGCAGGCCCACGTCTGGCGGGTGGCGAAGTCGTCGACGAGGTCGGCGAGGGTCTCCATGTCGAGCACTCCTTCGGCGTCGGTGTGCCTCTCCACCAAACGGATTCGGCCTCGGCGTGCCATCGTCCTGAGTTCTTCTCCGAAGATCACGTCGCCCGCGGTGGGCGCGGAGTGCACGACTGTGACGTCGCGGTGCTGATCGGTCATGTTGCGCAGCATCCCCATCACCGGGGTGACACCGCTGCCCGCGGTGACGAAGAGGATCTTTGCCGGCTGGTGTCCTTCGAGGGTGAATTCGCCTGCGGGCTGGTCCAGCTGGATGACAGTGCCGACGGTCGCGCGACCGACCAGATGGTTGCTCACGGTGCCGCCCGGGATCGCCTTCACGGTGATGGTGATGCAGTCGTCGGGTCTGGAGGTCTCCGAGGTCAGCGAGTAGGCCCGCCACTGGCGGACTCCGTCGACGTCGATCCCGATCCGCACGTATTGGCCGGGGGTGTGGCCGCGCCATCCGCGGCCGGGCTTGATCACCACGGTGACGGAATCGCGGGTCTCGGGGTGGAGCGCGACGATGCGGCCACGGAGATCGGCGCCGGAGCGCAACGGGTCGATGACGTCGAGGTAATCAGCAGGAACCAGAGGAGTGGTCACCCGCTCCGCGAGCTTCATCACGCGCGCCCGCAGCACACCGAGCGAGGTCGTGCGGGGTGCCGTTGTGGTCATGACTCCACTCTGACTGAGGTAGAGGTATAAACTCTTGGACTCTGGGCGTGAAGAAGCCGCATGAATTTGTTCGGAGAGGATAGTTATTTCAGAACCGGAGCTCCGCTTCACTGGACTCGACCTGTCGGAGGACGTCGCGTCGGCGTTGCTGGCGGTGCTACCGAGCATGGCGGAACGCACCGTGGCCGCGGTGACCGGAGAGGTGCCCAGTTACGCCGGAGCTTTCAGCGGTCGAATGGGCGACAACATCGAGAACGCGGTGCAGATGGCGCTCGGCGGCTTTCTGCGGCTGGCGGTCCGCGCGCAGGACTCCGATGCCACGGCGACGCTGAGCCCGGCACTGGACGGCGCCTACGAACTGGGACGCGGCGAGGCGCGTCAGGGCCGGTCCATGGACGCGCTGCTCTCGGCGTACCGCGTCGGCGCTCGGGTGGCCTGGCGCGAGCTGTCGTCGACGGCCGTGGACGCCGGCGTGCCGGCCGACACCGTGGCCCGGTTCGCAGAGTTGGTCTTCGCGTTCATCGATCAACTGTCGGCGTCCAGTGTCGCCGGCCACGCCGACCAGTTGGCCACCACGGGGCGGGTGCGCGAACGCTATCTCGAACGGTTGGCCCGTCAGTTGCTCGACGGGGAGCCTGTCGAGGTTCTGCACGACAGCGCGGACAAAGCCGATTGGCAATCTCCGGCCACCCTGACCGCCGTGGTGCTCGCGGTGTCCCAAACCCGCGGTTTGGCCGCTCGATTCGGCGCGTCCACGTTGCAGCTCAACGAAGACCTGCCGGGGATCAGCCCGTCGGAGTCGCTGGCGGTGTTGCTGGTCCCGGATCTGGACGACCGGCATCGCGGCCAGTTGCGTTCGGCGCTGCAGGGCCGACGAGCGTTGGTGGGTCCGGCTCGGCCGTGGATGCTGGTCCGGTCGTCGTATCAACGAGCCCTGCGGGCACGGGAGCTGACGGTGGCCGGCGATGCCACCGTCGAGGTCATCGACACCGACGATCACCTGGTCGAACTCGTCCTGACCGCCGATCGGGACGCTGCCGACGATCTCCGCCGCCACGCGTTGGCGCCGTTGGCGGGTCTGCGGCCCAACACCGCCGAGCGGTTGGCCGAGACCCTGAGGTCGTGGCTGCTGCATCGAGGCCAGCGCGAGGTGGTCGCGGCGGAACTGTTCGTCCACCCGCAGACGGTGCGCTACCGGATGACCCAACTGCGGGAGTTGTTCGGCGACCGGCTCAACGACCCGAAGACGGTGATGGAGCTGACCGTGGCGCTGGCGGTCCCGAACGCGAAGGTGCAGTCGCGGCCTGCTCATCGTGATCATCGCGGTGGCAGTCATGGTCGGAGGCGGTCGCGGTGAGGTGGGCCGCATCACCGAACTGCCCGACGGCTCCGTTCCCGCGCCGGCGATCCTCAGCGGCGCCATCGTCGCCTACTACTCGTTCGTCGGGTTCGAGACCTCAGCCAACGTCGCAGAAGAGATCCGAAACCCGGCCAAGGTGTACCCGGCCGCGCTCTTCGGCGCCCTCATCACCGCGGGCGTCATGTACGCGCTGGTGGCCGTGGCCAATGGGGCCCTGCTCACCATGATCATGGCCAGCCGCCTGACCTACGGGATGGCTGAGCACCGGCTGTTGCCGAGCGTGTTGGGCCGGGTACTGCCCAATCGGCGTACCCCCTGGGCGGCCATCCTCGCCACGACCTTGGTGGCGATGCTGCTCACCCTGACCGGTGATCTGTCGACTCTGGCGGAGACGGTCGTCCTGCTGCTGTTGGTGGTGTTCATCTCGACCAACGTCGCGGTGCTGGTGCTGCGCCGCGACACCGTCGCCCACGACCACTTCCGGGTGTGGACTGCCATCCCGGTGCTCGGCGTCGCGTCGTGTCTTCTGCTGATGACCCAGCAGAGCGGCAAGGTGTGGCTGTTCGCGGCCATCCTGATGGCCGTGGGCGTGGTGCTGTACGTACTGGCGCGCGCAGCAACCCGGCGTTCAGCGGTCTGAGGGCGTGTCTGATTGACGGCTTCAGCGCCCCAGCGCCCCGGCGATCAGGGCGGCGACTTCGGCGGCGACCGCCAGTGTCGGCGCGTCCTCGGCGGGAAGGTAGCAGTCGAGCGCCGCGTCGTAGCGTGCACCGGCGATCGCCCCGTGATCGGTGTCGATCTCGACGACGTCCACCGGCCAGCCGACCTGTCCCAGGGCGGCCGCGAACTCACGGCTGGACGTGACGGGGACGACGTCGTCATCCACCCCGTGCAGCAACGTGATGGGCGATCCCACGCAACCGGGTGCCGGGCCGTCGAGCAGTAACCCGCCGGATATCGGATCCTTCGCTATGAAGGCGCCGCCGAGGCACACCGTGTGTGTGAGCGGGATGTCGAATTCCGTTGCATGCAGCGTGAGTCCGGCAGCCGCGAGACCACCCATCGACCAGCCCACCAGTCCCAGACCGTCGGCAGCTCCGGTGAATCGGCGGGCGAAGGCCGCCGAGTTCAACAGGTCCGACCGGCCGCCGTCGGCGGCATGTGAGTTCCAGTCGGGCACCACGACGCCGAACCGACGTTCGGCGAGCCGTTCGGCCAGTGGGCGGACTGCCGCGCGGGCGTCGGTCTGCATGCCGTGCCATAGCAGCACCGTGGGTTCCGACATCTCTCCGTAGAGATCGACCGCACGGCCCGGGGCGTACTCCTGAGTCTCCATGCGACCCGTGTTCCCCCGATCCGGCGTCAGAACCCCTACGCCGGGCGTCGGTACGTCCGCTACTGCGGGACCTTCTTGGCGTCCTGTTCCGCGGCGTGGTCCTCGATGGCTTTGCCGATCGCGTGCGCAGCGCGGTCGACGAACTCGGTTCCGTGTCCGGTCACCCAGTCGCGCGACGCGGTCGGCGGCGCAAGCTGGCCGGTGAAATGCGGCATCCCGTACTGCGCGAACAGCTCGTAGCTGTGCAGTTTCGCCGCCGGCGGTGCCCAGTCGTGGTCGAACAGCAGGAAGGCCCCGAACCCGCCATTGCTGGCCTCGACGAGCTCGGAGATCTTGGCCACCGCGTCCTCGGGCGTGCCGATCACCGCGAAGCCGGATTCTCGGTTGTTGGCGATGATCTCGGCCGCGGTGTCGCCCTGAACCGGCCCTGCCGGCAGGATGTGGGTGAAATACCTTGAGAATTCCGCGATTCCGTACTCGACATCGCGCTCTGCCTGCTCGCGGGTGTCGGCGAGGTGCATCGGGCCGACCAGCCGCCACTTCGAGCGGTCGGCGACGTGGCCGTGCTCGAGCGCGACCTCCTCCCATGTCGCCCAGTGCTGGGCCAGCAGATCCATGCCCTGCTTGGCGGTGGCGGCGATCGACAACATCCCGACGCCGTGCTTACCGGCGCCCCGCGGACCCGTGGGGGAGAACGATGCCGCCACCGCGACGTCGAAGCACGGGTCGCTGTACGGCTTCAGCTGCAGTCGGGCGTCCTGCAGGGTGAAGCCGTCGGTATGCATGGTGACGGTCTCGCCGCGCAGCAGGCGCATGATCGCGTCGAGGCTCTGCTCCATCCGGGGTCGTTGCTGATCGGCGGGGATGCCGAGCATGTGGGCGTCGGACGTGAGCTGGCCCGGACCGCAGCCCAGCATGGCGCGGCCCCGGGTGAGGTGGTCGAGCAGGACCATCCGGTCGGCGAGCATCAACGGGTTGTGATACGGCAGCGAGCTGACGCCCGTCCCGAGCTTGATGTGCTTGGTCCGCTCGGCGGCGACGGCGATGACGACCTCGGGGGAGGCGATGATCTCGAACCCGGCGGAGTGGTGCTCGCCGATCCACGCCTCGGCGAATCCGAGGCGGTCCATCATCACGATCAGGTCGAGGTCTCGTTCGATGGCGAGGGTCGGGTTCTGCCCGACCGGATGGAAGGGAGCCATGAAGTTTCCGAAGCGCATTCGCACATTGTGGCCGTAAGCGAGCAGTTCTTGGCCGCGTTTCGGGGAGCGTGGAATCCGCCGGGAGGGTTTTCCCACCGAGTTCCTCTACTTTGGGGGTGATCGATCCTGAAGGCCGACGGCGTTTCCGTATGCGGTCAGGTGGCAATACGGCCATGATCGCGTTGCGGCTGCTGCGTGCGCACTGCAAGAACTGAGAAGGAGAGGCCCATGTCGGAGTTGGAGGACTTCGGTGACGAGGAGGCTCCCGACCCGGTCGAGCCGACGTTCGCCGAACACCTTCACCCCGCGCGTCCGCGGACGCTGCGGTACCGGCCGCGGGTCAAAGCGCCGTTCGCCCGCCGGTCCGTCACGCAGGACGGACCCGCGAACGGCAGCAATCCCGCCTACGTGGAGTGGTTGCGCGCCCAGTCGATGCTCGCCGACGCCAACGAGATCAGCCAGCAGTTCTCCGGTCAGGGCTCGATGTGGCAGAACCCGTTCGCCACGCCGAACCCGCGCGCCGCGGTGGACACCGCGTCGGTGTGGTTCACGGCCTACCCGTTGTCGCTCATCACCCGGGCCGATGAATCGTTTCTCAAGGCCATGGCCAACGAGGACATGTGGCAGGCCTTCGCCGAGATCGGCATCGAGGCGGTCCACACCGGTCCGGTGAAGCGGGCCGGCGGGATCGCGGGCTGGCAGCACACGCCGAGCGTGGACGGCCACTTCGACCGGATCAGCACCCAGATCGACCCGGCATTCGGAACCGAAGAGGAGTTCCGTCAAATGTGTTCCACCGCAACCTGGTACGGCGGAACCATCATCGACGACATCGTGCCCGGTCACACGGGCAAGGGTGCCGACTTCCGGCTCGCCGAGATGAAGTACGCCGACTACCCGGGCATCTATCACATGGTCGAGATCGACCCGCGCGACTGGCATGAACTGCCCGAGGTGCCCGGCGGCGCGGATTCGGTGAACATCGATGCGGCGACCGAAGAGTGGCTGGACAAGGCGGGCTACATCATCGGGCGCCTGCAGCGGGTCATCTTCTACGCCGAAGGCGTCAAGGAGACGAACTGGAGTGTCACCCGCGCGGTCACCGGCATCGACGGGGTCGCGCGGCGATGGGTGTATCTGCACTACTTCAAGGACGGTCAGCCGTCGATCAACTGGCTGGATCCCTCGTTCGCCGGGATGCGGATGGTCATCGGTGATGCCCTGCACTCGTTGGCCGACCTCGGAACAGGGGCGCTGCGGCTGGACGCCAACGGTTTCCTGGGCGTGGAAAAGGCCGCATCCGAGGGCAGCACCGCGTGGTCCGAGGGTCATCCGCTCTCGGAGGCCGCCAACCACCTCATCGCGAGCATGGTGCGCAAAGTCGGCGGCTTCACATTCCAGGAACTGAATCTCACCATCGACGACATCCGTCAGATCGGTGAGGCGGGCGCCGACCTCTCGTATGACTTCGTCAATCGTCCCGCCTACCATCACGCGCTCGCGACCGCCGACACCGAGTTCCTCCGGCTAACGCTGCGCACCACTCTCGAATTGGGTGTCGACCCGGCGTCTCTGGTGCACGCGTTGCAGAACCACGATGAACTGACCTACGAACTGCTCCACTGGGAGAACGGTCACCGCGACGACATCTACAGCTACAAGGGCGCAGAGCTCACCGGTGAACAGATCGCCGCCTCGGTGCGCGGCGACCTGACGGACCAGCTGACCGGGGCGAACGCGCCCTACAACCGGGTCTTCACCACCAACGGCATCGCCTGCACGACCGCGACGGTGGTGGCCGCGGCGCTGGGCGTCCGCGACCTCGACACCATCGACGACATCGACCTGATCCGGCGCGCGCATCTGCTGCTCGCGATGTTCAACGCCCTGCAGCCAGGGGTGTTCGCGCTGTCCGGCTGGGATCTGTGCGGAATGCTGACGCTTCCCACGGGAAAGGTGTCCGAACTCATCGCCGGCGGGGACACCCGCTGGATCAACCGCGCCGCGCACGACCTGATGGGAACCAACCCGCAGGCTCAGCAGTCCAGTGCCGGCATGCCGCGCGGCCGGAGCCTCTACGGTTCGATCCCCGAGCAGCTCGCCGACGACACCAGCTTCATCCGACAGCTGCAAGCGATCCTGAAGGTCAGATCCCACTACGGAGTCGCGACCAGCCGTCAGCTCGACATCCCCGAGGTGTCCCACCGGGGAATGCTGGTGCTCGTCCATGAGCTCGAAGGGCAGGGACGGTTGCAGCTGACCGTGCTGAACTTCGCCAACGAGCCCAGTGCGGGAACAGTCCGGTCAGACCATCTGCCCCCGGGCGCGCGGGTGTCGGACATGTTCACCGGCACCGAACTGGCCACCGTCGACGACCTGCACAGTTTTGCCGTCGAGTTGACGCCGCTGCACGGCATGTCCCTGCTGGTGGAGACTCAGGGCGAAGAGCAAGAGGATCCGGTCACTGCTTCCTGAAAACTGTTCGCTCAGTTGAGGAATCGTTGCGCGTAGGGCGCGAACCTCTCCCGGAGGTCGTGTTCGTCGATGCCGAACATGTCGCAGGAGGTCTGGACCCTGCCGAACCGGTTGCGCTTGTGCTCGGCGAGATAGCCGTCGATCGCGATCCGGTCGTCGTCGGTCATCGGCTCGCCCGCCACCGCGTAAACCCTTTCGGCGACCCCGATCTGGTCGGACATGTAATCGTCGAATCGGACGTCCATCGACCGATCAGGAGGGATGACCTCGCGGTCGCGCACCATCGCGGACAGCAACAGGTCGAGTCGGTTCACCCACGACGCCCCGATCTCGCGCACCGGCGGGGCGGCACTGTACATCCGTGAGGAGTACGCGACCATCGCCACCATCGACAGCGCCACCGGAACGGGATCTCGGTGGGTGCAGACGACGACCAGACCCGGGAAGACCCGGTTCAGCACGGGCAACTGTTCGAGGTGCTGCGGTGATTTCAACAGCCAGCGCCGCCCACCGCGCAGGAACTGCATCGCTTTGAGTTGTGTTGCCATGTACTCGTAGTGAGGCGTCTGATCCAACTCCAGATAGTGGTCACGCCACGTCGGCACATGCGCCAGCGTCTCCATCAGCATGGTGGAGAAGTCATTGGCGAGGAGCTGGATCTCCTCGTGCACATGATCGGTGGTCATCTCGTGCATGCTGCGAAAATGCGGCATCATCAGGTCCATCATCGACAGTGCCACATCCATGCGGGCCCGCCTCGGATCCGGCTCGATTCCGGCCTCCGACGGCAGGGGGAACGGTTCGACGCTCTCCCAGTACTGCATGGTGCGGAATGTCGGGCCGGCGGCGAGCAGATTGTGGAGATGGGTGGTGCCGGTGCGCGGCAGGCCGGCGATCACCACCGGCGGAACGAGTTCGACGTCGTGGATCTCGGGGTGGCGGGTGAGGAGATCGGTGAGGAGTAGCCGATTTTTCAGCCACTGGGAGAGTTGGCTGAAGAAGTTCACCACCCCGGGGGTGTGCATGTCCTCGATGTCGTTGAGCGCCACCAGATAACGGTCGAGGCGGTCGCGGTAGTCATCGGGTCCGAAGTCGTCGAGCCCGGTCGCCTCGCGCGCATGGCGGTGCAACACGTCGGAGTCCAGCGCGCAGTCAGCCGCGAGGGGTGTCATCAGATCGCGAATCTGTTGTGCCTCAGCGCTATAACGCGGAGCAGACAGGTCGTCGAGCACGATCAGATCGCCTGGAGGTTCGGTCACGGCCAGTTATGTTACTCTGCGTTACGTAATGAGAACAGACCTGGGACGCCCCCGGAATCAGCTGATCGACGACGCGGTGCTGACCGCGACCGTCGAGTTGATCGGCGAGATCCCGTACGCCGAGTTGTCGGTCGACGCGATAGCCCGGCGAGCCCGAACCAGCAAGCCCGCCATCTACCGGCGCTGGCCGAGCAAGGCCCATCTGGTTCACGAAGCGGTGTTCCCGATCGGTGAGTCGACCGAGATCCCCTCCACCGGATCCCTTCCCGACGACATCCGGGAGATGGTGCGCCGCGTCGCCGGCGTGCTGTCAGCGCCACCTGCCCGCGCGGCGCTGCCCGGTCTGATCGGGGAGATGGCGGCCGACCCGACCCTGCACGCCGCGCTGCTGACCCGGTTCGGCGACATCATCACCCGCGGCCTCGGTGACTTCCTGGCAGGTGCGGCCGACCGTGGGGAGATCCGCTCCGAGGTGACGGCCGATGAGTTGGCCGAGGCTGTCACCGGAATCGCCCTGGTGTCGCTGCTGGCCCGGGGGACTGCCCTCGACGACGGCTGGATGGACCGAGCCGCCGCCCTGATCCTGAGAGGAATACGCGCATGACCGAATCCACCGCAGCGTGGCGGGAACTGATCGAGACGCTCGGAGGGCTGGATCGCAGCTTCCTCGAGGGGGACCGGGCCGTCACCGACGACCGCCACCTCGCCGACGGGTACCGGATGCTGGCCACCACGCTCGGAGTGGCGTTCGACACCTACCTGTTCCCCGAGCCGAGCAGACCTCAGTTCGTCGAACTCAACACGCCGTTTCGTCGGGACCGGCGCTGGGGTGGTGACAACACCGACGCGTGGTACCACATGTGCCCGGTCGACGACCGACGTCGGTACCGGATCAGCGGCAATCGTGGTGACAGCGTGTACTTCTCGGTCACCGCCTACAACGAACCCACTCCCGGGACCTGGTCGGACCGGGTGGTGAAGATCGTCAACGACAGCGATCTGGAGAGCTCAGGGGCCGTCGACGTGAACGGTGACTTCTCGTTCGAGATCGGTCCGCTACCGCAGATGGCCGTGCTGGTGACCCGCGACTATCAGGTCGACCCGCTGGTCGGCCGCCCGGTCAGCTGGAAGATCGAGGCACTCGAGGAGCCTGACCCGATCCGGCACGGAGACGACGAAACGGCGGCGGCGCTGCGGGCCTGCGCGGCCTGGCTACGCACCATGTTCGCGATCGTACCGCTCGCCGTCGGCGCCCGCGTCGACGAAGGTCACGCTCTCGGTCACGAAACCTCACAGGTGGCAAACGAATTCGGTGATCCGTACCAGGTGGGGGACAGCAATTTCGGATGGTCGGCCCGTGATGCCTGTTACTCCTACGGTAGCTTCGTCCTCGAGGACGACGAGGCACTCGTGGTCACTCATCACCCACCTGTCTGCAGGTTCTGGAACATGGTGGTGTGGAACCAGTTCATGGGTGGACACATCGTCACCGACGCCCGGGTCTCGGTCAACGCACGCACCGCGGTTCCCAACAGCGACGGTTCGGTGACCATCGTCATCTCCAAAGGCAGGACCGAGCATCCGAATTCGGTTTCCACGGTGGATTATCCGCGTGGCAACCTCGCCTTTCGCTGGTTCCATGTCGAGCAGGTGCCGGCCCGGCCACAAGCCGAACTGGTGACACTGTCGCGAGCACCCACCTCGGTGTCCTGATCAGGGGCGGGCACTGCCGGTCAACAGCGTGAAGAA
The DNA here is from genome assembly GCF_049683935.1 of Mycobacterium sp. Classification (GTDB taxonomy): domain Bacteria; phylum Actinomycetota; class Actinomycetes; order Mycobacteriales; family Mycobacteriaceae; genus Mycobacterium. Next base: position 8,065 of record NZ_JBAUJR010000071.1, on the reverse strand, counting down.
CCCGTGCGCGGGATCGTCGGCCCCGGGGCTGCCCTTAGGGGTGTCCCTGGTGATCGGGTGGCTCATGTCGACGGTGGACGGATCATGGACATGCGCCCAATCGGTGACGATCCTGCGGTCGCTGAACTTCCATGTACCGGTGCGTTTCTCGTACTTGTCCAGGTAGCGGCCGCCCACGACGACATCGACGTCGTGACCTCCCGCGACGAACGTGTGGTTCGAGATGGTGTAGATCTCGCCTTCGGCGCGATCCGCGCTGATGGCGAAGTTCACCGTGGTGATGTGGTGCTGCATGGACCGGATGTAGGGCCGAGCCGCGACGAGCTGGTCGAGGAACTCAGCGGCGGACCCCGCTGAGAAGGCGCCGTGGTCGTCCTGTGCATCGTCATGGTAGAGATCACGAAGCGCAGCGATGTCGCCACGATCGACGGCGCGGCAGTAGCTGTGGACGAGCCTGCGCAACTCGAATTCGTCGAACATTTCCTGCAGCAGCGATTCTGAGGGTGCCATCGCGCCTCAGCCTAGTCGCGTGACGCCGCGAGCAGCGGCGTAAGCTGGAACTCTCCAAAGGCATCTGGGCGGTATCAACTCCGAATCGTAATCGCCCGCCTACGCGTCTGTCGCCCGCCAGAATCACGCGTCTCATGAACGGGAATCTCTGATGAATCGCAGACGCGTCACGTGACCTACTGCATCGGCGTGATGCTCGACGAGGGCATCATCTTCGCGTCGGATTCCCGGACGAACGCCGGCGTCGACAACTTCGCAAAGTTCGGCAAAATGACCGTTTTCGAGCGTCCCGGGGACCGCGTCATCGTCCTGCTGAGTTCGGGAAACCTGGCCGGCACCCAGGCGATCGTCAGCCTGTTGACCCAGCGCTGTGCCGACGGCGCCGCGGAGAGCAATGTGCTGGGTGCCCGGACGATGTTCGACGTCGTGAGGTTGATCTCTGATGCGATGCGGGAGACCGAGCAACGCGACGCCGAATACCTGCGGCGGACCAAAGGCGGGTTCAACGCCTCGTTCATCGTCGGCGGCCAGCTCGCCGGGGAGCCGATGCGGTTGTTCCGGATCTATGCCGAAGGCAATTTCATCGAGGCCGGGCCGGACACGCTTTTCCTGCAGTCCGGCGAAACCAAGTACGGCAAACCCATCCTCGATCGGGTCGTCTCCTCCGACACCTCCCTCACCGACGCCACCAAGTGTGTACTGGTGTCCTTTGATTCGACCATGCGCAGCAACCTGTCGGTAGGGATGCCGATCGACCTCATCTGTTATGAACGGGACAGCGTCGAGGTGAAATTGCGTCGCAGATTCCATGACGGCGACCCGTATGTCAGTGCTCTGGGCCAAGCCTGGGGCGAAGGCACCCGTCAGGTGTTCCGCCAACTGCCCGAGCTGCACTGGTGAGCAGGAGTCACCGCGGCGATTCAGGCCTTGTCCCGTAACCGCACCATCCGGGTGGTCGAGCTCTCATCGAGCTCGACGACGTCGGACCTCGAGCGCAGGAAGTCGCTGAAGGACTTGAATCCCAAAGACTTTTCGCTGAACGACGGATCCATGCGCTTCATCTGAGCTTTCACGGCGGAGTTGTGCAGCCAGTCGGCGTCGTCCTTCTCCAAGCCGATGCGCAGCGCCCGCGTCAACAGCCCGGTGGCCGCAGCCTGCTGGTCCGGCGGGTCGGGCTCGTCGCTCTGCAGTTGCTGGTCGGCCGCGGCGGACTTGGACTTTCCGGACCTACGCTTGGGTGCGGGCTTCTCCTCGGCGACCTCGACGGGCTCGAACACCGGGATCCCGGGCAGCGTGTCGTAGGTGACGAACTCGTCGCATGCCGCGGCGAGCATGCGACTCGACGAGCCCGCCACCCCGATGCCCACCACGTACCGCCCGAGCCGTTTGCATCGCTGGGCCAGCGCGATGTAGTCGGAGTCGCCGGCCACGATCACCACGTGGGTGAGGTCGGGCAACCGGAACATGTCCTCGACCGCGTCAACGGCCAGACGGATATCCGCGCCGTTCTTGCCGTATGCCGCAGCGGGGAACAGTTGGACCAGATCGACAGCGCGCCCCACCAGTTGCCCGCGGTATCCGGCGTTGATCTCCGCCGACCAGTCGGCGTAGGCGCGAGTGAGCACCAGGGTGCCGAACGACGATGCGAAGTCGATGATCGCCCCGACATCGACGGTGGCCCGGCTGAGCCGGCCGGGATCCTCGTCCAGGCCCTTGGCCTTGTCGCGCTGGAAGGAGTTGCGACCATTCACCTGGTCGTACCGCGAGATCACGATGTTGTCGAAGTCGAGGTACACCGCAACGCGAGTGGCGCCGAGTTCCGTCATCACCTCAGTGTGGTCGATGGGCTCCGGGACGCACAGATCAGCCCCGATTCGGTGAAGTCACCCCACACCACCGCCCGACCGGCGCACCATGGGACCGGCAATTCAGCCACGAGGGAGGGGTGTTCGCAGTGAGCAGCGCGGTGGAGGGTTCCCAGCCGGCCAGGCATACCGTGCTTGCCGAGATCGACAGCGGCGCCTATCACTCACTGCGACAGCGACCCGTGACCCGCGCGGAGCGGTACGCGCTCGGAAAGAGCCTGCGCAAACGGGTGCCTCGGCGGACGCTGGCCGAGTGGACGGCGCCCCCGGACCGGCCGGATCCGGTGCATCTCATCGAGGTCAATCACCAGGGTCGACTGGACCGCCTGATTCCGATCCGGGTAGGCCGCATGGTGGCTTCCCCCTACGGCTTTCTGCGCGGCACCGCCGTGGTGATGGCCGACGACGTCGCCCACCTCCCGTCGACCGGCATCACACCAGTGGTCTGCGGCGATTCCCATCTGGGCAACTTCGGGTTCTACGCCTCACCCGAGCGCGATCTGGTGATCGATCTCAACGACTTCGACGAAGCGCACCCAGGCGGGTGGGAGTGGGATCTGCGCCGGTTGGTGGCCAGCATCTGGGTGGCGGGACGTCACAATGGCGCCTCCGAGGACGACTGTGGCTCGGCGGTGCGCTCCTGCGTCGCGGCCTACCACCAGGAGTTGCGTCGACTGGCCGACGAGCCGTTGTTCTCGCGCTCGTTCACCCGATTGGAGGTCGACCGGCTGGCCGGCGAAACCGCCGGTCCGCTCGCCGACGAGGTGAAACGGTCGGCCAAACGGGCGCGCAATCGCACCAGCGACCGCGCGCTGCCCCGCTTCACCCGTGAGGTCGACGGCGTCCGCCGGATCGTCGAAGAGTCACCGTTGATCACCCGGCTGCCGTCGCGCGAAGCGGACGCCCTGGCCGAGGCGCTCGACAACTATCTGCCCACCCTGTCCACCCACTGGCGCCGGGTTCTCGGCGGCTACACCTTGCTCGACGTCGCGCACAAGGTGGTCGGCGTCGGCAGCGTCGGTCTGCGCGCGTATGTGGCGCTGCTGGAGGGATCATCACCGGAGGACGTCGTCTTCCTGCAACTCAAGCAGGCCCGCCGTTCGGTGCTCGCGCGCTACGTGCACGGTGAGTCGGCGTGGCACGCACATCAGGGCCAGCGCGTGGTCGAGTACCAGCAGGCCCTTCAGACGGTCAGCGACCCGCTGTTGGGTTGGACGACTGTCAACGGCCTGCAGTTCTACGTGCGTCAGTTCCGCAACATGAAGGGCACCATCCCGCTGGATGCGATGGACCCCAAGGCACTCATCGACTACACGGGAGTCGTCGGGCAGCTTCTCGCCAAAGGTCATGCGCGGACCAGTGGCGCCTCGATGATCGCCGGCTACATGGGCCGCTCAGAACGGGTGGACGACGCATTGTGTGTGTTCGCGCGCCGCTACGCCGATCAGACCGAAGCCGACCACGCGGCGTTGGTGGCGGCCGTCGACAAGGGGAGATTGCCGGTCGAACGCGGGGTGTAGCCTCAGCGCATTCCCATCCAAGGTGCGGCCAGTGGCCCGATCCGAGTCGCCGTGCTGGCGCCGATCGCGTGGCGGACACCGCCGCGGCACTACGGGCCGTGGGAGCAGTTCGCCTCGCTGCTCACCGAAGGACTGGTCGCGGCCGGTCACCACGTCACCCTGTTCGCCACCGCCGACTCGATCACCTCGGCCGAACTGCACGCCACCGCGGCGACGGGGTGGTCGGAGGACACCACGATCGACGCCAAGGTCGCCGAGTGCCTGCACATCGCGTCGGTGTTCGAACGGGCCGGCGACTTCGACGTCATCCACAACGGATTCGACTTCCTGCCGTTGACCTACAGCGAACTCGTCGAGACGCCGGTGGTCACCACCATCCACGGGTTCTCCTCGGAGCGGATCGTGCCCGTCTACGAGCGCTACGGCGGCACCACCGGCTACGTGTCGATCAGCGACTCCGATCGACACCCGAAGCTGCACTACGCCGCCACCGTTCACCACGGCATCGACGTCGCCCAGTTCGGCGTCCACCCGGATCCCGGAGAGCATCTGTTGTTCTTCGGCCGCATCCACCCCGACAAGGGCACGGCGCACGCGATCGAGGTCGCCCGACGATGCGGCCGTCGTCTCGACATCGCCGGCATCATCCAGGACGACGAGTACTTTCGCGACGAGGTCGCCCCCCATGTCGACGGAGAACGGGTGCGCTATCTCGGCCCTGTCGAGGCGGCCGCGCGTGCCGAGGTGCTCGGGAGCGCGCACGCGCTGCTGCACCTGATCGACTTCGACGAGCCCTTCGGGTACAGCGTCGTGGAGGCGTTGGCGTGCGGCACCCCGGTGGTTGCCAATGCGCGAGGGTCGATGGGGGAGTTGATCATTGACGGTGTGACCGGGTATCTGGTCGGCGACATCGACTCCGCGGTGGCGGCGGTCGCCTCAGCAGGGGAACTCGACCGCAGCGGCATCGCCGGGTACGCCGCCGAGCGCTTTGCCGTCGCCACCATGGTCGACAACTACGTCGCCGTGTATCGCGACATCATCAGTGGTCGGGCTTGAATTCGCCGACCGGGAGCCAACTTTCAGTCGGTCACGTGCAGCAGTCGGGGTTGAGCACCACACACAGGGCGCCGACCGCTTCGGGGGCGGGCCGGTGGTAGACGTGCATGCCCTGCCGATCGGATTCGATGAAGCCGGCGCGGCGCAGTTGTGCGATGTGGTGGCTGACCGTCGATTCGCTCAGGCCGATCAGTGCGGCGAGTTCCCCGCTGTTCTGGGCGCCGGCCGACGAACTGAAGAGTAGCGACATGATCTTCACCCTCGCCGGGTCCGCGAGCGCCTTGAGTCGCAGCGCCACATGGAGTGCGTCCTCGTCGCTCATGGGTCCGGCGGCCACGGGTGCGCAGCACACCGGGGCGGAGATGTCGATCGTCGGCAGTGTCTTGGGCACTCTTTGATAGTGCCACGGGATTGACATATATCAAAAAGGTGGCAGGGTGTCGGTAGCTCGACAATTCGATATAAGTCTCACAGGTCCGGAGGTTCCTCATGTCCCGCGTCCAACTCGCCCTCAACGTCGACAACCTCGACGAGGCGATCACGTTCTACTCGAAGCTCTTCGACACCGCACCCGCCAAGATCAAGGAGGGGTACGCCAACTTCGCCGTTTCCGAACCGCCGCTCAAGCTGGTGCTCATCGAGAACCCGGGCAAGGGCGGCAGCATCAACCATCTCGGCGTCGAGGTGGCCACCAGCGACGCGGTGCACGCCGAGATCGGCCGACTTGCCGCCGGGGGTCTGTTCACCGAGGAGGAGATGAACACCACCTGTTGCTTCGCCACCCAGGACAAGGTGTGGGTGACTGGTCCTGCAGGGGAGAAGTGGGAGGTCTACACGGTGCTGTCAGACTCGGAGGCCTTCGGTACCAGCCCACAACACACCGAGGGTGGCAGCGCGGAGAAGGGTGTGTGCTGTGGCGGCAGTGCCGCCGACAAGGCCGACGCCTGCTGCTGAAAGGCACCAGCCGATCCCGCCGTCTTGCCAATACGGAGATCACCTGCGGTCTTAGCTGCCGCGCCCTACATTGATACCGGGATCGGCCACGCCATGCGCCGATGAGTCGGGGGTGCGGCTGTGATTCCACGGGTCAAGACGGCGATGCGGCTGGCAGGGATGCGCCCGCTGCCGCGATGGCCGGCCCGCTCCACGGTGGATCTGCGCGGCAAGCGGATTCTGTTGACCGGTGCGTCCTCGGGGATCGGCGCGGTTGCTGCGCAGAAGCTGGCGGCCGAAGGTGCATCGGTCATCGTGGTCGCCCGGCGAGAAGCCCTGCTGGCAGAGGTCGTGGAGGCGATCGTCTGCTCCGGCGGCAGCGCGTCGGCGATCCGGGCCAACCTGGCCGACCTCAACGAGGTCGACGAACTGGTGAAAACAGTTGGCCCCGTTGATATTTTGATCAACAACGCTGCCAGGTCGATCAGGAGACCGCTCGAAGAGTCGCTGGAACGCTGGCATGACATCGAGCGCGTCATGCAATTGAACTACTACGCACCGCTGCGACTCATCAGGGGTCTGGTACCCGGGATGATCGAGCGCGGTGACGGGCACATCATCAACATCGCCACCTGGCGTGTGCTGCCGGAATCGTCCCCGATGTTCGCCGCCTACAACGCATCCAAGGCGGCATTGAGTGCCGTGAGTCGTGTCATCGACACCGAATGGGGTCCCCGCGGCGTGCACTCCACCACCGTGTACTACCCGCTGGTGGCGACGGCCATGATTGCTCCGACCCGGGCGTACGACGGGGTGGCTGCGCTCAGTCCCGACGAAGCGGCCGACTGGATGGTGACCGCCGCTCGCACGAGACCGATCCGGATCGCTCCGCGCAAGGCGTTGGCGCTGCGAGCCCTCGACGTCGTAGCGCCCGGGATGCTCAACCACATCCTGGCGCGCGAAACCGATCGGATGAACGCCAACGCCAACAGGTCTGACGTCACCGCATCCACTGCGGGAACGGTCATCCCGCTCGCACGTCCCTCGTAGCCCGCAGTGTCCGGAACCGCAACGGGCCACCGGCCCGAGAACCTGGCGCTGGCAGCGATTCTCACCACTGCCGCCTTCTTCTGCGTCGCACTGGTGGGCGCCCTGGCGAAGGCATCGAGTCAGTACACCTCCACCGGGGTCCTGCTGCTGGCCCAGAACGTGATCTGTCTGGTGTTCATCACCCCGGTTGCGCTGCGCGGCGGATTCTCGTCGCTGCGAACCGGCAAATTCGGTCTGCACCTCCTGCGTGCTGCGACCGGAACCGCTTGCTGGTACGCGCTGTTCTTCGCGATCACCCAGATACCGCTGGCCAATGCCACAGTGCTCACCTACAGCGCACCGCTGTGGATGCCCCTCATCGCCTGGTGTGTCACCCGGCAGCGGGTGTCCAGATCAACCTGGGGCGGCGCCTGCATCGGCTTTGCCGGGGTGGTGCTGGTGTTGCAACCCCAGGCGCGCGGCTTCAACGTCGGTGAGCTCTCCGCCCTTGCGGGTGCACTGTTGCTGGCTGTGGCGATGATGTCGGTGCGTTGGCTGGGGGCTACCGAGCCGATGATCAGGGTTCTCTTCTACTACTTCCTGCTCTCCACCGTGATGGTGCTACCGCTCGCCGTGGTCGACTGGCAACCGTTTCCGCCGGCGGCGTGGGCGGGCTTGATCGGCCTCGGGTTCGCGCAGTTGTTCTCGCAGGTCCTCATCGTCGTGGCCTACCGGTACGCGTCAGCGGAGAAGGTCGGTCCGTTCATCTACACCGTCATCGTGTTCACCGCGCTGATCGACTGGATCGTCTGGGAACATCGACCGACGGCGACAACGTATGTCGGGATGGCACTGGTCATCGGCGGCGGACTCATCGCGGTGCGTACAGCCCGCGCGCCTGCGGGTCCGCAGGAGCTGGTGTCACCGCCGTGACAGTCACCGCGGGTCGCTTTTCGGGCGGTGCCAGTACTCTTCCAACGTGACCGCCATCGACCCGGACAAGCTGAGCACCTGTCTGCAGGTGCTGGCCGACGTCGAGTCGCTGCCGCCCGAGCACCCCGACGCCGTTGCCGTGCGCAGGGCCACGGCAGCGATCTTCAAGTCGGTGAAGAAGGCCCGCCGCGACGCCAAGCGCGACGCGGTGGCCGAGGC
>NZ_JBAUJR010000070.1:0-3303 GCF_049683935.1 Mycobacterium sp. | reverse complement strand
GATCAGCACCGCGATCAACGCCGCGCCGGCCGCGATCAGCGCCGCACCGTCGGCGCGGTAGGCACTGGCACCGACCATCAGGACACCGAAAGCACTGGGCAGCAACAGTTTCACCGGCGTGATCCCGTTCGATGGTCGGGCACCAGCGCCATCGCCTGATCCAGGGTGGCGGTTCCCGGCCAACCGACGATGTCCACGCCGACGGTGGCCATGTCGCGGTACATGAACGAACGTTGCAGCGTCCACATGCGGTTGACCAGTGGATCGTGCTCGCCTTCGACCGGGCTGCCTTCGAGGACGTCGACGGCGACCACGGCATGGCCGCGCTTGCGCAGATCGATGAGCGCCAAAGCGAACTCGGTGTCGAGCATGGTGGAGAACGCGACGACGATCGCGCCCGGAGGGACGGCGGGACGCGGCGCCAGGGTGCCGGTCGCGGTTTCGAAGGTGTCGGCCGCACCGAGCATGGTGTCGAGAATGCGGTAGAACTGCCGCTGCCCGATGTCGGCGCCGAGCCAACGGGTTCCGCGGCTGCCCAGCGCCACCAGGCCGGCCCGGTCGCCGTATCGCAGTGCGCTCTGCACCACCTGTGCTGCGCCGCGCGCTGTCCGCTCGGTGGCGGCCGTCGCCGGGCCCGGTGGCTGCGGATAGGTGTCGAACAGCACGACCACATCGGCGGCCCGGTCCGTCAGCCGCTCGGTGACGTGCAGCCTGCTGCGGCGCGCACTGACCGGCCAGTTCACGATCCGCAGTTGGTCACCCGGGACATAGGGCCGGATGTCCGCGTACTCCACCCCGGGTCCGAGGTGGCGGGTCAGATGGGTGCCCAGCCGGTCGAGCAGATCGGTGCGCGGGATCGCGGTGGACTGCGCCGGAGCCACGGGAAACACACACACCTCCGCGGCGTCGACCGTTCCGGTTCCCTCGAGCAGACCACCGCAACCGAGCACCCGCACCGTGGCCCGGATCGGATAGCGGCCCCAGCGCGGCGCCTGCACGGCCACCGTCGTCGACGGTGCGCGGTCGACGACCTCGAGTGCCATCCCCGTCGGCGCCGAACACACCAGCCTGACGGGTCCGCCGTCGTCGGCGCTCGCCGACACCTCGACCCGCAGCTGTTCGGATTCGAAGCACCGCTGCAACCCCGGCCGCCCCTGCACCTCCACCGTCGGCGCCGGTCGCTGCCAGCCGAGGGAGCACAGCACACCGAGAAGCGGTGCGGCGAACGCGATCAGCTCCCACCTACCGGTCAGCACCGCACACGCGATCGCGACCCCGGCGCAGGTGGCGATCGACCTGGTCAACGGCGAAGCCCGCCAGTGCAACTCAGCGACCGTGCGAGAGACGTCAGTCACTGCGCTTCCCGCGCCCGCGGCACCGGCAGGCGGCGCAGCAGTTCGTCGACGACGTCGGCGCCCTGCACCCGCCGGACCCACATCTCGGGCCGGAGACTGATCCGGTGCGCCATCGTCGGCACGGCGAGCGCTTTGACGTCCTCGGGGATGACGTAGTCCCGGCCGAGCAGCAGCGCGCGGGCCCGCGCCAGTTGCACCAGGTCGAGTTCGGCGCGCGGACTGGCGCCGACGGCGACCTGCGGATGCTGCCTGCTCGCGGTGGCCAGCGACACCACGTACTGCAGCACGTCGTCGTGGACGGTCACCTGCTCCACCGACTCCTGCATGGCGAGCAGGTCGCGGGCGTCGACCACCTGCTGCACTGTCGGGGGCGCCGATCCGCGGTCGAGTCGGCGGCGCAGCATCGTCGCCTCGTCCTGCTCGGACAGGTACTTCAATTCCAGCCGGATCGCGAACCGGTCCAGTTGGGCCTCCGGAAGCGGATAGGTGCCCTCGTACTCGATCGGGTTGTCGGTGGCGAGAACCAGGAACGGTTCGGGCAACCGGTGGGTCACCCCGTCGATGCTGACCTGTTGTTCTGCCATCGCCTCCAGCAGGGCGGCCTGCGTCTTGGGTGGAGTCCGGTTGATCTCGTCGCCGAGCAGCAGGTTGGTGAAGATCGGGCCGCGGCGGAACTCGAAGCGTCCCGACTGCATGTCGTAGATCGTGGAACCGAGCAGATCGGCGGGCAGCAGGTCCGGGGTGAACTGCACGCGGGTGAACTCGAGTCCCAGTGCTGCTGCGAAAGACTTTGCGATGAGTGTCTTTCCGAGCCCGGGCAGATCCTCGACGAGAACGTGCCCGCGGGCGAGCACCGTGATCAGGATCAGGTTCAGCGCGGGACGCTTGCCCACCACCACCCGGCCGATCTCATCGAGCACCGATCCACACAAGGCGCCCGTGGTGGCCGGTTCCAGGTCGGATGTCATAACCGCTCCAGACGTTGCAGGATGTCGTTGAGCGCCTGGCGGCCGGGGCCGGGTTCCTGGCCCCCGGTTCGTGAGATGTTCTCCGGATCCACCCACTGCCAGAGCTCTTCGCCGAACAGCATCCGCCCGGTGGCGTCAAAAGCTCTCGGGTCCTTTGCTTTTCGGTGACCGGCGGCGAGCTCGAACTGCCGTGCCAACATCGGTCGCAGCCGGCGGTCCCAGTCGGCGCGTGTCGACTCCGACCAGGAGATCAGGGTTTCGGTGCGGGCCAGCCAACGGCGCAGTGCCGCCCCGACGTCGTCACCCGCGGAGTCCTCGAGGGCGTCGGCCGAGTCGTGCGTCAGACGCCACCGCACGGCGAACAGCACGCCCGCCAGAACCACGCCCGTCACCGCGATCACCAGGTGACGCTCCAGTTGGATCACGGCGAACAACTGCACCACCGCCACCAGGAACACCCCGGCGACAACAAGTTTTGTCATATCGCGCCCTGCAGTTCGTGCTGGACCATCCGCAATGCCCGCACGGCATCCTCGCGGTGTTCCTCGCTCATCACATGCGGGCTGAACCGCGCTTCTTCGAACAGGTCGACAAGTTCGGCCGCACTGTCTGCGCGCAGGGCGTGCCGTTGCACGGCGCGGGCCAGCACCTCGGAGGGGGTGTCGGAATCCTGTGGGGTGGTGCCGGGCGACTTCGCCAGCTCCCGTTCCATCGCCGCATAACAGGCGATGATCGCCTCGCGCGGGTCGCGGCTGCGATCCCCGATCTCGGCCAGGCCGAGTTCGGTCGCCCTCGCAAGATCCGGACCGGCCGCCCGGGTTGGGTGTGCCGGGGCCGCGTCGTCGGGCGTCTGCGGTGTGGGCGTGAGGCGTCTGCGGCCGATGATCGTCGCAAGAATCGAGAGCACGAGCAGCACGATCGTGGCCGCGGCGAGGTAGCCGAAGACATCGCCGCCGCCGCCGTCGGCCGGCGGGGTGGGT
>NZ_JBAUJR010000069.1:0-5218 GCF_049683935.1 Mycobacterium sp. | reverse complement strand
TCGGCCCGACCGCGACACACGCCGAGATGGCCATGCAGCGTTCGCCTGCGGAGCCGAAGCCGGCGTTGACCATGGCGTCGGCGGCCAGGTCCAGATCGGCGTCGGGCAGGATCACGGCGTGGTTCTTCGCGCCGCCGAGGGCCTGGACGCGTTTGCCGGCGGCGGTGCCGGTGGCGTAGACGTACTGGGCGATCGGAGTCGATCCGACGAACGACACCGACTGGACCTTCGGGTTGGTGAGCAGTTCGTCGACGGCGGTTTTGTCGCCGTGCAGGACGTTGAACACCCCCGGTGGCAGGCCGGCTTCGGCCCACAGCTTCGCGATCCACAGCGAGGCGGTGGGGTCTTTCTCCGACGGCTTCAGCACGACGGTGTTGCCGGTGGCGATCGCGATGGGGAAGAACCACATCGGGACCATGGCGGGGAAGTTGAACGGGGAGATGATCGCGACCACGCCCAGCGGTTGGCGCACCGAGTAGACGTCGACCTTCGTGGAGGCGTTCTCGGTGAACCCGCCTTTGAGCAGGTGGGGGATGCCGCAGGCGAACTCCACGACTTCCTGGCCGCGCGACACTTCGCCCAGGGCGTCGGAGACGACTTTGCCGTGCTCGGCGGTGATGATCTCGGCGAGTTCACCTTTGCGCTCGTTGAGCAGCTCCCGAAAACGGAACAGCACTTGGGTCCTTCGGGCCAGTGAGGTGTCCCGCCAGGCGGGGAATGCCGCCGCGGCGGCGTCGATCACCGCGCAGGCATCCTCGACGGTGGCCAGGGCCACCTGCCCGGTGGTCTCACCGGTCGCCGGGTTCGTCACCGGCGCCGTCGCGCTGCTCGTGCCCGCGAACTCCTTGTTGTCCACCCAATGAGAAATAGTCTGCATGCCACTCAGTGTGCGGCCGAACACTCTTCGAGCGACGTGACAGAATGACTCCGATTACGCTGATTGCATTACATTGTGTCAATGACTCTGACGGTGGGTGAGGTCATCGCGCTGCCGGTTGTGCAGGCCGGTGAACCCGAGGTGCTCTCCGCGTGCCGGTGGGATGAGCCCCTCCGTTGGGTGCACGGCAGCGACCTGGCGGATCTGTCCGCGCTGCTGCAGGGCGGGGAGTTGGTGTTGACAACAGGGTCGGCACTCGCAAGATCCCCGCGAAAGTACCTGCAACGCTTGGCTTCCGCCGGGGCGATCGGAGTGGTTGTCGAGTTGGGAAACCAGGTGCCGCAACTCCCGGGAAATGCCGCGCCGATCGCCGAGGAACTCGATCTGGCGCTCGTGGTGCTGCACCGTGCCATCCGGTTCGTGGAGGTGACCGAGGCTGTGCACCGACGGATCGTCGCCGAACAGTACGACGAGGTCGCCTTCGACCGCCGCGTGCACGAAACCTTCACCGAGCTCAGCATGCGGCGGGCCTCTGTCGCAGGCATCGTCGACGCCGCAGCCCGGATGCTCGATGAACCCATTGTGTTGGAGGATCTTTCGCATCGCGCGCTGGCGGTGTCCGCGAGCGCTGACGCCTCGGCGCTGCAGGACTGGGAGCGCCGATCGCGACGCAGCCCAGGAACCGCGGCCGGCTCCGAGTCGTGGGCGGCGACGGCGGTCGGCCCCCGCACGGAGGAATGGGGCCGGTTGGTCGTACCTCGCCCTCCCGCCGACTCCGGTCGCGCGACGAGGGTCCTCGAGCGCGCGGCCGCCGCACTCGCTCTGCACCGCATGATCGAGAGAGACCGGTCAGGGCTGCAGCAGCAGGCCCAGAGCGGACTCATCGACGATGTCCGCCGAGGCAGGGTCACCGAGGAACGTGAGGCGGCGGCCCGGGCGCACGCGCTGGGGCTCCGGGCGTGCGCGCATTACCTTCCCGCGGTGATCAGGGTGCAACGGCGCAGGCGGTCCGGGGATCCCGTCGCCACCCACCGGCGCAACGTCGCACTGCTCGACGCCGTGGCGCACACGATCAACGCCGCAGGCCATACCGGGCTCTTTGCGCTACAGGGTGACGGCGAAGTCGGTGTGGTGCTAGCGCTCAAGGACACCAGGGCGGCCGTGGTGTCGAAAGCTCTGACGGCCCTCGGTGAAGCGCTTCGCCGCGAGGTGCAGCGTGTGGACGCCGCTGAAGGTTCGGTGCTGGCGCTGGCCGCCGATGTGGGCACGGTGACGGATGCCATCGCAGGACTGGCCGAGGCCGCGCACATCGCCGAAGTGGCCATCTCCATGGGGGACTCAAGGCCCTACTTCCGCGCCGCGGACACCAGGCTACGGGGTCTGGTCACGCTGCTGCGCGACGACCGGCGGGTGCAGCAGTTTGCCGAGACAGAACTCAAATCACTGCTCGCAGAAGATGACCGAGGCGATCTTTCCCACGTCGCGGTGCTGCGTGCCTACCTGGCCGAGGCCGGGAACAAGGTCGCGGTCGCCGAGCGCCTGCACATCAGCCGCCCGGCGCTCTACAAGCGGCTGGCCGTCATCCGGGAACGTCTGGGTGTGGATCTCGACGACGGTGAATCCCGAACGTCGCTGCACGTCGCACTGCTTGTTCTCGATGCACGTAGTTCTTGATGTGCGCAGTTCGTGACGTCAGCGCAGCGAGGCCTTCTCCAGATCGCCGAGCGCATCACCGGTGTAGACCGCGAGTCGCTGCAGGTGCGGAAGCGCGTCGCGGCACCCGACGAAGCCGAAGTTCATCGTCTCGGCGTAGCTCTGCAGCGTGATGTTGAGCGCCATCCCGTGAATCGGAATGGACACCGGGAACGTGGCTTCCAGTCGGGAACCGTTGAAGTACAACGGTTCCCGCGGTCCGGGCACGTTCGACACACACAGGTTGAACGTGTACGGCCACGGCGTCTGCAGGCCCGTCAGGGCACCTGCGACCTGACCGCCGGCAGGCGCCAGCAGCGCGGCGGTGTAGGCGATGATCGCCGTGGGGGACATCGTCTGCAGCTGCGCCTTCGACGCCCGGGTGGCCGCGGTGATCTTCTCCAGTCGCTCGACCGGATCCTCGATGTCGGTGCCCATCGGCGCGAGGATGGCTCCCACCGCATTGCCGCCGCCCTCGTCGCCCTTGGGTCGCACGTTGACCGGAAGGAACGCAATCAACGAGCGCTCCGGCAGCTTGTCGAAGTCGGTGAGGAACTTGCGCAGACCCCCGCCGATGATCGCCAACGCCACGTCGTTGATCGTCGAGCCGTGCTGCGAGCTCACGGCCCGGAGCCGATCGAATTCATACTGCTGGGTGGCGAACCGGCGGTTGCGACTGATCCGTGCGTTGAGGATGCTGTGCGGCGCCGATGCCGAACCGGCGATCTGTGCGTACTCGCCGTCGCGGCGGATCTGGGTCTTGACGATCGCATTGGTCAGATCGACCGCAGAGCTGACCCCACCGGCGACCTGAGAGCCGAAGCCGCCGAGCGCCCGCAACGTGGACGTGAGCAGGTTCGACGGCGCCACCGGCGCGCGACGCTCGCGTTTGGGAGTGGGCGTGTTGAAGAACATCCGGGTGTCGCGCGACTCCGGGTCCGTCGTCAGGCTGCGAGCCAGCATCCGCATCGCGCTGTAACCGTCGACGAGCGCATGGTGGATCTTCATGTACAGCGCAAACCGTCCGCCCTCGAGCCCTTCGATGACGTGGATCTCCCACGGGGGCCGGGTCAGGTCGAGGTGGTTGCTGTGCAGCCGGGAGACCAGGATGCCCAGCTCCCGTTCGTCGCCCGGGCTGGCGAGCGCCGACCGGCGGACGTGGTAGTCGAAATCGAAGTCGGTGTCGGTCACCCAACTGTGCACCGGGCTGAACTGGAGTCGTGGGTGCGCGAGTTTGCGGTTCCACGGCGCCATCACCTCTTGGCGCCTCGCGTCGTCGATCATCGTTCGCAGGTAGTCGCGCGGCGCGTCGGCGGGCGGCGTGAACGGGAGAAGCCCGGCGACGTGCATCTTCGAACTCGACGTCTCGCCGTAGATGAAAATCAGGTCCTGAAGCCCAAGCCGGACACTGTTGGCGCTCAAGGGCTCTCCTGTTGCTGAAAATGCCTATTGTCGAAAAACTGCATTGTGGTGTCCGCCACAGTACGCGCGTACGGGTCAGGTGCCACAGAATGTTCGAAACGAGGCGCTGAACTCCTTCTCGGCGGGCTCGGCGTAGCGCTCCAGCCCGGGGCGTTCCTCGAACGGGGAACCGACTGCGACGAGTAACTGGCGCAGCGGCGCCAGGTCGCCGACAGTGGCCGCGGTCAGCGCCTCCTCGACGAGATGGTTGCGCGGAATGTAGACCGGGTTCACCCGATCCATCGCGTCCGCGTCCGGCCCCAGCGCGCGCCATCGTGCGGCCCAGTCGTCGAACGCGGCGAGGTCGATGAACTCACCGCGCACCGGTTCGGCATCACCGCGGGCCGCGCGGCTGAGCCGGCGATAGAACGAGGTGTGGTCGACCTGGCTCTGCTGCATCTGCGTGAGCAGTTCCTCGACCAGTGGGGCCACCACCTCGGCCGCGGCGTCGGCGACCCCCAGCTTGGCGCGCATGCCCGCCGACCAGACCTGCTCGTAGCGACCCTGGAAGCCGCCCAGCGAGGCCTCGGCCAGCGCGATGGCCGTCTCCGTGCCGTCGGCCAGCAGAGGCAGTAGTGCCTCGGCGAACCGTGCCAGATTCCACACCGCGATCCCGGGCTGGTTGCCGTAGGCGTACCGGCCCCAGCTGTCGATCGAGCTGTACACCGTCTCCGGGTCGAAGCTCTCCATGAACGCGCACGGTCCGTAGTCGATGGTCTCGCCCGAGATCGTCATGTTGTCGGTGTTCATCACCCCGTGGATGAAGCCGACGAGCATCCACCGGGCGATCAGGTCGGCCTGCACCGAGCTGACGGCCTCCAGCAGCGCGAGGTAGCTGTTGTCGGCGTCGGCCGCGTGCGGATGGTGCCGGGCGATCGCGTGGTCCGCCAGCCGACGGAGCAGTCCGAGGTCTCCGGTGGACTGGGAGATCGCGGACGCGTACTGGAACGAGCCGACGCGCAGATGGCTGTCGGCCACCCGGGCGAGCACGGCCCCGGGCAGCACCGTTTCCCGGTTCACCGAGCGTCCGGTGGCGACGACCGCGAGGGCGCGGGTGGTGGGGATGTGCAGCGCGTGCATCGCCTCGCTGATGACGTACTCGCGCACCATCGGTCCGACGGCGGCAAGCCCGTCGCCGCCCCGGGCGAACGGCGTCCGCCCCGAGCCCTTCAAGTGCAGGTCCCGGAC
>NZ_JBAUJR010000068.1:0-7652 GCF_049683935.1 Mycobacterium sp. | reverse complement strand
CACCCAGTCGGCGCGCTGCCCTTCGGCGCCGTGTCCGGTGATGCGCAGCCAGATCCGGCCATCCCGGGCGGGAACGTCGGTGGGGCCCAGGCCGCGTCGTGCCAGTGCTGCGGGACGCGAGGACTCGATCACCACGTCGGCTGCGGCCAGCAATCGGATCAGATCGTCGGGAGCAGCAAAATCGGCTCTGTAGGAAAGCTTTCCGCCGTTGATCCAGTCGAAGAACGACACCGGACCGGTTCGGGTTCCGTCGGGGCGGGCGGCACTTTCGACCTTGACCACCGTCGCCCCGGCACGGGCCAGCAACTGGGCACACAGCGGGCCGGCCCACATCGACGACAGGTCGGCCACCAGCAGATCAGACAGGGGTGCCGGGGCGGCCTGCCCACCCAGGTGGCGCAGGACCGGTGCGGCGGTGACGGTTTCGCCGAGCACACCTGCGGGCAGTCCGAGCAGTCGGGCCCGCTCGACGAAGACCGACACCCCCAGGGTGCGCACCCGCCGTTCGATCATCGGCCACGGATCATCGGCGACCTCATCGGATTCGATCAGCGCGGGCACGGCGTCGATGTCGTCGGGCCGGGACAGGGTCAGCGCACACCAGTCGGCGCCTGCGGGCATGAGCCGGGTCGCACCGCCCGCCGAGACGCGGCCGTGGCTCTGGAGGCCGAGCAGGACCGCGCGGCCGCCGAGCAACTCCTCGGCGTCGACGTCGATACCCGCTAGTGAACCCAGCGACCGGGCAGTGCCACGAGCCTGCTCGAGCACTGCGGCGGGAACGGCCACGGGCGTCACCACACCATTGTCGGTGACGGCGACACGCTCAGATGCTGCGGCCCTGAGCGTGACGCGAGGTCGCGGCGATGCTGCCGAGCATCTTCAACGCATCGCCGCTGGGGCTGCCCGGCGGCGCGTCGTAGACCACCAGTTCCTGACCCGGCGCGGAACGCACGTCGAACGTCTGCATGCTCAGCGTGACACGTCCGATCTCGGGATGACAGAACGTCTTCTCCGCCAACGACTTCCGTCGCGCATCGCGGCGCTCCCAGAGGGCGGTGAACTCCGTGCTCGTGTTCAGCAGTTCAGCGAGCACGGCCCGGGTGCGGGGATCGTCGGGGGCGGCGCCGTAGGCCATCCGGAATCCGGCGACGGAGTTCTCCGCGATCTCGGGCCAGTCGGCGTAGAAGTGGTGGGCGCGCGGGTCGGTGAACACCAGCAGCATCAGGTTGCCCACCGCACCCAGTTCCCCGAACAGGGCCGATGCCAGCGGGTTGGCGGCCAGGATGTCGTACGCGCGGTTGTAGACCAGCGCCGGATTGTCGGGCCAGGCCTCCATCAACCGCAACAGCGCCGGATCCACGCGGGCGGACACCTGGCTGGGCTGCACCCGTGGAGCCAGCCCGGCCAGGCGGAACAGATGGCTGCGGCCGTCGTCGTCGAGGCGGAGCGCCGCCGCCAGCGACTCGAGCACCTGGACCGACGGCGACCGCTCACGGCCCTGCTCCAGGCGGCCGTAGTAGTCGACGCTGACCCCGGCCAGCAGCGCCACCTCCTCGCGGCGCAGTCCCTGCACCCGGCGGACACCCATGCTGGTCAGACCCACGTCGGCGGGACCGACCGCGGCCCGTCGACTCTTCAGGTACTCACCCAGTTCGGCCACGATTTCCAGCCTAAACACCGAAACGGTCCCCTGACAGGGGTGCGATGCACCATGGCTGTGCGGGGCGCCGGTGGCACACGCTGGATTCATGACCGAATCGAAGATCGTTCTCATCACCGGCGCCAGCAGCGGTATCGGCGCCGCCGTCGCCACCCACCTGGTGCGCGCGGGTCACCACGTTGTTGCCGGCGCGCGCCGGGAGGACAAACTGGCGGCCCTCGCCGATGCTGTCGACGGCGAACAGTCCGGTGGCAGCCTGTCGGTGCGCCGACTCGACGTCACCGACCGGGCAGACACGGCCGCGTTCGTCGACGACGCCGTGGCCACGCACGGTCGCGTGGATGTCCTCGTCAACAACGCCGGGGTCATGCCGCTGTCCCGGCTGGACGCGTTGTTGGTCGACCAGTGGAACGCCATGATCGACGTCAACGTCCGCGGACTGCTGCACGGCATCGCCGCCGCGCTGCCGCACTTCCAACGCCAGGGCGACGGACACTTCGTCACCGTGGCCTCGGTCGGTGCGCACGAGGTGGTGGCTACGGGTGCGGTGTACTGCGCCACCAAACACGCCGCATGGGCGATCACCGAGGGGCTGCGCCAGGAGGTGGACCCGTCGATTCGGGTCACGACCATCTCCCCCGGAGTGGTCGAGTCCGAACTCGCCGGCACCATCACCGATCCCATCGCCGCGGAGGCCATGCGCGACTACCGCGCCGACGCGATCCCGCCCGAAGCGATCGCGCGCGCCATCGCCTATGCGATCGACGAACCGGCCGAGGTCGACGTCAACGAGGTCATCGTCCGACCGGCACGTCAGCGCTGACCTCGTCGACCAGTCCCCACCGCAACGCGGTCTCCGGGTCGATCGAGCGACCGGACAGCACCAGATAGGCGGTGCGCCATCGGCCGATACGCCGGGTGATGCTGACGGTGCCGCCGGCTCCGGGGATCAGACCGAGACGGAGTTCCGGCAGCCCGAGCGCCGCGTCGGGATGACACCGCACCCAGCCGCAGAACGCGGCCATCTCCAGCCCGCTGCCCTGCACCTGCCCGTGAATGTCAGCACAGCAGGTACGGCTGAGTCGCGCGGTGATCTCGTCGAGTGCCAGAGCGGGGCTGTGGCGGGTGCGGGCCAGGTGCGCGGCCGCAGGGTCGACGAAGGTGCCGAATTCGGCGAGATCTCCCCCGCTGCAGAATGACGGCCCGTTGCCCGACAGCACGACCTCGCTGATCGACGGGTCCAGCCGGGCGACCTCCAACACCTCCAGCAGCGCCGCCCGAGCATCGGTCGAGAATGCGTTGTGACGCTGCGGCCGGTTGAACCTGATCAGCAGACAGTCGCCAACCCGCTGCGCCTCAACGGGATTCGGAATCTCTGGGACGTGTGCCGGCCCGCGTTCGGCGAGCCAGCGCCCGAACTCGGTGCCGGCCTGCAGCGTCGAGTACCCCAACGATTCGGTGACAATCCCGGCGAAGGTCGGCCCTTTCGGGTCGAGGGCGCGCAACACGTCGTCACAAACGGCCGCGGCCTGCGGCCATCGTCGGCAGCGTTCGGTCAGTTCGGCAAGCGCGTCTGGCAGCGATTCGACGGTCACCACACGACGGTCGGCCGAGGGCGCCTCGGTGAGGGTGAAAGTCGCTTCATCGGAGGGGGATCCGATCGCGACGATCACCCCTCCGGCAAGTTCGACTTCATTCTGGGTGGTCACGAGTACTTCTTGATGAGCTCCTGCTTGTACAGCTTGCCGGTGTCGGTACGGGGGAGTTGCACCTCGAACGAGATCGAGCGCGGACATTTGTAGTGCGCCAACCGGTCTCGCAGCCAGGTGATCAGTTCATCGGCGAAGCTGTAAGTGGCGTCGGCGGGATCGACGGTCTGCACCGCAGCTTTGACACTCTGCCCCATCTCGTCGTCGGGGATGCCGAAGACCGCGGCGTCCATCACCTTCGGGTGGGTGACGAGCAGGTTCTCGGCCTCCTGCGGATAGATGTTGACCCCGCCGGAGATGATCATGTGATGCCTGCGGTCGGTGAGGTAGAGGTACCCCTCTTCGTCGACATAACCGATGTCGCCCACCGTCTTCCAGCCGCGCGCATCGCGGGACGAGGCGGTCTTGCCCGGATCGTTGAGGTACTCGAAGTCGAAGCCGCCCTCGAAGTAGATCTCACCGGCCTTGCCGGGGGGCAGTTCGTTTCCCTCCTCGTCGAGGATGTGCAGTGCGCCTGCCAGCGGTCTGCCGACCGACCCGGGGTGTGCCAGCCACTCGTCGGCCGTGATCAGCGTGGACCCGTGCGCCTCCGAGGACGCGTAGTACTCGTCGACGATCGGGCCCCACCAGTCGATCATCTGCTTCTTGATGTCCACCGGGCACGGCGCGGCCGCGTGCATCACCCTCTCCAGGCTCGACACGTCATAGGACAACCGCTTGTCGGCAGGCAGTTTCAACATCCGCGTGAACATCACCGGGACGAACTGACCATGCGTGACGCGGTGCTTGGCGATCGCGTCCAGCGCCCCCTCGGCGTCGAACTTCTCCATCACCACGGTCGTGATGCCACCGGCCTGCGTCTGCATGGACCACACCGACGGGGCGGTGTGATAGAGCGGCGCGGGGCTCAGGTAGACGGCGTCGGGATGCATCCAGAAGGACACCAGCGCGGCCATCAGCCCGGGCACTTCGGCCGGAGGCAGGTGCGGCAGTTCGCGTTTGATGCCCTTCGGCCGGCCGGTGGTGCCCGACGAGTACTGCAGCAGGTCGCCTTCGATCTCGTCGGCGATCGGTGTATCTGCTTGATCGGCAACACATTCGGGGTAGGTCTGCCACCCGTCGAGTTGGCCGTCGGCGATGACCAGGACCGCGGGCAAGCCCTTGGGCAGTTCTGCGGCGAGACCGGCGAGTGTGTCCTTGAGTGTGCCCGAGCCGACGATCGCCTTGGCGGCGCTGTTGTCGACGATGTAGGCCGCCTCGGCGGCGGTCAGGTGCGTGTTGATGGGCACGTAGTAGAGGCCGGCCCGACGCGCCGCCCACATCACCGTGTGCATGTGCTCGCTGTTCTCCATCAGGATCGCAACGGCATCCCCCTCGACCAGACCCGCGGCCCGGAAGAAGTGCGCCAGCCTATTGGCCCGGGCCTCCAGTTCGCCGAACGTCACCACCGTCCCGGACGGGTACATGACGATCGCAGGCTTGTCGGGCGTGGCAACGGCGGTGTCGCGGATCTGCATGATCAGACTCTACTTCGCCCAAGTTGACGGGTGTCAACTCGGGCGATGTTACGATCGTCAACATCGGCAACGGACACGGGTGACATCTGACAACTCGACGCTCTCGGACAGCCTCCGACAACTACCACCACGGCAATCTTCGCCAGACACTGCTCGAGCACGCCGTCGATCTGGCCAGGGCAGGTGGGCCCGATGCGGTGGTGCTGCGGGACGTCCAGCGGATGGCCGGCGTCAGCAATTCTGCGGCATATCGCCACTACTCCGATCGGGACGCCCTTCTCGACGCGGTCACCGATTACGCGATCGCCCGGATGACGGACGCGATGGCCGCACGCCTGAACGCGGTGCCGACGCGCGGCCCCAGGGCCAAACGCGCCCTCGGTAGACTCCGCGCCACCGGACAGGGCTACGTCGACTTCGCTCTTGCCGAACCCGGCTTGTTCCGAACAGCTTTCGCCCACAGGGAACCCGACAGCCACTCGCGTCACACCTCCGGCGACGACGGTGCCGATGCCGATGCCGATGCCGATGCCGCGGAAGCGCATCACCCGTTCCAGATTCTGATCCGGTGCTTGGACGACCTCGTCGCCGTGGGCGTGCTGTCCCCGGATCGGCGCGACGGCCTCGACGAAGCGGCATGGGCGGCGGTGCACGGGCTTTCCACGCTGTTCATCGACGGACCCTTGAGCGCGGCGGACCCGGTGCGCAAACAGCTGATCACCGACCGTCTGCTCGACGGGATATCCGGCAGCTTGCGCTGACCCGCAGGTGTTCGATGTTGACAGGACTAACATCGTCTGCGATGGTCAGCATGTTAGCGATGTAAACATCTAAAGGCGGAGCCCGCTCATGGTCACCCAGTCCGATAGCCATCCGGCAGGCACGCACTCGGCTCCGCCGAGGCACCGGCCCGCCCTCATCCTCACCGTTGTCCTGGTAGCCGCCCTGGCCATCAACGTGGAAACCACCATCGTCAATGTGGCTCTGCCAACCCTGAACTCGGAGCTCGGTGCTTCCACGCGCGGACTTCAGTGGATCGTCGACGCCTACAATCTGACGTTCGCCGCACTGGTACTTGCCGGCGGTACCGTCGGCGACAAGTTCGGCCGCCGCGGCACGCTGATCGCGGGGCTGGCACTGTTCGCGGCCAGCAGCGTGGGGGCGGCGCTGTGCACGTCGACCGAATCGCTCATCGGGATGCGGCTGGTGATGGGTGTCTCGGCGGCCCTGATCTACCCGACCACGCTGGCCATCATCACCGACACCTTCCGTGATCCGAAGCAACGGGCTGCGGCCATCGGCGTGTGGGGCGCGGTGACGGGACTCGGGGTGGCCATCGGCCCGATCCTCGGTGGCGCACTGTTGGAGTCGTTCTGGTGGGGCAGTTTGTTCTTGGCCTTGGCGCCGATCGCCGTCGTCGCCATCGTCGGTGCTGCGGTGTTCATCCCGCCCTCGACCGCAGAAGCCGGCGCTCGACTCGACCGCGGCGGCCTCGTGCTGTCGGTCGTGATGCTGGGCGCCCTGGTGTACACGATCATCGAGGCACCCGAACACGGATGGACCTCGGCGCCCACGGTGCTCGGCTTCGGCGTGGCGGTGACGGCGGCGGTCTGCTTCATCTGGTGGGAACGACGCCAACACGATCCGCTGCTCGACGTCAGCCTGTTCGCCAACCTGAGGTTCAGCGCGGCCAGCGGTGCGGTCACCGTGGCGTTCTTCGCCCTGTTCGGCTTCATCTTTCTGATCACCCAGTTCTTCCAGTTGCTGCAGGGCTTCGGCCCGCTCGAGACCGGGGTGCGGATACTGCCCGTGGCGTTGTCGATCGCGGTCGGGTCCGTGCTGGGGACCCGGCTCGCGGTGTCCCGCATCGGTACCAAGGTGGTGGTGTTCGCCGGTCTGCTGATGCTCACCGCCGCGTTCGCCTGGGTGGCCACCGTCGACGTCGACGTCGCATACATCGAGGTCGCGATGCAGATGGTACTGCTCGGCGGCGGTCTCGGTCTGACGACGGCACCGGCCACGGACTCGATCATGGGCGTGGTCCGGCCCGACCAGGCAGGCGCCGGTTCGGCGGTCAACGACGCGACCCGTCAGATCGGCGGCACGCTCGGTGTGGCTGTCGTGGGCAGCATCTTCTCCACGCTGTACATCCGCTCGCTCGATGACAGCGAGATCCTGCAGGCTGCCCCGAACGCCGCTCTTCAGACAGCGCGCGAAGGCCTGGCACAGGGTCTGCAGGTAGCCGCCCAGTCACCGACCGCCGTGGCGGGGACGTTGCGTGACACCGTCAGCGACGCGTTCATGTCCGGTCTTCAGGCCGGTTGTCTGACCGCCGCCGCGGTCTGCCTGGTGGGCGCGTTCTTCGTGCTCGCGTATCTGCCCGCACACCCGACGAAGGAGATCGCAGCATGAGACACGCCGACCGATACGGCTCGTGGGCGCTGATCACCGGCGCCAGTGACGGCATAGGCAAGGCACTGGCAGGCCAGATCGCCGCCGACGGAATCAACGTCGTCCTCTGCGCCCGCAGTCAGGACAAGCTGGAAGCGCTGGCGGCCGAACTGGCCGCCGACCACGGCATCGAGACGCTGGTGCTGCCGGCAGATCTGGCCGACCCCGGCGGCGTCGACACGGTGGCAGACCTGACAGACCGGATCGATATCGGTTTGGTGGTACTCGCTGCCGGATTCGGCACAACGGGATCTGTCCTGGAGACATCTCTGACGGACGAAGTCCAGTTGATCGCTGTCAACGTCACCGCCGTCG
>NZ_JBAUJR010000067.1:0-6001 GCF_049683935.1 Mycobacterium sp. | reverse complement strand
CTGCACCAGCACCGCCGTCACTGCCGTCAGCGCGGCCAGCCTCGTGATCGTCACCGGAAACCACGTTACCGGCGCCCCGATTGCGATTAGCGGGCCTAATCACTTCTGTTAGTTGAGCTTTCGAACTTCCTCGCAGGTCACAACCTTGGCGTCAATGGTGTGATGCAGACCATTGTGACGTTATATTGTGTGCGCAGTCACAGAGAGGACGGTCATGGTCGGAGTGAGCGAGGGCGCATTCGCCCCGCACGAAGTCGAACCACAACGTGCCGTGCGCGCGTCCGAGACGGTCAACTGGGCGCTTGCCATCCTGATGATGGCCATCCTGGTCGGCGCGGTCGCCGGTGTGGTGGTCGCGCTGTCCAGCGGTATGCCGAACGTCGCGTTGATGATCGCGTTGGTCACCGGCGCGGTGTTCGCGGGCGTCGCCTGCTGACGTTCTTTCGCTCGCGAACGTGCGTTCCCTGTCGTTGGTCGAGGGTTGTAACGACGAGGAATGCACGTTCGGCGTGCCCGGGGTCGGCCTCAGCGCAATCGAGCGACCAACGCGCTGGTGACCTGCTCAGTGGATGCGGTGCCGCCGAGGTCGCGGGTGCGGGTCTCCGGCTCGGCAAGGGTCGATTCCATCGCCGCGAGCACGTCGTCGGCAGCCGCCTCGTGACCGAGATGCGACAGCATCAACGCCGCTGACCACACCGCGCCGACCGGATTGGCGATCCCCTGACCCGCGATATCCGGCGCCGAACCGTGAACCGGTTCGAACATCGACGGGTGCTGCTTGCTCGGGTCGAGGTTGGCCGACGGGGCGATCCCGATGGATCCCGCTACCGCGGCTGCGAGATCGGACAGGATGTCTCCGAACAGGTTCGATCCGACGACGACGTCGAACCGCTCCGGATGCAGGACGAACTTCGCGGCCAGCGCGTCGATGTGCTCGCTGGCCAACTCCACATCCGGGAACCGGGCCGCGCGCTCGGCAACGACCTCGTCCCAGAACGGCAACGTGTGCACGATGCCGTTGGACTTGGTCGCCGACGTCACGTGACCCCGCCGCGTGCTGGCCAATTCGAAGGCGTAGTCGGCGATCCGGCTCACCCCGACACGGGTGAACACCGATTCCTGTACGGCGATCTCGTCGGGCAGGCCACGATTGAGGCGGCCGCCGATCTCGCTGTACTCGCCCTCGACATTCTCCCGGACCACCACGAAGTCGATGTCCGCGTCGGTGCGCAACGGCCCCGTCACGCCGGGGAACAGCCGGATCGGCCTCAGGTTGACGTACTGGCGGAACTCCCTTCGGATGGGGATCAGCAGCCCCCACAGCGACACATGGTCGGGAACGCCGGGCCAGCCGACCGCGCCCAGCAAAATCGCGTCGAACCTGCGCAGCGTGTCCAGCCCGTCATCGGGCATCATCGCACCGACCTCGGCGTAACGCTGGCACGACCAGTCGAATTCGGTGTATTCCAAGTCGATTTCGTGTTTGGCCGCCACGGCGTCGAGCACGGTGCGCGCTGCGGCGGTCACGTCGGTGCCGATACCGTCACCGGGGATGACGGCGATCTTCTGCCCGCTCACGTGCCCAGGCCCATCAGCCCGACCAGGATCGGCAACAGCAGGATGATCAGGAAGGCGCCGAGGATGTCGAAGGAGATCCCTGATCGGATCATCGTCGTGATTCTGACCACCCCCGAACCGTAGACGATCGCGTTCTGCGGTGTGGACACCGGGAGCATGAACCCGAACGCCGCCGCAAGCGCGGGCCCTTTGGAAGTGGCAGGTCTGTGCTGCCTCACACCTAAGCCCTGTCGGGACCCCGGGTCAAACCCGGATGCGCAGGTTATCTCCGCAGGAAGCGCGCCGAGCTGTCGTCGAGTTCGTCCCACCAGGTGGTGTGCGGTGCCGGCCCGACGGTGCCCGTGCACGGTGAGGCGAAGCTGCGGTCGCGGTAGCCGGTGATGCTGGCGTCCTTGTCGTGCTCCCAGTCCACGAAGTGTTTCCGGACGAGGTCGATGTCGAAGTCCGGATAGTCCGTCATGGTCATCAGGTCGCGTACGTAGTCGGTCTGGAAGTCGATCTGCCCCATGACATCAGCCACCTCGGCGTATCTCACCCGCCAGTCGGCGATGTCGGCGTTCATCACCTCGGCGGTGGGCACGTCCACCCGACCGAGAACGACGTCGCGAGCCAGGAACGCCTGGGCGTCGAACATGTTGAACGTGTAGTACTGATCCTGCATGCCCAGGTACATCAGCTTCGGGTTGGCGGTCCAGACCACGCCCTTGTAAAGGCATTCGGGATAGAGGTTGTTGGTCGTCGACAGCCTCAGCTCGGGGGTGATGAACGGGAAGTGATGCTGGTAGCCGGTGCACATGATGATGGCGTCGACCTCGCGGGTGCTGCCATCGGCAAAATGGGCGGTCCGGCCCTCGAGGTGCTGCAGAGCAGGCACTTCGGAGATCCCGTCGGGCCAGCCGAATCCCATCGGCGCATTGCGGTAGGCGATGGTGATCGACCCCGCGCCGTACTTCAGCGACTGCAGCGCGATGTCCTCCGCGGAGTAGCTGCTACCGAGGATCAGCAGATCCTTGCCCGCGAACTCCACAGCGTCCCGGAAATCGTGCGAATGCAGGATGCGACCGGGAAACGATTCGAAACCAGGATATTCCGGCACGTTCGGGGTGGAGAAGTGCCCGGTCGCGACGATGACATGGTCGAACGTCTCGGTGCGCAGCGCGCTGTGGCCGGGCTGCCGGGACTCCACCGTGACGGTGAACGCGGCGTTGTCGAAGACCACGTCGCGAACCGCGGTGTCGAACTCGACGAACTGGCGCACATTGCTCTTCTTGGCGCGTCCGACGATGTAGTCGAACAGCACTTATCGCGGCGGGAAAGACGGGATCGGACCGCCGAAATGCTCGTCGAAAGAGTAGTCGGAGAACTCCAGACACTCCTTGGGGCCGTTCGACCACAGGTAGCGGTACATGCTGCCATGTACCGGATCGCCGTGAGGATCCAGGCCCGTGCGCCAGGTGTAGTTCCACAACCCGCCCCAGTCGCTCTGCTTCTCGAAACACACCACCTCGCCGACGTCGACGCCGTCGAGGCGCGACTGTTCGAACGCGTGCAGTGCCGCCAGGCCGCAGGGGCCTGCGCCGATGATCGCCGTGCGAGGCATGGGATTCCTCCTTGGTGCGCTCACGCGCGGGGACGGGACTTGTCGGGGTCGTAGAACGGAAAGGTGCTGACGGTGGCGGGTATTCGCTTGCGGTGACCGTCGAGCTTGCCGACCTCGACCTTGGTGCCGGGCTCGGTGTACTGAACAGCGATGCGGCACAACGCGATACTCGTGCTCAGGATGGGGGAGCGGACACCGCTGGTGATGACGCCGACCTGGGAGCGGCCGATGTGCACACAGTCGCCGTGCCCGGCGACCTCGTTTCCGTCGAGGCGAAGACCGACCAGTGTGCGCTGCGGATGTGCCTTCCGTTCGATCAGCGCCTCCCGGCCGACGAAGTCGTCGGCCTTGGTCTTCAGCGGGACGGTGAACCCGATGCCGGCTTCGAAAGGATCGATCTGGTCGTCGAATTCGTTGCCCGCGGCGATCAGACCGGACTCGACCCGCAACAGTTCCAGTGCATCCAGACTGAGGGGCGCCAGACCGTGCGGTGCGCCGGCGTCCCACACCCGGTCCCACAGCGTCTCGGCGTCATCGGGGTGGACCCACAGTTCGTAGCCGAGTTCGCCGGAGTACCCGGTACGCGATACGAGCAGCGGCACCCCTTCGGGACCGCCCAGGCGCCCGATCAGGAAGCGGAACCAGCCCAGATCCCGCAACGCCGGTTGGCCCGGCGGACTCCACACCAGGTCGGCGAGCACGTCTCGACTCGCCGGCCCCTGGACGGCGATGTTGTGCATCTGATCGGAGGAGTCCTTGATCCAGACCTGCTTCAAGCCGAGCCTGTCCGCCTGGGTGCGCAGCCAGACACCGTCGTACGGGTCACCACCGATGAATCGGAAATTGTTGTCGCCCAGACGGAGCACGGTGCAGTCGTCGACGACGCCGCCGGCCTCGGTGCACATCGCCGAGTACACGACCTGACCGCGGGCCAACCGGCGGATGTTGCGGGTGAGCGTCGCCTGCAGCAGCGCCTCGGCGTCCGGGCCGAGCACCTCGAACTTGCGCAGCGCCGACAGATCCATCACGGCGACCCGCTCGCGGCACGCCCAGTACTCCTGGTGCGCTCCGAAGTTGTCGAAGCCGGTGGGCAGCCAGTAGCCGCGGTACTCGGTGAACTGTGCTGTCAGCTTCTCGGTTCGGGGCGCAAAAGCGGTCGGCTTGGTCAGCACCGGCTCCGATTCCGGCGTGAGCCGGTGTCCCACCGCCACAGAGAACCTCCTGGTCGAGTCGTAGACACGGACGTGGATGTCGGTGGGCAGCCAGCCGTTGGCCGGATCGATGTCGTCGGGGCACGCCGACGATGCGCAGACCAGGTCTGTGGACGCGCGGAACAACACGTAGTCACCGGCCCGCGACCACGGCTCGTCGGAGATCAACTGATGCTGTGCGTCGAAGGCGGTGTTGTAGAACAGGTTCAGGGCCGGCCATCCCTGGCGGGCGGCGATGCCGAACCTGTCGAGGGCGACGTTGAAGTTGTCCGTGCAGTTGACGTGCCCCGGGTAACCCTGGTCGGCGTAGTACTTGGCGGTGCACGCCAGCGCGAACGTGTCGTGGCGACCGACCGTGTCGCGAACCACCTCGACGAGTGGGCGCGCGCGCCGGTCGAAGAACTTCCCGAACAGCCCCGGTTGCGGGTAGGCGCCACCGCCGATGGTCCGGGTGGTGGTGGCGTCCAGTCCGAACTCGGAGCCTTCGCCGAGGGCGTGGGCGTCGAAGGCCAGGAAGTCCGAACATTGCCGGCCCGCCACATCGATGATCTGGATGAACTGGCCGGCACGCACTTCATAGGACGATGCGGTCGAGGCGTCGATGTGCATGTCCCACAGCGGTTCTGCCAACGGTGCGGGCAGTTCCTGCGGTTCGGGCCGAGCGGGATCGGCGCGACGGACCTCGACCACCACTTCCGAGGGCGGGTTCGGGTCGGCTTGCGACAGGCGCATCGGCGATGCCGGCGCGGCGACGAGGACCACGGCGTCGTCGTCGACGGCGAAGCCGACGCGGGCGCCCGCCGCCGAGTCCGCGTCGAAGAGTCGGGTGGCCACGGCGTTGTGCTGATCCACCCGGTGTCGGGACAGCAGCGTCAGGATGCGACCGGCGGCGTAGCCGTTCTCGTCGGGTCCGGCGACCAGATGCCGCAGCACGGTCGCCGTAGCGTCGGGTCGTGCGCCGGTGACAGCGCGGGGGTCGGGGGCGAGCACGGTCAGTTCAGCGGGCTGGCGGCCGTGACGGTCGATGATCTCTAGTCGATCACCCCCGTACACCTGGACCGCGGTGACCGATCCCGGCGCGACTCGGAATCGCTCGATCATGCTGTCGTACAGAAGATCACGGCGCGAACGACCGGTAGCCGACGTAGAACGCCAGGGCTCGGTCCGGGGTGGAGAACAGGATGCGCGAACCCTTAGGGAAGAAGATGGCGTCCTTCGCCTTGGCGATCTGCACCTGTCCGGTGTCCGCGTTCTCCAGGCGGAACTCGCCTTCGAGCACGATCTTCATCTCGTCGTAGTCGTAGTAGTAGTCCAGCGGGGCGTCGGTGTTGCGGAGTTCGAAGTAGCCCGAGCACATCGGCACACCGTTGGGGTTGGCGTAGACGTCGTCGATGAAGCCCTCGGTGCCCGGATACTGCTCCAACGGCATCTGCGGCAGGGTCTGCCAGAAGCCGGATGTCACCAGGAAAGTCGGAGCTTCGGTGCTTGTCATGACGCCTCCAGCGTGATCTCTCGTATGAAACAAAGTCTGATACGAGGAAACCACGGGCTGGTTTCCGGGAGATTACTCTCCGTAGCCACCAGGTATCGCTTGGGGCCGCGCGCGGTTGGC
>NZ_JBAUJR010000066.1:0-1717 GCF_049683935.1 Mycobacterium sp. | reverse complement strand
GCCGGGCCGCAGGGGTTCCTCGACCGCATCCCGGAGCCGGGTGGCCTTCCGGACTGGCTCAGCCCGGCCGACTTCGGGGTCTACGTCGAGGAGTTCACCTGCCACGGGTTCACCGGCCCGCTGAACTGGTACCGGTGTTTCGACCGCAACTGGGAGCTGACGGCCGAGCCACCGGCCGCGACGATCGAGGCGCCCGCGCTGTTCATCGGCGGCACCGCCGACGCCACGCTGGCGTACACCCCGCGGCACCGCGCCCGCGAGGTCGTCTCCGGCGAGTACCGCGAGCTGATGATCGACGGGGCCGGCCACTGGCTGACCGAGGAGCGCCCACACGACATCAGCCGGGCGCTGCTCGACTTCTTCGCGGATTCGTTTCCCCGATGACCTAGGGTGCCAGGAATGTCGATCGCACCGGGAGTGAAGACGGCCAGGACCAAGCTCATGTGCCTCGCCGCGGCGGGCGCCGCAGCCGCTGCGCTGACCGCGTGTGATGCCCAGCCGGGCCCGACGCTGACCCCCGATGCCGACACCCGCCAGGTGACGGTCGTCGGCGCCGGGCAGGTCCAGGGCTCGCCCGACACATTGACCGTGAACGCGTCGATGGAGTTCCTGGCACCCGATGCCACCGGCGCGATGAACCAGACCAACGAGCGTCAGCAGGCCGTCATCGACGCGCTCGTCGAACTCGGTATCGACCGCAACGACCTGGCGACCACCCAGGCCGACCTGCAGCCGCAGTACGGCGCAGACGACACCACCATCGCCGCCTACCGCGCCACCAACTCGATCAACGTGACGATCCGGGACCTCGACCTGGCCTCGGACGCGATCGGGCTGATCGTCAGCACCGGCGGCAACGCCACCCGGATCAACTCGATCAGCTACTCCATCGAGGACGATTCGCAGTTGGTGCGCGACGCCAGGGCCCGGGCGTTCGAGGACGCCAAGGACCGCGCCGAACAGTACGCGGAGCTCTCGGGCCTCGATCTCGGCAGCGTCATCTCGATCTCGGAGACGGGCGGCCCGACACCGCCTATCCCGATGCAGGCGCCGCGGGGAATGATGGAGGCCGCCGTTCCGCTCGAGCCGGGTCAGCAGACGGTCGGCTTCTCGGTGACCGTCATCTGGGAACTGACCTGATCTCCAGTACCTAGCCGGGACTCACGACCACCGGAATTCCGTTGAGCACCGCGGTGCCGGAGAGCGGGTCCAGCGCCGTGCCGTCGTTGAGCTGGTTGACGTTGACCCCGGGCTGACCGGCGGCGAGCTTCTGCCCGGTTCCGTCCCGGTCGTGTCCCCAGCCGTGCGGCAGCGACAGCACCCCGCGGCGGATGTCTTCGGTGACCTCGATCGGCACCACCAATTCGCCGCCAGAGCCCTTGACCACGGCGGTGTCGGACAGCCCGAGTTCGGCGGCGTCGTCGGGGTGGATCCGCAGGGTGCACCGGTTCGTGCCGCCGGCCAGCGCGGGCAGGTTGTGCATCCAGCTGTTGTTGGACCGCAGGTGCCGGCGACCGATGAGGACGAACCCGCCGCTGCGGTGCCCCAGCGAGTCACGCAGGCGCTGCGCATCGGCGATCAGCTGGGGCGGCGCGAGCTCGATCAGGCCCGAGGGGGTGCGCAGCAGATCGGGCAGTCGCGGCTGCAGCGGCCCCAGATCGATGCCGTGCGGTGCCGCTGTGTGGCGTTGCTGGGTCAGACCGTCCGGCCGGGCACC
>NZ_JBAUJR010000065.1:0-5052 GCF_049683935.1 Mycobacterium sp. | reverse complement strand
CCAGCTCGTCGGCATCGATGCCCGCTGCGAGGAACTCCCGGGTGAACTTCGCCGCCTCGGCGTCGGCACGCAGAAACACCGCGGCGTCCGGATCGTCGACCCTGGGCAGCCCCATGGCCCGCTGAATCCGCTCGAACAACTCGAGGTCGACGCCGGCTTTGGCCGCTGCCTCGCGTGCGGACACGTACACGCCGTCGTCGCCGATGGCGCGCCGGGAGCCCAGCAGCATCGGCGCCGGGGTGGCGCGGATCTGCTCCGCACGGACTCCCCGCTGCAGAAGCCATTCGATCAATTCGGCGCGCTCGGCCCGCGCGTCACCTTCGAGCCCGTCCAGCAGTCCCGATGTCTCGAGATCGACGTCATCACCCACCTGCCCACGGTATACGGCCCCCGTCGGTGCGATAGACATGAGCGATGAACCCGCCGACGTTGCAGGGATTCCCGCCGATCATCGCCGCCGGCGCGCGCATCCTCATACTCGGCAACATGCCGGGGGTCGCGTCGCTGGACGCGCAACAGTACTACGCACATCCGCGCAACGCGTTCTGGCCGATCGCCGCCGCACTCTTCGGGTTCGACCCGGCCGTGCCCTACGAAGACCGGGTCACGGCCCTGACGGGAGCCGGCGTCGCCGTGTGGGATGTGCTGAGATCGTGTCGCCGAGTCGGCAGCCTGGACGCGGCTGTGGAACGGGATAGCATGGTGGCCAACGACTTCGGCGCATTGTTCTCAGCCCACCCGACCATCACCCGGGTGTTGTTCAACGGTGCGGCCGCGGCGAAGAATTACCGCAGACTCGTTGCTGTCGAACAACCGCTGAGCTACGCGACACTCCCCTCCACCAGCCCCGCACACACTGTGCGATTCGACGACAAGCTCTCCGCGTGGCGTCGAGCGCTGAGCGGTTAGGACACCGCCGGGCGTCGATCCCGCCAAGGCCGCGCCGTCTCGATCTGCGCGCTCAGCGACAACAGGGTCGCTTCGTCACACGGCCTGCCCACCAGCTGGATCGACGTCGGAATGCCGTGCGCGTCCAGACCCCACGGCACCACCGCCGCGGGTTGGCCCGTCACATTGAACATCGCCTGGAACGGCACCCGCGCGGAGACCAGCGCAACCGTGGCGATCGCGCCGCGCCGCTGATAAGCACCCACGCGCGACGGTCCCGCCGCGGAACCGGGCGTGATCACCACGTCGACGTCGTCGAAGATCGCCAGGATGCGGGCGGTGATTTCGTGTTCGGCGGCGCGTATCGCCGCCAACCTGCGATCGGAGACCAGGGCGCCGATGCGGCCGAACGACCGGGTGCGCCGGTCCAGACGCTCGGGATTCGGCAGCATCGCGACGTCGTCGTGGACACCGCGGAAGTACCGCGGCAACGCCTGGGCGTAGACCGCCGACGGCGGATAGTCCGGATCGCGCTCCACCACGTGATGGCCGAGGTCTCGGAGCAGCACGCCGGCTTCGACGAGTGCGGCCCGCTGCTCCCGGCCGACACGAGCGACCAGGGGCGGTGGAACCTTGTCGCTCAACGCAATTCGTAGACGCCCGGGCGAGCGTCGGACAGCACCGACGAATCCGCCGTCCGGGCCGGGCAACGTCGTCGTCGCGTCCAGGAACACCGCGGCATCCTCGACGGTGCGCGCCATCGGACCGTTCACGCTCAGCCCGCTCCAGGCGTCGTCGTGGGGTGCCAGCGGAACACGATCGCGTTGGGGCTTCATCCCGAACAACCCACACCACGTCGACGGAATCCGAATCGACCCCATGCCATCGGAACCCACGGCCAACCCCGCCAGACCCGCTGCCACCGCGGCACCGCTGCCGCCACTGCTGCCGCCCGGCGTGAACTCGGTGTTGTACGGGTTTCGGGTGGCTCCGAAGGTGAGGGTCTCGGTGAAGGGCCAGATCATCATCTCCGGCACCGCGGTCTTGCCGAGAATCACCGCGCCCGCGTCGCGAAGGCGGCCGACGACGTCGGCGTCGCGGGTTCGACCCGGCCCGTGGGCGGCACTTCCGTAGGTGGTGACTTCACCCGCGACGTCGATGTCGTCCTTGATCGCGACCGGCACCCCGAGTAGCGGAAGCCGCTCCCCGGCATCGAGTCGACCCTGGGCGGCGACGGCCTCGTGCCGCGCGCTGTCGGCCAGCACCACCCGGTAGCACCTGAGCACCGGGTCGAGAGCAGCGATGCGGCGGAGGTACGTCTCGACCAGCGCGGGCGCAGTGATCACCCCGTCGGCCAGGAGTCGCGCCTGCGCAGCAGCGCCGGCGAAGGCGAGATCGTCGGGGTGCACGTCGGCCATTGTGCGCCGGGACGCGGTGGTCCGTGGTCGATCGATACCCATTAGCGTGACGGGATGTCCTGCGTGTTCTGTGCCATCGTCGCCGGCGATGCCCCCGCCATCCGGATCTACGAGGACGAGGACTACCTCGCCATCCTCGACATCCGACCGTTCACCAAGGGGCACACGCTGGTCTTCCCGAAGGACCACGTCGTCGATCTGACCGACACTCCGCCGGACACCGTGGCCGGGATGGCGACCCTCGGCCAGCGCATCGCCAGAGCGGCACGGGTCTCCGGTCTGCACGCAGACGGCAACAACATCGCCATCAACGACGGCAAGGCCGCGTTCCAGTCGGTGTTCCACATCCATCTCCATGTGGTGCCGCGACGTACCGGCGACAAGTTGTCCTTCGCCAAGGGCATGTTCGTTCGGCGGGATCCCGACCGCGAGCAGTCCGGTCGACTGCTGCGCGAGGCACTGGCGCGGATCGACACCGCAGAGAAGGATTGACGCCATGGGCATCGCACTGTGGATCGAGCAGAACATCGGATACCGGCTGCTGATGGTGCACGACAAGGTCTACAAGAGCACCAACGGTCGCCTGGGACACCGCATCCCGCTGCCCGGTGTGGCGCCGAGCCTGCTGCTGCACACCGTGGGTGCCAAGACCGGCAAACAGCGCACGAACACCCTGTCGTACTTCCCCGACCGCGGCGACTATCTGGTGGTCGCCTCCAAGGGCGGTGACCCGAAAGCGCCCGGGTGGTACCACAACCTCAAGGCCAACCCGAACGTCGAGATCAACGTCGGCCCAAGGCGATTTCCTGTGACGGCGACGCCGGTGCTTCCCGATGATCCCGACTACGCCCGGATGTGGCAGCTGGTGAACTCGCAGAACTCGGACCGCTACGACGGTTATCAGAAGCGGACGTCGCGGCCGATCCCGATCGTCCGGCTCTCCCCTTAGAACAGCTCCTTGGCCAGCAGCTCCAAGGTGCGCTCGCGACCGGGAGCCGTGGCCGGGTCGGTGCCACGGAACGCTGAGGCGACCGGGTGGATCATCACCTCGTCCACGCCGAACCGCTCCGCGAGCGCACGCACCTGGTCTGCCGCCTCGGCGGGTGAGCCCATCACGGCCTGGCGCAGGCCCGCGTCGATGATCGCCTGCGCCTGCGGGCTGACCCGCTGCTGCTCGGCATCCTCGACGAGGTCCAGTGGCACCATCGGCTGACCCGTCCGCAGCCGACCCATCATCTGCAGGTTCGGCAGGATCAAACGTGTTGCCTCGTCCCGGGTTTCGGCCACCGCGGCGTTGACCGTCAGGAATGTCACCGGCTCGGCGGCCTGCTCGCTGGGCCGGAACTGCGTGCGGTAGGTCCGCAACGCCTCCTCGGTGCCCTGGCCGGAGAAGTGGTGGGCGAAGACGTAGGGCAGGCCCTTGGCCGCAGCCAGCCGTGCCGAGTACATCGACGAGCCGAGCAGCCACAGCGTGGGCTCGCTGACCGCGGCCGGGGTCGCCTTCAGGATGTAGTTGTCACGCATCAGGTCGCGCGGTAGCGGCACCCGCACACCGCGGGCGCTCATCAGCGACACCACGTCGTCGAGATATTCGGGGAAAGCCTCGATGTCACGATCGTCACGCCCTGCGGCACCCCGCAGCGCCATCGACGTCACCGGATCCGAACCGGGCGCGCGACCGATGCCCAGATCGATACGGCCGGGATGCGCGGCTTCCAGCAGCGCGAACTGCTCGGCGACGGCCAGCGGCGCGTGATTGGGCAGCATCACCCCGCCCGACCCCAGCCGCAGCGCCGAGGTCTGGGCGGCCAGGTGGGCGATCAGCACCGGCGGGCTGGTCGCGGCAACCGACGGCATGTTGTGGTGCTCGGCGATCCAGTAGCGCGTGTAGCCGAGCCTGTCCGCGGTCTGGGCGAGACGGGTGGTCGCGGACAGCGCAGCCGAGGTGCTCTGGTCGGAGCGCACCGGGACGAGGTCGAGAACAGAAAGACGCATTGAGTGTGCAACGCCTGTTGGCCGCCGGACGTTCCCCGTGGCTTCGGGCCCATTCCTTGCGAATCGGGCGCGCCGGTCGACCGCGGGGGTCGTTCAGCGCGCCGAAATCGCGCGGGCGGTGGCGAAGACCTCGTCCATCATCGCCGAGGTGAGCCTGCCGGTGAAGGTGTTCTGCTGGCTGGGGTGGTAACAGCCCACCAGCGCTACGTGACCACCCTCGACGCCCAGCGTCGCGATGGTGCCGTGGCCGAACTTCGGCGTGGGCGTGCCCACGGTCCCGCCGGTGCGGCGGATCATCGCCAGCGTCACCTGCCAGGCGAACCCGCCGAGCGCGACGATCACCTTCACGTCCGACCCGATGAGCCGCCACTCGGCATCCAGCCACGGCGCACAATCGGCGCGCTCGGCCGGCGTCGGCGCGTTCGCCGGCGGTGCACACCGCACCGCTGCCGCCACCCGAACATCGTTGAGCACCAACCCGTCTGCGCTGTCGGTGCACGTCGGCTGGTTCGCCAGACCACAACGATGCAGCGACCCGAACAGGAAATCTCCCGACCGATCACCGGTGAACACCCGTCCGGTGCGGTTGGCGCCGTGTGCCGCCGGCGCCAATCCGACGACCAGGATGCGCGGCCTCGTCGATCCGAAACCCGGCGCAGGCCTGCCCCAGTACGGCTGGTCGGCGTATGACCTGCGCTTTTCCACGGCGACCTGTTCCCGCCACTGCACCAGCCGCGGGCATGCCCGACAC
>NZ_JBAUJR010000064.1:0-3938 GCF_049683935.1 Mycobacterium sp. | reverse complement strand
GGTTCTGGGTGCGCTACGCCGCCGAGGTGGCCGGGACGTTGACGCTCGACGACGGCGCGGTCAATGCCGTTGTCCGGCAGCGGCGATCACTACTCGCCGCAGGCATCACGGCGCTCTCCGGGCGGTTCTACGGCGGCGATGTCGTCGAGCTGCGGGCACAGGATTCAACGGTGGTGGCGCGCGGCGTGGTCGCCTACGACGCAGCCGAGCTGGCGACCATACTGGGCCGGTCCACTTCGGATCTACCCACCGAGATGCGTCGTCCCGCCGTGCACGCCGACGACCTCGTCGCGGTCTAGCGTGGGATCTGCGTCAGATACAGATTGCCCTACATGGCAGGCAATTTCATCCACGCCGTGCGGAGGATGCCCGTCACGTGGAGATGACGGCGCCCGGCGCGGGGAGTTCGTCGGCGAGCAGTGCCAGCATCGGTGAGCAGCCGTTGTCGATCTTGACCGTGGCGAGATCGTCGCCGCGGGTCGGCCCCCGGTTGATGATCGCGACGGGCATTCCTTTCGCGGCGGCGTGGCGGACGAACCGGTAGCCGGAGTAGACGGTCAACGACGATCCGGCGACCAGCAATGCCTCGGCATCGTCGACGACCGAATAAGCTTGCTCGACAACCTCTTTGGGCACGCTCTCTCCGAAATAGACGATATTGGGCTTGAGCATGCCCGAGCAGCGGGGGCAGTCGAGGAAGCGGAAGGACGCCGTCTCGGTGACCATCGCGTCGGCGTCGGGCGCGACGGCGATTCCGCCGACCGCTTCGGCGCGCTCGGTGAATCCCGGATTGAGTCGTTCCAACTCGGCCGCGAGGTGCTCACGGGCCATCGCGTGGCCGCACGCCAGGCACACCACCTGCGCGTAGGTGCCGTGGAGGTTCACCACCGCCCGGCTGCCCGCTTTGGTGTGGAGCAGATCGACGTTCTGGGTGATCAGTCCGGCGACCACGCCGGACCGTTCCAACTCGGCGAGGGCCCGATGCCCGCCGTTGGGCCGTGTCGCGTGCATGTGCCGCCAGCCGACGTGGTTGCGTGCCCAGTAGCGCTGCCGGAACTCCGGATCAGTGGTGAACTGGCGGATCGTCATCGGGTTGCTGGGCGGTGAATCCGGTCCCCGGTAGTCGGGTATGCCCGAATCGGTGGACATCCCGGCGCCGGTGAGCACCGCCAGACGTCTGCCTCGGAGAAGGTCGACCAGTTCGGGTGCTTCCACGCATTCGAATGTAGGCGATCAGCCCTGTTCAGAGGATACGCGCTGGTCAGCGCCCTCTTCGTTGGCGTCGTCGTGATCACTGTCCGCGTCGGCATGGAAGTCGTCCTCGTCGATGCTGACGACCTCGACCACCTCGATGTGCTTCTCCATCCGGTGTTCGTCGGCCAGTGGCACCGACACGGTGAGGATGCCGCGGTCGTAGGTGGCATTGACGTCGTCCTGGTCCGCGCCATCGGGTAGGACGAGGGTCCTGGTCAAGGATCCGTAGGTGAACTCCGCGCGGCCACAGTTCTCGCTGGGTCGGGCCCGCTCGGCGGTGATCGTGAGCCGGCCGTCGCAGACGGTCACTTCGATGTCATCGTCGGGGTCCACCCCGGGCAGTTCGGCGCGAATCTCGTAGACGTCGTCGTGCAGTTCGTCCTCGACGCGGATCGCTCGGGTGTCGAACAGTGGACGAAGTGCTGCAAACGTCGGGAAAGTGTCGAGCAGGCCGGCGAGATCCGTGAGTAGCGGACGTGACTGGCGTTGAGTGGCAACCTTGTTCACGCGTTCAGCATGAACGACACAGGAGAAATCGACGGATCGGGCGTGATGCGGCCCGGCGAACGACAGGCCAACACCGACCCCCTGCCCGAATTCGTGGCGCCGTCGGGCGACAATGGAGGAGATGGACTTCTACTCGGCCTACCACCAGGGGTTCGCCCGGGTTGCCGCGTGCACGCACCACACGTCGATCGGTGACCCGGCGGCCAACGCCGAGTCGGTGCTGGCGGTGGCGCGGGACTGTGATGCCGACAGTGTCGCCCTGGCGGTATTCCCGGAACTGACCCTGTCGGGGTACTCGCTCGAGGACATCCTGATGCAGGATGCGCTTCTCGAAGCCGTGCACGAGGCGCTGCTCGAGGTGGTCGCCGGATCGGCGGACCTGATGCCGGTGCTGGTGGTCGGCGCCCCTCTTCGCTTCGGGCACCGCATCTACAACTGTGCGGTCGTCATCCATCGGGGCAGGGTGCTCGGGGTGGTGCCGAAGTCCTACCTGCCGACCTACCGCGAGTTCTACGAGCGGCGCCAGATGGCTGCCGGCGACGACGTGCGTGGAGTGCTGCGGATCGGTGACGATGACGCCCCGTTCGGTCCCGACCTGCTGTTCGCAGCGACGGACCTGCCCGGCTTCGTGCTGCACGTCGAGATCTGCGAGGACATGTTCGTGCCGATTCCGCCCAGCGCGCAGGCCGCTCTGGCGGGCGCGACGGTGCTGGCGAACCTGTCGGGAAGCCCCATCACGATCGGGCGCGCCGAGGACCGTGCGCTGCTGGCCCGGTCGGCCTCGGCCC
The DNA here is from genome assembly GCF_049683935.1 of Mycobacterium sp. Lineage (GTDB taxonomy): Bacteria > Actinomycetota > Actinomycetes > Mycobacteriales > Mycobacteriaceae > Mycobacterium. The sequence continues at coordinate 1,389 of NZ_JBAUJR010000064.1, read as the reverse complement.
GCTGCCTGGCCGCCTATGTCTACGCCGCCGCGGGGGAGGGCGAGTCCACCACGGATCTGGCGTGGGACGGGCAGACGATGATCTGGGAGAACGGGGAGTGTCTGGCCTCCTCGGAGCGTTTCCCCGCCGGCGTGCGCCGCTCGATCGCCGACGTCGACCTCGAATTGTTGCGTTCGGAGCGGCTGCGGATGGGCACGTTCGACGACAACCGGGTCCACCACGGCATCACCGCTGAGCGTTACCGCCGAGTCGAGTTCCTGCTCGATCCGCCGCCCGGGGACATCGGCCTGTTGCGCAAGGTCGAGCGGTTCCCGTTCGTGCCCGCGGATCCTTCACGGCTGCAACAGGATTGTTACGAGGCCTACAACATCCAGGTGTCCGGGCTGGAGCAGCGGGTGCGTGCACTCGGCGCCCCGAAGCTCGTCATCGGCGTCTCCGGTGGGCTGGACTCGACCCACGCGCTGATCGTGGCCGCCAAGGCGATGGACCGGCTGGGCCGGCCGCGCGGCGACATCCTCGCCTTCACCCTCCCCGGGTTCGCGACCGGAGAACGCACCAAGGGCAACGCCATCCGGTTGGGCGAGACGCTGGGGGTGACCTTCTCCGAGATCGACATCCGGTCCACCGCGGAGCTGATGCTCAACGAGATCGGCCACCCGTTCGCCCGCGGTGAGAAGGTCTACGACATCACCTTCGAGAACGTCCAGGCCGGGTTGCGCACCGATTACCTGTTCCGCCTGGCCAATCAGCGCGGTGGGATCGTGCTGGGCACCGGGGACCTGTCCGAGCTGGCGCTGGGCTGGTCCACGTACGGGGTCGGTGATCAGATGTCGCACTACAACATCAACTCCGGGGTGCCCAAAACGCTGATCCAGCACCTGATCCGCTGGGTCGTCTCGTCCAACCAGTTCGATGCGGCCGTCGACGAGGTACTGCAATCGGTGCTCGACACCGAGATCACCCCCGAACTCGTCCCCACCGGAGAGGACGAGGAGATCCAGAGCAGCGAGGCCAAGGTCGGTCCGTATGCGCTGCAGGACTTCTCGTTGTTCCAGGTGCTGCGCTACGGGTTCCGGCCGTCGAAGGTCGCGTTTCTGGCCTGGCATGCGTGGAGTGATGCCTCCCGTGGCCAGTGGCCGCCGGGTTTCCCCGACGACAAGCGCCCGTCGTACAGCCTCGGCGAGATCCGGCACTGGTTGCAGGTCTTCGCGCAGCGCTTCTACTCGTTCTCACAGTTCAAACGCTCGGCGATGCCCAACGGGCCCAAGGTGTCTCATGGCGGCTCGCTGTCGCCCAGAGGCGATTGGCGTGCACCGTCGGACATGTCGGCGCGCACGTGGCTCGACGAGATCGAACGGGCGATTCCTCAGGACTGAGGCGCCAGGGACC
>NZ_JBAUJR010000063.1:0-6982 GCF_049683935.1 Mycobacterium sp. | reverse complement strand
GCTACGCCGTGCTGCAGCGGGCCCAGCGTGCCGCGGTCGACGCGGTGCGACCCGGCGTCACCGCCGAGCAGGTTGATGCCGCCGCGCGCGACGTGCTCGCGGCAGAGGGGCTGGCAGATGCGTTCGTGCACCGCACCGGACACGGCATCGGTCTGTCGGTGCACGAGGAGCCCTACATCGTGGCCGGCAACTCCCTGCCCTTACAGGAGGGGATGGCGTTCTCGGTGGAACCGGGCATCTACTTCCCCGGGCAGTGGGGCGCGCGCATCGAGGACATCGTCATCGTCACCTCAGATGGTGCCTCGTCGGTGAACAACCGCCCTCACGACCTCGTCGTGGTCCCGGTCGGCTGACCCGGTCAGTCCTCGCCGCGGTCCAGCAGACTCGACGACCCCAGCACCCGCTCGACGCGCACCTCGATGACCACGCGTCTCGGGTTGGGGCGTGGGGTGCGGTAACGCTGTGCATAGCGCAGTTCGGCGTCGCGGACGGCGTCGATTTCGGTGTGAACCGTGGCCTTGCCCTCCAGCGACAGCCACCGGGCGCCGTCGACCTGGCTGAGCACCGCAACACCACGCTGGTCGGCGTTGACCGCTTTCTGCGAACCCCCGGTGGTGATCACCCGGGCGAGGTGGGTCTTGGGGTCGAAGGTGAACCCGACCGCCACCACGTGCGGGGATTGGTCTGACCGCAGCGTCGTCAGCATGGCCAGGTGGCGTTCGGTGAGGAACGCCAATGCGTCGTTGGTCAGTCGGGTCGTTGTCTTCGCCATCGGTGACCACGCTAGCGCAGGACATAATCACTGACGTGGAGGACACGTATGGAGGGCCGGTTGTCGTCTTCGGCGGCCGCAGCGAGATCGGGATGGAACTGGCGCAGCGGTTGGCACCGGGTTCCACGGTGGTGCTGGCGGCGCGCCGACCCGATGATCTGCGGGCGCAGATCGCCCTGCTGGAGAGGGCGGGCGCCGCTGCGGTGTACCCGGTGGACTTCGATGCCGACGACCTGGCGTCGCACGCCGGCATCGTCGACCGCATGGTCGCCGAGCACGGCAGCATCGCGACCGCGGTGCTGGCATTCGGCATTCTCGGCGATCAGGCGCGCGCAGAGAAGGACGCCGGGCATGCGGCGGCGATCGCGCACACGGATTACGTGGCTCAGGTCAGTCTGCTGACAGTGCTGGCCGACAGGATGCGTTCGGCGGGCACCGGCACGCTGGTGGTGTTCTCGTCGGTGGCGGGCGTTCGGGTGCGCCGGGCGAACTACGTGTACGGGTCGGCCAAAGCCGGCCTGGACGGATTCTGCAGTGGTCTCGCCGACGCACTTCACGGCTCGGGCGTGCGACTGCTGCTGGTCCGGCCCGGGTTTGTGATCGGACGGATGACCGAGGGCATGAGCCCCGCGCCGTTGTCGACGACGCCGGGCGAAGTGGCCGACGCGACCGTGCGGGCACTGCGCAAGGGCAGTGGGGTGGCTTGGGTTCCCGCCCCACTGGCGTTGCTGGCGTTCGCATTTCGCATCATGCCGCGGGCCGTGTGGCGCAGGTTGCCGCGGTGATCGTCGTGGTCGGCGTCGGCGCCGACGGGATGGCCGGGCTGGGGCAGACCTCGCGCGCCGAACTGGCCGGGGCGACGGTGGTCTGGGGGTCGCAGCGCCAACTCGATCTGCTCGACGAGAGCGTGTCCGCGGTCAGGCGGCCGTGGCCGTCGCCGATGCTGCCCGCCCTGCACACCCTGCTCGACGACACCGACGGCGATGTGCACGTGGTGGCCAGCGGGGACCCGCTGCTGCACGGTGTCGGCAGCTCGCTGCTGCGGCTCTACGGATCGGATCGGGTTGCGGTGCTGCCGCATGTGTCGTCGGTGACGCTGGCCTGTTCGCGAGTCGGCTGGGCGGTGCAGGACACCGAGATCATCAGCCTGGTTCGTGAGGACCCGTACAGCGCTGTCCGGCGCGGCGGGCAGGCGATCGTGTTGTCCCGAGATGGTTCGAGCCCGTCGGCTCTGGCCCGGCTGCTGACCGAGACGGGCCGCGGTGACTCCGAGTTGACCGTGCTCGAACAGCTCGGGGGGCCGAGGGAACTGCGCCGGTCGTCGACCGCGCGGGAATGGGCGGGCCGGCCGCCCGGTGACGTGGACGATCTCAATGTGATGGCCGTGCGGTATCTCCCGGACGACCGCCGGGGGGCCGCGTTGCCCGATGGGGCGTTCGCGCACGACGGGCAGATCACCAAACAGGCCATGCGGGCGGTGACCCTGGCGGCGCTGGCTCCGCGCCCGGGCGAACATCTGTGGGATGTCGGGTCCGGGTCGGGAAGCATCGCGATCGAATGGTGCCGCAGCGGTTCTGACTGCCGCGCTACCGCATTCGAACGCGACGAGGACCGTCGCGCGCGGATCGTGCAGAACGCGATCGCCTTCGGTGTTCATGTCGGGGTCGCGTTCGAGGCACCGGCGTCGTTCGACTCGGCGCCGCCGCCCGCTGCGGTCTTCGTCGGGGGCGGTGTCAGCCAACCCGGTCTGATGGAGGCGTGCTGGGAGAAGCTGCCCGCAGGCGGTCGCCTGGTCGTCAACGCCGTGACTGTGGAGTCAGAAGCTGTTGTTGCGCAGTGGTATTCACGCCACGGCGGGGAGCTCAGGAAGTACCAGCACTATCGTGGCGAACCGGTCGGATCGTTCACCGGCTGGCGGGCTGCGATGCCGGTGACCCAGTGGGTTGTGGTCAAGCCGACGGATAGGACCTGACCAGGTCGATTGCCTCGAGGTCGCGGATGGCGCGACATCCTCGGTGCAGCATTGTCAGGATCATCTCGTCGCCGCGTTCGGTGGATGCGGCGAACGCGTACCCCAGGGTCGTGAGCAACGGCGCCTGCAGGACTCCGAGACGGTAGTCTTTCCAACAGGTTTCGGCGTCGTAACCGGTGACACCGTAGCCCAGGAGCGTCTTGTGGTAGCGCTCGACCAGGTCGCGCTCGACCGTCGGGCGGATCTCGGGCAGCAGGCTCGTCGCGGTGAAGTACGCCAGATCGCGGGTCGGCAGACCGAGGCCCACGGTCTGCCAGTCGACGACGGTGACGCGGGTGCGATCCGGATCGAAGAGCAGGTTGTCGAGGCGGTAGTCGCCGTGCATCAGCGAGAAACGGTCCGGTTCGGCGAGCAACCACGGTGTCACCAGGCTCATCGCTACGGTCAGGGTGTCGCGATCCTCGTCGCTGACCGATCCGCCGAGTTTGTCGAGGGTGATGTCGGCGGCCATGACCGCTACATCGCCCATTCCCTTGGCCGCCTCCGCGTCACCCGGCTTGGGCATGACGATCGACGGCAGGTCGAACCAGCGCCGGTCGCCCCAGCTGGGACCGTGCAATCCGGCGAGTGCCTCGACGGCCAGTGCCGCCTCGGCGGGGCTGCACCCGGCGATCTGATCACCCTGGACAGCGGGAGCCAGATCGGCCAGCAGCAACACAAAATCGGTTCCGTCAGAGGAAATCTCGCTGTGGAAGCAGCCCGGCACGGGAATGGCCACGTTGTCGGTGATCGCCGAGTAGAACTCCACCTCGGAGAGGTAGCCGAGTGCTACCCGCTCGCGGACCGCGTCGTCCTGGGCGGGCAGCTTGACGGCAAAACTCGACGGGCCGGACCCCTGCCCGGTGGGGTAGGTCGGGGTCACCCGGTAGGTGGCGCCGGTCTGTCCGGTGCCGATGGCCGCGACGGCGACGTCGCTGACGTCGGTGCCGAGCACCGAGCCGAGCCATGCCGGGGTGATGTCTGCCGGATTGCGGGGGATCGTCACGATGTCGCCTTTTTCTCGTCGGAAGTCCGGTCCGGCCGCGCCACGTCGACGCTGCCGTAGATCGTGCGCAGCCAGATCGCCTCCGCGCCTTCACTGAGCTGTTGGCGGTTCAGCGTGCCGCCGATCGTGTAGCGCTCGAGCAGCCGGTCGTTGAACTCCAGCAGCATGCCGGCGAGCACCTCTGCCGGTGGCCCGTCGGGTGCGCGCCCGCTGTCGCGTTCGGCGGCGATCATGGCCGCCACGCCGGGCACGAAGGACTCCCGCGCGTCATCCCAGACCTGGCGGATGGCGGGGTTGGCCGCCCTGGCGTCGAGCATCGCCTCGAGCAGATAGCGGTGCTGCTCGACGGTGTCGAGCAGGGCTTCGACCATCGCGCGGATGCGCCAGTGGGGTGGATCGGCGGTGCTGGTCAGGATGTCGCTGGCGATGAACCCGTCGTCGTACATCGGTTCCAGCAGCGCTGCTACGGCGGCCGCCTTGTTCTCGAAGTAGAAGTAGAAGGCAGATCGCGTGACTCCTGCGCGCTTGGTGACGTCGGCGATGTTGATGCCGTCGAAACCCGTTTCGCGCAGGTGGTGATCCAGCGATTCGAGGATTGCGCTGCGCCGCAGATCGCTCTTCTGCGGTTGACGCCGGTCGGTCGCGGACCGCACCGGTAGTCCTCGCTGCACGCAGCGCCTTCCGTTCGAGAGCGGGGTGACGCGCGACATTAACCTGCAGATCTGACGACTGTCAACGAAGTGCGACAGGTGTCAACGCAGTGTGGTACCAGTGACCCCGAGACCCACCTGGAGAACTACCCTGCCGGCGCCCGCCATCGTGCCGTCGGTCACTGACAGATCCACTTTTTGCACAGGAAGTGCGAGTGGGGGTGTGCAAAAGGTGGATCCGTCAGGCAGATCAGGCCGTCGCGAGTCGGGTGGGCCCCCGGTGACGCCGATCAATCCTGCGGGTACCGCCGGGGCGTGAACACCCGGTCGGGGCCGCCGTCGCCGGCGGAGTGCCACTGTGTCTGCGAGGAACCCACGATGAGTAGACACCGCATGTCGACGTCACGCTGATCCAGGTCGGCGAGTCGGACCACGGTGACCGATTCGTTCGGTCCCGAGACGTCCCTGCCGATGACAACAGGCGTGCCGGGTTCGCGGTGCTCGAGCAGGAGATCCCGCATCGCGCCGACCTGCCAGGTCCGGGTCTTGGACGCGGGGTTGTAGATGGCGAGCACCATGTCGGCTGCGGCCGCCGCGCTCAAGCGGGCAGCGATCACCTCCCACGGCTTGAGGCGGTCCGAGAGCGAGATGACGGCGTAGTCGTGGCCCAGTGGGGCGCCGACACGGCTTGCCACCGCCTGGGCGGCGGTCATCGCCGGGATCACCCGCACGCTGACACCGGGCCACTGTTTGGCCTCCTCGAGGACCGCGGTGGCCATCGCGAAGATCCCAGGATCACCCGACGACACCACCGCAACCGTGCGGCCCTGTTCGGCCAGCGTGCATGCCAGGCGTGCCCGGGCGGGTTCATCGGTGTTGTCGCTGGGATGCCTCCGCTGTTCCTCACGGGCCCCCACACGATCGAGGTACGGGCCGTATCCGATGAGGTCGGTGGCCGCGGCCAGCTCGCGCCGACTCTGCGGGGTCATCCAGTCGAGGTCGCCGGGGCCCAACCCCACCACCGCGACGCTTCCGGTGGTTGCCGGAACCCGTTGCCGGCCGGCGAGCATCGCAATCGCGAAGTAGGGCACCGACGCGTCATCCACCTCGGCAGCGGGCAGCACCCGTTGCCTCGGGGTGCTCGCGCGCTCGACGTAGAACGTTTCGTCCAGCCGGCCGGATGCTGAAAGCGCTTTGCGCACAGCCGGATACGAGCGCCCCAGCTTCATGATGATCGCGGCGTCGGTGTCGGCCAGCCGGCGTTCGAGTTCGTCGGACGGCAGCGTCCCGGGAAGGATGGTGAGGACCTGTTCGCCCTGGACCAACGGTGTGGCCACCGCAGCCGACGCCGCGCTGACCGACGTCACGCCGGGCACGATCACGGCGTCGAAGCGGTGGGTGAGCCGGGTGTGCATGTGCATGTACGAGCTGTAGAACAGCGGATCACCTTCCGCCAGCAGGGCCACATCGTGGCCGGCGGTGAGGTGTGCGGCGATGCGCTCGGCGGCTTCGCGGTAGAAATCCTCCATCGCGCCCGCATAACCACCGGGGTGATCCGAGGTCTCGGTGGTCACCGGGTAGACGAGGTGCTCCTCGATCTGCCCGTCACGCAGATACGGCTCGGCGATCGACCGTGCGATGCTGCGCCCGTGTCGTGCGCTGTGGTAGGCGACGACGTCGGCGGCGCCGATGATCCGGGCCGCCTTCACCGTGACCAACTCGGGGTCGCCCGGCCCGAGGCCGACACCCCAGAGGGTCCCTCTGCGATCGCTCATTCAGCTTCGGCCGCAATCGAATTGACGGCCGCCGCTGCCATCGCGCTTCCGCCTCGCCGGCCGGTGACGACGAGATAGGACATGCCGCGGGGGGAGTCGATCAACTCCTGCTTGGACTGCGCCGAGCCGACGAATCCGACGGGTCCGCCGAGCACCGCCGCCGGAACCGGGGCGCCCTCGTCGATGAGTTCGAGCAGCCGGAACAACGCGGTGGGGGCGTTTCCGATCGCCAGCACCGCGCCTTCGAGGCGATCGACCCACAGGTCCACTCCGGCTGCTGACCGGGTGGTGCCCAGGCGGGTGGCCAGCTCCGGCGCTCTGGGATCGGCGACCAGCGAGACCACCTCGTTGTCGGCGGGCAGTCGCGAACGGGTGATGCCGGCGGCCACCATCGACGAGTCACACAGGATCGGCGCACCCCCGGCCAGGGCCGCGTGCGTCCGCGTGACGACATCGTCGGTGAAGGCCACGTGGTCGGCCACGTCGACCTGACCGCAGGTGTGGATCAACCGCACGACCACGCGGGACACGCCGTCGGGGAATCTGGAGAGGTCGGTTTCGTCGCGGATCATCGAGAACGATTGCCGGTAGATCTCCGCAGCGTCGCGGATGTAGTCGAGCACTCGATCACCCTACGGGTGGGTATTGGGGCGAGCGAAGCGACGGGGGATCTGCGATGCGCGGCCGGTAGCCGTCTCCGGTCGCGACGAGCACCTCGCCGTGCCCCGGACTGCCGCAGGCCCGCTCGCAGCCGACGAAGTGCCGGTG
>NZ_JBAUJR010000062.1:0-2771 GCF_049683935.1 Mycobacterium sp. | reverse complement strand
GGGCACGTCGGCGGCCGCATTCACCGCCGGCCCGTCCACCCGCACCCCGTCGCGGTAGCGCGCCCAGTACACCTCACGGCGTCGCGCGTCGGTGACCACGAGCACCTCGCCGACGGTGCCGACGGCGATCGCGTCCAGACTGCACACGCCACGCACCGGGACGCCGAGAGCGTGGCCGAACGCGGCCGCAGTCGCCATCCCCACTCGAAGTCCCGTGAACGGGCCCGGGCCACACCCGACGATGACGGCATCGAGCTGATCGACAACGACCTCGGCGTCTCTCAGTGCGCCGACGATGTTGGGGGTCAACCGCTCCGCGTGCGCGCGCGCATCAACCGTCACCTGCTCGGCGAGCACCTCGACGACGTCACCGTCGAGTCGGACGACGCCCGCCGTGACCGCGGGCGTCGCGGTGTCGACTGCCAGCACCAGCCTGCTCACGGCCGACTCCACTGCCACATCGCCGTGCGCACATCGGTCTCCGGGGCACGCTCCAGCCGGATGTCGAGGTGGCTGTCCGACAGCCGCTCGGCGACGCCTTCACCCCATTCGACCACCACCACCGCGTCGTCGAGGTCGGTGTCGAGGTCCAGTGAATCCAGTTCGGCGAGCAGGTCGACCGACGCCTGATCGAGCAGCCGGTACAGGTCGACGTGCACCATCGCGGGGGCACCCGCGCGGCGCGGTCGATGCACACGGGCCAAGACGAATGTCGGCGAGACCACGGGTCCGTCCACGTCCATCGCCTGCGCGATCCCCTTGGCGAACACTGTTTTCCCGGCACCCAGCGGTCCGGACAGCACCACCACGTCGCCCGCGCGGAGGTCCTGACCGAGCCTGGCCCCCAGTGCGATGGTGTCGTCCGCGGTGAGCAGTTCGCAGGTACCCGACCGCTCATCCATGGGAGCGCACCCGCTCGCGCACCCGTCGGGTCAGCGCCACCAGCTTGGACGGGGTGGCCCGTTCGACCAGCCGCACCAGCGCATCGTTGATGACGTCCGGACGTTCGAGCTGCACCAGATGCCCTGCGTCACAGATGATCACGAGCTCCGACTTCGCCAGTTCGCCGGCCATCTCCTGGGAGTACTCCATCGGCGTGAGCAGGTCGCGGTCACCGCACGCCACCAGGGTCGGCACCTTGCTCAGCGTCTTGAGCCCGTCGGTCTCGTCGTGCACCTCGAGAGCGTGCAGGAACTCCACCAACGTGGCGATCGGGGTGTCATGCATCATCCGTTCGGAGAAAGCGACGACGCTGGGGCTGATCTTCTCGTCGCCGAATGACGCTGCGCGCAGGACGGGGCCGATCACCTTGCGCGCGGCGCCGCGGCCCCGGTGCACCAGCTTGGGGGCGTAACGCGCGGTGAAGCGCACCGCCTCCAACGCGGGGTTCCTGAGGATCTCGCCCAAGGGGGAGCGTGAAACTCCTTCTGCGGCAGAGGCGATCAGCGCAGCGCCGACGATGCGGGTCGGATAGCGCTGCGGGTACTGGCGGGCATGGGACAACACCGTCATGCCGCCCATGGAGTGACCGACCAGGACCACGGGCCCGCGGGGCGCCATCACCGCCAGCACGCTCTCCAGATCCTGGCCCAACTGTTCGACGGTGTAGGTGTCCGGCGACGACTCCCCGGACTGCCCGTGTCCGCGCTGGTCGTAGAACACCATGCGCACCTGCGGTCCCCACTGCTCCGAGAGCCGGGCGCGCTGGAAGTGGAACGAACCCATGCGCAGACAGAAGCCGTGAGCGAACACCACGGTCAGCGGCGCGTCCTGGGGACCTACCTCCCGTACGGCGAGCGGCACCCCGTCGGGGGTGGTCACCACACAGCTGCGGTCGGCGTCGAGCAGTTCGAAGTCCTCGTCGAGGTGCGGGTCCTCGCCCGTAAAGCGACGTCGCAGCGACCGTGCCGCCGACACCCCCGCCGCCGTGCCGACCGCGGAGACGCCCGCGGCGCCGGCCAACCAGCCTCGTCCGCTCACTTCGAGTCACCCCCGCGGTAGCTCCTGACGATCCGGCCCCGGGGACTGGTGACGACCTCGTAGTTGATGGTGCCCAGCAGTTCCGCCCAATCCTGCGCGGTCGGTTCGCCGTCGCCGCCCGGGCCGAACAGGATCGCGTCGTCGCCGACCGCGACCCCGGTGGGGTCCGGGCCGAGATCCACCACGAACTGGTCCATGCAGATCCGGCCGACGCCCGGGTACCGACGCCCGTTGATGGACACCTCGAGGCGGTTGCTCAGCGTTCGGAAGACTCCGTCGGCGTATCCGGCAGGGATCAGCGCGACGGTGGTGTCCCGCGGGGTGATCCAGGTGTGCCCGTAGGACACCCCGTCACCGGCTTTCAGCGAACGGATCAGCGCCACCGGACACATCACGGTCATCGCGGGGTGCAGCCCCATGTCGCCACGCTCCGGGACCGGGGTCTGGCCGTACACCGCGATCCCGGGGCGCACCATGTCGAACGCCAGGTCGGGGCGGGTCAGCGCCGCGGGCGAGTTGCTCAGGTGCACGACGTCGAAGCGCAACCCGTGTTCGCGAGCCGTGGTCGCCATGTCGGTGAGCCGTTGTGCCTGCAGATCGTTGAGCGGGTTGTCCGGGTCGTCCCCGTGCGCCAGGTGCGACATGATGCCTCGCATCCGCACCGCGTCGTCGGTCTGCGCCCGGCGCAGCGCGGCCAGCACCTCCGGATAGTCGGTCGGCGCGACGCCGTTGCGGCTGAGCCCGGTGTCCACCTTGACGGTGACCGAGGCCGTGCGCCCGGTGCGCCGGAC
>NZ_JBAUJR010000061.1:0-7385 GCF_049683935.1 Mycobacterium sp. | reverse complement strand
GTCCGGGAGTGGGGCCGTGGCAGGGGCCGCTGCCCGACGACACCCGCTACGACCCGGAGTTGCTGCGCCTCGGTGACACTCGCAATGTTGTTGACCCGTACCGCTATTGGACCCGTGAAGCCATCGTCGCCGACATCGACGAACGCAGGCACCCGCTACATGTGGCGATCGAGAACTTCGGCAACGACGCCAACATCGGCGCGGTCGTGCGCACCGCGAACGCCTTCGCCGTCGACACGGTGCACATCGTCGGCCGTCGACGCTGGAACCGGCGCGGAGCGATGGTCACCGACCGGTACCAGCGACTGCGCCACCACGAGACGACCGCCGACCTGCTGGCCTTTGCCTCAGCGGCGGGGCTGACCGTCGTGGCAGTCGACAACATCCCCGGGGCGTCCCGCATCGAGGACGTCCGCCTGCCTCGCGATTGCCTGCTGATCTTCGGCCAGGAGGGACCCGGCATCACCGCCGAGGCGACTGCGGGTGCCCACTGCACAGTGTCGATCGCCCAGTTCGGCTCCACCCGCAGCATCAACGCGGCGGTCGCTGCCGGAATCGCCATGCACACCTGGATCCGCCAGCACGCCGATCTCGACCGCGCCTGGTAACCCGACATCATTTCGAGGCCGCAGCAGCAACCAGACCGCCACTGCCGCGGTGAGCAGCAGCGCCGCGCCGACGCCGGACGCGATCGCCAGTCCGTGCGTGAACGCCGACTTCGCGGCGGCGAGCAGTTCGTTCGCCTGGTCGGCGGGTAGCTCCTCGGCCACTTTGATTGCCCTCGGCAGCGAGTCGCGCGCCCCGTCGGCCGCGCCCGCAGGCAGGCTCGGTGCGATCACCACCGTCCGGTAGACGGCGGTGATGATCGAGCCGAGCGTCGCGATGCCCAGCGCCATGCCGAGTTCGTAGGCGGTCTCGGAGACCGCGGCCGCCGAGCCGGCCCGCTCCTTCGGCACGCTGGCCAGGATGACGTCGCTGGCAACGGTGAACGCCAACCCGAGCCCGACGCCGACGACAAACAGCGCGATGCCCAGCGGCAGGTACGGCGTGATCGGCGTGAACAGCCACAGCGACGCCATCAGGGAGGCCATCGCGACCCCGACCAGTGTCAGGCCCGTGGTGAGCACCAGACGGTGCGAGACGTAGCGCACCGCGACGCCGGCAAGCACGCCGAACACCGTCGCCGTGACCGCGGCGGGAAGTTCGGCCAGCCCCGCCTTGAGCGGTCCGTAGCCGTGCACGAGCTGGAAGTACTGCGACAGGAAGAACACCAGACCGGACAGCCCGAGGACGGACAGCAGGTTGGCCGACACCACGCCGGAGAACACCGGGTTGCGGAACAACCGGACGTCGATCAGCGGGACCGGTAGACGCAACTGGCGCCGCACGAACAACGTCAGCGCCACGGCGCCGACAACGGCGGCGAGGACGGCGTCGATCCGCAGCCCGTGGGCGAGAGCGGTGAAGCCCTCTTTGATTCCGTAGACCACGCCGAGCATCCCGACCATGGACAGGGCGACGCTGGGCAGATCCCACGGGCCGGGTTCGGGATTGCGGTGTTCGGGCAGCAGCACGATGCCGCCGACGAGCAGGACCAGCATGACCGGGATGTTGATCAGGAAGACCGATCCCCACCAGAAGTGCTCGAGCAGCACACCGCCGACGACAGGACCCAGCGCGGCGCCCGCCGAGAAGGCCGATGCCCACACGCCGACGGCGATGCTGCGCTCCCTGTTGTCCGGGAACAGGCCACGGATCAGCGCCAGCGTGGCGGGGGCGAGCGTCGCACCGGCCATGCCGAGCAGCGCCCGCCCCACGATCAGCATCTCGGGCGAAGACGCATACGCGGTGATGGCAGAGACGATCGCGAATGCCGTTGCGCCGGTGAGCAGCAGTTTCTTGTGGCCGATGCGGTCACCGAGGCTGCCCATGCTGATCAGCAGCGCGGCCAGCACGAACGAGTAGATGTCGCCGATCCACAGGATCTGGGTGCCGGTGGTGTTGAGGTCGGCGCTGATGAAGGGGGTCGCCAGAGCGAGGACGGTGCCGTCGATGCCGATGAGCAGCACAGCCATGGTGAGGATGCCGAGAGCGAACCAGCGGCGGTTCATGATTTGAGTACTCCGTTGAGCAGTAGGTCGGTGATGAGTCGGTCGAAGTCGCGGCCGGCGACGCGGCCGGCGCGGATGGCCCATTCGGTCGCGCCGAAGAGGCTGTAGAACGCTTCGGTGAGCCATGCGGCGGTCAGGTCGGGACGGAAGTCGCCCTCGCGTTGTCCGCGCTCGAACAGCGAGGTGATCTGGTCGTCGATCTCCCGCCACGCTTCGATCGTGTTGTCCAGGTCGAGTTCCTGACTCTGGCTGTACAGCAGCGCGAGGTAGGGAGACACCGGTCGGCAGGCCCACACCAGGCGGCGCAGCGCCTCGACGGCGGATCCGTCCTGCAACCGGACATTGGTGAGCACCTCGCGCATCTCGGCGACGGCAAGTTTCTCGAGTGCCTCCATCAGGGCGTGCCGCCCGGCGAAGTGCCGGTGCAGCGTCGCCCTGCTGACGCCGGCGGCCGTCGCGATCTCGTCTTGGGTCGCGTTGGGGCGACGCCCGAGAAAGTCGGCCGCGGCGCGCAGCAACTCGTCACGGGTCGAAGACATCAGACAAATATAGCTCAAATGAGACAGATATGTCTCATGGCTTCGGGGCGGCCGGTAGGGCAGGATCATCACCATGGATCAGTTGTGGGCCAACCGCGCCGCCAGCGCGGAAGCAGCGATCGCGAAGCGCCACGTCAAGAAGCTGTGGGGCCTGCCGGGTACCCAACTCGGTGTCGTCGCCTGGCCTGCTGGCCAGCAGCACCGGCGGTTCGGCACCTGGCACTACTGGTGGCAGGCGCATCTGCTGGACAACCTGGTCGACGCGCAGGTCCGTGACCCCCGACCCGAGCGTCTGGAATCGATCAACCGCCAGATCCGCGGGCAACGGCTGCGCAATCTCGGTCGCTGGGTCAACGACTACTACGACGACATGGCATGGCTTGCGCTGGCGCTGGAGCGTGCCGGTCGGCTGACCGGGGTCGGCCGACCGAAGGCGCTGGAGAAGCTGTCCGAACAGTTCCTCAATGCGTGGGTGCCGGAGGACGGCGGTGGAATTCCCTGGCGCAAGCAGGATCAGTTCTTCAACGCCCCGGCCAACGGCCCGGCCGGGATCTTTCTCGCCCGATACGAGGGCCGGTTGAGGCGGGCGCAGCAGATGGCCGATTGGATCGACGAGATACTGATCGATCCGGAGACCCATCTGGTGTTCGACGGCATCAAAGCCGGGTCGCTGGTGCGCGCGCAGTACACGTACTGCCAGGGGGTGATCCTCGGGCTGGAAACCGAACTCGCCGTGCGCACCGAGGACGCCGAACATGCCGAGCGGGTGCACCGCCTGGTGGCCGCCGTGGCCGAGCACATGGCGCCCGACGGCGTGCTCAAGGGCGCAGGCGGCGGTGACGGGGGCCTGTTCAACGGGATCCTGGCGCGTTATCTGGCGCTGGTCGCCACCGTGCTTCCCCGGCGCGGTCCCGATGACGAGAAGGCTTGCCAGACTGCTGCTTCGGTGGTGCTCGCGTCGGCAGAGGCCGCCTGGGAGCATCGGCAGACCGCCGAGGACCTGCCGCTGTTCAGCGCGTTCTGGGATCGCGAGGCCGAGCTGCCGACAGCCGGGTCCAAGGAAGCGGAGTTCGTTGAAGGAGCGGTCAACTCCTCGCAGATTCCGGAGCGTGATCTGTCGGTGCAGCTGTCCGGGTGGATGTTGATGGAAGCCGCCCACGCCGTTGCGGGCACTGTCCCTGACGGAGACTCCGATACGTGAGTGAGCCGACGACCCAGCGGGGTTTCCCGCTGCTCCCGTCGCGGCTCAATCGCGGCAGCAAAGCCACCAAGACGACGGACAACACCGCCGCCGCCTTGTTGCTGGCGGCCACCGTCGTTGCGATTGTCTGGGCGAATTCGCCATGGGCACAGAGCTATTCGGCGCTGCTGGACACCCACCTCGGTCTGACCGTCGGTACCCACCACTTCGAGATGACCGTCAAGCATCTAGTCAACGACGGCCTGATGGCCTTCTTCTTCTTCATCGTCGGCCTCGAGGTGACCAGGGAGTTCACCATCGGTGAGCTCACCGACCGGTCCCGGGCCGCGGTGCCGGTGGTCGCCGCGGCCGCCGGGTTGGTGATCCCGGCTCTGGTGTTCCTGGCGTTCAATGCATCCGGGGAGAACGCCCACGCCTGGGGAGTGGTGATCTCCACCGACACCGCGTTCCTGGTCGGCGCGCTGGCCATCATCAAGCCCAAATTCCCTGCCCGGGTGCGGATCTTCCTGCTCACCCTCGCGGTGGTGGACGATGTCGGTGCGCTGATCGCGATTGCGGTGTTCTACTCGGACAACATCCAGGTCGGCCCATTGGTGGTCTCGGTGATGCTGATCGTGGCGCTGGCGCTGGTGCGTTACCTGCCGATGGGGGTGCGCGGACCCGGGTATGCCGTGCTGGGCGTGGCGCTGTGGGTCGCGCTGTACCTGGCCGGAATCCATCCGACACTCGCCGGAGTCGCGGTGGCGCTGCTGATTCCGGTGTTCACGCCGGAGCGGCGACCGGTCGAAAAGGCCGTCGACCAGATCCGCGCATTCCGGCAGTCACCGAACTCCGAGTACGCCCGCGCAGCGAGTCGCTCACTGCGCGAGTCGATTTCGATCAATGAACGACTGCAGACGACGGTCGGTCCGACAGTCGGGTTCGTGATCCTCCCGCTCTTCGCACTGGTCAATGCCGGCGTGCGACTCGACGCGCAGAGCCTGTCGACGGCGCTTCGGTCACCGCTGACGTGGGGCATCGTCGCCGGCCTGGTGATCGGCAAGTTCGTCGGCATCACCGGAGCCACCTGGTTCATGCGGCGCACCCGACTCGGGGAACTTTCGCCGGGGCTGACGCTGCGCCGCATCGCGGGTGGGGCGGCGCTGTCGGGGATCGGTTTCACCATCTCGCTGTTCATCGTCGACATCGCGATCGCCGAACCCGACCGGCAGGACCAGGCACGCATCGGTGTGCTGGCGGCCTCGATCATCGCGTTCGCGCTGGGCTGGACGATCTTCCGGGTCACCGACTGGATCAGCCCGCCCGAACCGGTCGGGTTGAAGCTCATTCGTCCGATCGACCCCGAGCGTGACCATGTCCGCGGCCGCCCCGACGCACCGCTGACGCTGGTCGAATACGGCGACTTCGAGTGCCCGTTCTGCAGTCGGGCCACCGGGGCGATCGACGAGGTGCGGGCACATTTCGGGGACGAGCTGGGTTACGTGTGGCGGCACTTCCCGCTGGAGCGTGCGCACCCCCGGGCCTTCGACGCCGCGCGGGCCAGTGAGGCCGCGGCGCTGCAGGGCAGATTCTGGGAGATGGCCCATGAACTGTTCGACCATCAGGACGATCTCGAGTGGTCGGATATGTATCGCTACGCGGTCGCCGCGGGATGCGATATCGAGCAGTTCGACCAGGACGTCCGGGTGCACGCGTCGAAGGTGCTGCACCGGGTGACCGACGACGCCGAGGACGCCGAGGCGATGGACCTCAGCGCCACGCCGACGTTGTTCGTCAACGGCATCCGGCACCGGGGGCCGTGGGATGCCGCCAGCCTGATCCGCGCGCTGGAGGAGAAGAGGAGCTGAGCCGTACCGGTCAGGCCGTGGGCTCGCCGGACTCCATGGGGGGAGTCGGGATTCCCGCCGCCTTGGCGGCCTTGCGCCTCTTGTACCACTCGTAGGCCATCGGCAGGACCGAGAGGACGACGATGCCGATGACGATGGGTTCGAGCAGGCTCTGGATGATCTCGAATCGGCCGAGCCAGTAGCCGAGCAGCGTCAGGCCGATGCCCCACACCGCCGCCCCGACGGCGTTGTACAGCGTGAACACGCCGTAGTTCATCTTCGCCGCACCCGCGGTGATGGGCGCGAGCGTGCGCACGATCGGTACGAAGCGCGCGATGACGATGGCGAACGGGCCGCGCTGTTCGAAGAACAGGTGGGCCTCGTCGAGGTACTTCTGCTTGAGGAAGCGCGCGTTGGGCTTGAACATCGCGGTGCCGACGTTGCGACCGATCCAATAGCCCACCTGGCCGCCCAGGACCGCGGCGATCGGGATGAACACCACCAATTGCCAGAGCTGGAAGTTGGCGTCCACGGTGCCGTCCTGAGCCGCCGCAGCAGTGCCGGCGGCGAGCATCCCTGCCACGAACAGCAGCGAGTCGCCGGGCAGGATCGGGAACAGCACCCCGGATTCGACGAACACCACGACCAGCAACCCGATCAGCGCCCAGGTGCCGAAGTAGCTGAGGAGGTTGATCGGGTCCAGGAAATCGGGCATCAGTGCGAGATTGTCGACGACCACGGAATCCAAGGATACCGGCGCATGATCTCGGGGCCCGAATCACGCGCATCCGGGATTTCCCGCTGGCAGGTATTCATTTGTGCCTGGTGTCGTGGATATCGTCGATTTCATGCCCGATAGCACCCGCACCCACGCCGCCGTCCAACTTGCCGCGGCCGGCGAAGCGCTCACTCTGGTCGACGTCGAGACCACCCCGCCCGTGCGGGACCACGTCCGCATCGACGTCGCCGCCTGCGGCGTCTGCGGAACCGATCGGGAGTTTTTCGCCGGTCACTTTCCCGGTTTGCAGTGGCCGCTCACGCTGGGGCACGAGATCGCGGGCACCGTGGCTGAGGTCGGGGACGGTGCTGAGGACTTCGCGGTCGGCGACCGGGTGGCCGTCGGGTGGTTCGGCGGCAACTGCAACCGATGCGTGCCCTGCCGCAGGGGTGCGTTCATGCAGTGTGAGCGGCTGCAGGTGCCGAGCTGGCACTACCCGGGCGGCTACGCCGAATCGGTGACGGTGCCGACCACCGCGCTGGCGCGGATTCCGGACGGCTTGTCGTTTGTCGAAGCCGCACCCATGGGTTGTGCGGGGGTGACGACGTTCAACGGGCTGCGTCAGACGCGCGCGAAGGCCGGTGACCTGGTTGCGGTCCTCGGTGTCGGCGGGCTGGGTCACCTCGGGGTGCAGTTCTCCCGGGCGATGGGATTCGAGACGGTCGCAATCGCCCGGGGAACCGGCAAGGTCGAGGAGGCCACGCAACTGGGGGCGCACCACTACATCGACTCGACCGCGCAGGATGTCGCCGCCGAACTGCAGAAACTGGGCGGCGCCGCCGTCGTGCTGGCCACCGCGAACAACGCCGCGGCGATGGCCGCGACCGTCGGGGGCCTGGGTCCCTCCGGTGAACTGGTCGCCATCGGGGTCACCCCCGAGAATCTGCCGATCAGCGCGCTCGACCTGATCAACTCCGGGCTGTCGGTGAC
>NZ_JBAUJR010000060.1:0-2849 GCF_049683935.1 Mycobacterium sp. | reverse complement strand
CACGCCGCAAGTGCATACCAGCAGCGAGAATGCGAGACGGTCCCTGCTGGAACGCAATTCCGGCGGGGTGGGGCGGACGGCGTCAGGGGGCGACGGTGAGCCAGTCGGCGAAGCCCGACGGGTCGTGTCGGCCCAGCGCACCGTGCTCGAAGAGTCCCCAGCCCTCGCACTCGGTCCCGTCGGCGTCGCGGCACACTGTGCGGCCGACGTGGTCGATCACGCCGAAGCCTGCCCGCCCGATGATGGCCGGATCGGTCATGTCGTAGGTCAGGCGTTCGGTGAAGCCGTCGCCCTTCCACACGCCATGGATCCAGTCGGAGTCCCCGCCGTAGCCGCCGCCGACGTGAATCGGCACCGCCAGCTTGGACTCGACGTCAAAACGCAGGGCGCTGCCATCGGATGCGGTGGCGTCGATCGTCGCACCGGTGGGGATGCGGGTGCCGGACCGGTAGTGGATCTTGACCCGCGGCCACCCCAACTGCTCGACGCGGCCGTCCT
The DNA here is from genome assembly GCF_049683935.1 of Mycobacterium sp. Taxonomy (GTDB): domain Bacteria; phylum Actinomycetota; class Actinomycetes; order Mycobacteriales; family Mycobacteriaceae; genus Mycobacterium. Next base: position 2,351 of record NZ_JBAUJR010000060.1, on the reverse strand, counting down.
TCCAGATCCGTGTGCAGTCGTTGAGCGACCGGAAGCCCGACGGATCCTCCTGGATGATGATGACGATGCCGAAGTCGTCGAACGCCATCGGTACGTACAGCCACCACATGCCCTCGAACGGTGGGTCCGCAGGCCGCCCCGCGGGTTCGGCTTCACCGATCGGCCGGATGCCCCAAGATCTGTCGCGGGTGCCGATCCACCGCGACGGGTTGACGTCGACGTCCTCGCCGTCGATGGACAGCGTCCCACTCCACGAACCGACCTGTGCGAAGCGCTGGGCGTCGAGAGTGACCCGATTGCCCGCCCGCAGCACATGCCGCTGTTCCTGGACGACGTCGAAGAGTCCCTCGAACGTGAGATCGGCAGCGATTCCCTCGGTTTCGTCGAGCACGATCCGCAGTTTGTGCAGCGGTTCGGCCACCTCGATGCGATAGCCGCCGACGTTCTGGTTGAGCCGGTCCTGGTCGATGGCCCCCGACAGGTGGACCGCGGTCTGGGTATCCCCGCGCCGGACGAGCAGGAACGCGTCTTTCACGCCGAGGTTCGGGTAGTAGCCGATGCCGGTGATGACGAAGATGTCGCCGGTGCGGTCATGGGCGTTGTAGTAGGACCGGTCGTAGAAATTGCGGTCCGAGGATCCGGGCCACGCAATGGGCTGCGGCACCTGGTGAATCGGGAACTCGTCCATCGGTCCGAGCATCAGTTCGCCTCTCCGATCAGTCTTTTCAGCAGTGATGCGTGGTAGAAGAGCGTTTCGACGTCGTCGGGTTTCTCCATCTCGCCAAAGCGCACGCGGCGGGCTCCGGTGCGCATGAACACACAGCACCAGATGACACCCGAGTAGACATAGAACCAGTCGAGATCGGCCACCTCGACACCCGTGAGCTCTTGATAGGTGGCCCGCACATCGTCCTCGCGCAGGAAGTCGGGCATGCCCGGCAATCCCGCGAGCTTCGTCAATTCCTGGAACACCATGTGCGCGAACCCGATCCACGCAAGGTCGAACTCCCGCGGTCCGACGGTGGCCATCTCCCAGTCCAGCACGGCGACCGGCGTGAAATCGCGGTAGATGACATTGCCGATGCGGGCGTCGCCCCACACCAGAACGGGTTCCGCCGCGGCCACGTCGTCGGGGAAGCGCTCCTCCAGCCAGGCCAACGCCCGCTCGACCAGCGGTGAGCGGCCGATGTCGGGGACGCTGAACTCATACCAGCTCTTCAGCCAGCCGAAGTGGCGGTGCAGCGCCGTGTCCCCCGGGGGGTCGACGTCCTGGAGGAACCCGAAGGTCTTCTGTGCATCGGGAATCGAGTGCAGCTTGGCCAGCACCTCGACGGTGCTGTTCTGGAGTTTCTGCTGGTGCTCGACAGGTGCGTCGTAGAGCCAGTTGTCGCCGAAGGTGTAGGGCATCACGTCGGGCGGGACGGACCCGTCGACACGATCCATCAGGAAGAAGGGCCGCCCGAGCACATCGCCGCTGGTCTCGAGCCACCGAACCCGCGGCACCGCGACGTCGGTCAGTTCGCCGACCAGGCGGATCACCTCGTGCTGGTGGTCGAGGCGGTAGTGCTCGAAGACCGGCACATCGGTCTCGGTGGGCGCGACCCGAGCCACCCACTTCTGTTCGATCAGGCGTCCCGCCTGCATCCACCTGCCGCGGAGCATGATCGTCTCCGAGGACATGCCGTTGGAGTCGACGCCGCTCTCCACAGTGATCTCGGGTGTGCTGTCGCCCAGGATCGTGGACAGCCATTGGGACAGAGCAGCCGGCACATTGGTCATGTCGCGGCTGGACCGCTGAAGGCGACCGACCTCCTCGACGGCTGGTTCATTCGTCACGAACACGTCCTTCCCGCTCACAGTTACGCTACCGTGAGTAGCGTTATGAAAGCAGAGCCATTGCCGGATGACAAGACCCCGGCTGCCGGGCGCCCGCGGGACCCGCGCATCGACGCTGCCATATTGCGTGCCACCGCGGATCTGCTTGTGGAAATCGGATATTCGAATGTCACGATGGCGGCGGTCGCCGAGCGTGCCGGGACCACCAAGACCGCGCTGTACCGCCGATGGTCGAGCAAAGCCGAGCTTGTGCACGAGGCCGCGTTCCCGTCGACGCCCACGGCGATACAGGCCGCGCCGGGCGACATCGCCGCCGATCTGCGCGCCATGGTCGAGGCGACGCATGACGTCTTCACCAGCCCCGTCGTCCGTGCGGCGCTGCCGGGGCTGCTCGCCGAGATGTCGGCCGACGCCGAACTCAGCGGTCGGGTGATGGCCCGCTTCAGCGACGTCTTCGGTGCGGTGCACACCAGGCTCAACGATGCGATCGATCGGGGGGAGGTGCGCGCCGGGGT
>NZ_JBAUJR010000059.1:0-15832 GCF_049683935.1 Mycobacterium sp. | reverse complement strand
CCTGGGCTACACCGTCACCCTCACCCCAGCCGCCTGACCCACACACGCCACCCAACCGCCCTCAACACACGGCAATACCGACGTGCAGACTCCCAGCGCACCTCACCATTATTTTCGGAATAGCAGCAGAAGTCCGAGAAGGCGCCTGCTGGAACGCAATTCCGGCGCCAATCAGAGATCCGGCATCAGGATCGTCGTCAGCATTCTTCTCCTGCGCCCGGGAGAGCTCTTGTGCGACAACCGATTGCTGATGGCCTCGACGATTTCGCTGCGCATCTGATCTAGTTCCTCGTCGGTCAGCCACAGCGCGACCTGGCTGAACGAGGCGCGGTCGCGAACCACGTCGACGTCCGGACCGTCGAGGTATCGGTTGAAGTGCACCAGGAGCGTCGCGACAAAAACCGTGAACGCCTGCCGATGCTCGTCGACCGTCATGGCACGAAGCTCGTCATCGCCGACGACCGCGTTCGCGAAATCCAGCTTGTATCGCCGTTCGACGGCCCCGCGGACTCGCGTCTCGCTGACCACCGTGAGCACGCCGCCGTCCGCGAGCTTGCCGACATGCCGGTAGAGCGTTGCGACCGGCACGTCCGCGAGCCGCGCACGGAGTTCCCCTGTGGTGAGTTCGCCGCCATCGAGTAATGCCTGGACGACGCGGAACCGGATGGGGTGCAGGAGGAGATCGGCCGACGCCATCGCACCAGTATCGCCTTCTGTTATATTATCAATATTGATAACGTTTGACCGAGAGGAGATTCCTGTGGCGAAGATTCAGCGCACCGGCGCGTACCTCGACATCGTGCTGACACCCCTCGAGAAGTTGGCGGCGCTGCACCGAGACATCCGGGTGCCGCTGTCCTCTGTCACGGCGGTCGACGTCGTCGAGCGGCCGTTGGACGAGGTGAAGGGCTTCCGCGCGCCGGGACTGCACATCCCGTCGCGTACCAAGATCGGCACGTGGCGCTCCTCGGGGAGACGCACCTTCGCGGTCGCGCGGGCGAAGCAGACCGCTGTCCGGATCGAACTCAGCGATGGCAGATACGACACGTTGATCGTCAGCGTTCCGGACGCGGCAGCGGTCGCCGAGGACATCAGGACGGCGCCGGCCAACCGCTGACGCCGGCCCAGTCTCTTCCGCCGGAATTGCATTCCAGCAGGGAGAGTCCGAGAAGGCGCCTGCTGGAACGCAATTCCGGCGACATCAGAAGCCGAAGCCGAGTTCCGCTGGTACGTCGACGGCGAACGCCGCATCTAGCTTCGCCGGTAGTCCGGAATCGTTGCACCGCAGTCGTTGTGCCGTCGCGTATGCCGACGCGCGATGCGCGCCCAGATAGATGCTGCCGAGCACCGACAGGTCGGTGCTCACATCGGCAGCCGCATCCGTGGGCTCACACCGCGCCCGGCCGTCGCTCACCTCCAGGGCGAATCTTCCGCCGCCACCCAGCACCGCGTCGGAAACGTCGAGCACCACCGACACGTCCGCGGCGTACCTGCGCGCCTGCAGCACAGCGGGAATATCCAGCATCCGCAGCCACAGCCCGTCGTCGACGCCGACAGTGCGCACCAGTCGCTGATCGGTCAACAGGTACGGCAGCACCTCCCCCGGGTGCGATTCGACGTTGATCGTCGCCATCAGATCCATCCCGAGAAGGACCCGCCACAGGGCGATGTGCGCCTCCGGTGTCACAGCGGTGATGTCGGTGATCTCCAGGGTGCCCTTGCCCTCGCCGTCGTGGACGCGATACAGCGCGAAGCCGTCGTCATGAAGCAGGCAGAAGAAGGCGCTGCCGCCGTGCCGCGAGTACTCGCGGTCGGCCAGCACCTCGTCCCACAGCCGGGACGGGCTGTACAGGCCACCGGGGTTCTGCACCCGCCAGCGCTCGAAGATGTCCTCCAACTGCCCACGGTGCTCGGCGAGGCGCACCACCCGGACGCCGCCGGGGTCGGGCACGTCGTCGTGGAACCGGGCTGTCCGCCGGTCGACGGACAGCCGATGCACCGCGGTGGCGGCGCCGTAGCCGAATCTGCCGTAGATGCCGGCTTCGCTGGCCTCCAGACCGGCGAGCGGATAATTGGCCGTCATGCGAGCGTGCAACTCGTCGAACATGCCCCGCAGCGCGCCGCGCCGCCGATGCGTCGGCGCCACCGCAACCCACGACACACCGGCCATCGGGAGCACCGCGCCGCCCGGGACCGTCAGCCTCAGATCGAGAAACAGTGCCATCCCGACGACATCCGGCCCGTCGCATGCGACGACAGCACCGTCGGCGGGCACCATCGATCGCCACATCTCGGCGGTCTCCTGCGGCCGCCAGACCCCGAAACATGTTGCGCCAAGCAGCACCATGGCCGGCCAGTCCGTCTCTTGGGCGCCGCGGATCGTCAATGCTGGTGTATGTGCCACCCTCCGACCGTGACACACGGGTACCCCCACTCGCACGTGAATACCAGCGGTACTGTCGCACCATGAGCGACGCCGATGACGAGCTGGCCAGCCTGTCGGAGTTCGTCTTCCTCAGGGAGAACGCCCGCCAGTGCGGGGTGACCGCTCCGCTGCCGAGCACCAGCCGCATCGCCGCCGGTCCGGTCAGCGCACTCAAGTTCGGCGATGACGCGCCGCGGGTGGTGTTCCTGCACGGCGGCGGTCAGAACGCCCACACCTGGGACACCGTCATCATCGGTCTGGGCGCGCCCGCACTGGCGGTCGACCTGCCCGGGCATGGCCGTTCGGCGTGGCGCGAGGACGGTGACTACGGACCCAAGCTCAATGCGGTCGCCGTCGAACCGGTGATCCGCGACCTCGCCGGTGACGCCGACCTCGTCGTCGGGATGTCGCTCGGCGGACTGACTGCGATGCGGCTGGCCGTGGCCGCCCCGGAACTCGTGCGCAAACTGGTGATGGTCGATGTCACGCCGTCGGCACCCGAACGCCACACCGAGATGACCGACGCCCAGAAGGGCACAGTTGCGTTGGTTCAGGGTGAGCGCACCTTCCCGACGTTCGACTCGATGCTCGAGGTCACCGTCGCCGCAGCGCCGCACCGTGATCGGGAATCGTTGCGGCGGGGCGTTTTCCACAACGCCAAACGCCTCGACGACGGGACCTGGACGTGGCGATACGACTCCATCCGCAAGGGCGAGGGGTTCGAGAACCTGTGGGATGACGTGCCGCGGCTCACCACCCCCACCACGCTGATCCGCGGCGCCAACTCCTTCTTCGTCAACGACGAGGACGCCGCCGAGTTCGCCCGTGCTGCACCGGGTTTCCAGCAGGTCCACATCGTCGAAGACTCCGGGCACTCGGTACAGAGCGACCAGCCGCGCGCTTTGGTCGATCTCCTGCGAGGTGTGCTCGACGCCTAGCGCGCGGCTGACTTGTCCTTGCGCCGCGGACGGGCCAGGAATATCAACCCGATCAGTGCCATCCCGTAAGGCGGTGACTGCGGCATCACGACGTGGTACCCGAGATCCTCGAGCATGCCCAGCTCCAGAGCGCTGAAAACCCGCACAACCCGACCTGTGCCGGTCTTCGCGTTCATGATCTGCTGGTCGTCGCCGGTGAAGGTGACGTCGTCGAGGTGGGAGATCGAGCTTCCCGACTCGAACGGCATCGGCGTGAACAGGGGTACCAGTCCGCCGTAGGCCGCGATGGCATTCCTGCCCCCGAAGAACAGGCCGCCATCCTCGCCGACGAGCTTCGGGTCGTTGGTGGCCGGCCATCCGCCGAACAGCGTGAAGGGTCGCAGGCCGCGGGCGGTCACGACGAATCTGTCGAAGTGCGCCCGGTTCCTGTCGTCGTTCTGACCTGGCGCGTCCAGCGAGGACAGGAAACCGAATGAGTGCATCAGCTCGTGGATCGCCGTCGACACGAAGTCGTACTCGTCTCCCGAGACGATGTCACCCAGGCCCCACTCATAGTCCTTGAAATTCCAGGTGATCTCACCATCTGCTGTCGAACCGTTCGCGTCCCGACCGGTCTGCAACTTGTACTGAACCACCGTGCGCCAATAACCCGGCAGCTCGGAGATGTACGGGCTGTACGCCGAAGCGAGGCTGTCCTCCTCGAGCTCGACATTTACGTCGTAGGACAGCGTCACCGCCCTGTTCACCCGGAAGTACTCCTGAAGCCGGCTTGCCACTTCGTGCAACGCTTCTCGCCGCTCATCGGTCCAGCCGTCGCCGGTGAAGGCGAAGTCGAACATGATCGCCCCCTGGTTGATCAGGTTGGTGGCGCGCGTCCCGATCGGGCGTAGCAGATTGAGCAGGTTGATGTGCAAGCCGACGTCGATCGCGCGGACGTAGAAGGTGTCGACACCGTCGAATTCCGCATCCGGGGTGTAGGTGTAGGTCCCGTCGGCATTGATGACGACCGAGCCCTGCCGGGGTCCGCGGATCAGTCGGTAGACGATGACGTCGCCCTCGGCGTCGACCCCATTGATGTCGCCGGTGATAGGGCCACTCACCAAGCCGCTCAGCTGAATCGGTGCGACCGTCGGGGCCTGGTTGAACAGGCCGCGGCGAAGCGCCAAGAACGAAGCGGTCAGCTCCGCCTTCCTCTCATCGCTGACATCCAGCGACTCGACCCACTGCTCATGCCTGGTTGTCCAGTTGGTCATGATCTCTGCGACAACGTCGTTCCAGGTCCGCCGCGGAGCCAGCCACGGCGGCGCGGGGACCGGATCGGCAGCCAACTCGACTGCGTCCGTGACGGCGGCGCTGGTCGGTTCGACCGCGGCGGGTTCTGTCACCAGCGAGGCGTGGGTCCTTTGGTCGGCAGCGTCCTCCGGAATATCAGGGGCCTCTTCGGTGGATACGCTGTCGGACGCGACATCCTTGCGGCCGTGGGTAACGGTGTCCTCATCATCGCTGTCCGTATCGGCGTCGGCGTCGGCGTCACTGTCGGTTTCGGTTTCGGTTTCGGTTTCGGTTTCGGTTTCGGCTTCGGCTTCGGCTTCGGCTTCGGGGTCACTGTCGGTGTCGGTGTCGGTGTCGGTGTCGGGGTCGGTGTCCACCCCTCGGGTGTCCCGTTGTTTCGTCTCACGGTCGGCTGCGCTGGAGGTGTCTGAGGACGCAGACGAGACGCCGGTGTCTGCCGATGCGACACCGATCTCTGGAGCCATCAACGAAAAGCCCAGCAAAGCCGCACTCATCCCCGCCGACGCCAGCCCGGCCTGGAGCCACCGCCTGACCGCAAAGTTCTCGGACCGGCGCGCGTGCCGAGATTTCCTCCGCAGCAATTGATCTTGATTCCCGCGCATCGCTCTTGACCCCCCGGCTAGGCTTTGCTGCACAGTAGCGCGAGCGGAGCGGATCGCAGTGGCAAATGTGCTCAACAGGTATCCCGTACCACGTGGCCGGCCCGCGCGCTCGGTGGCTGCGGTCGACTGCTGTTCACCTTCTGCTTGCCTTCTGATTGCCCGGCTGCCGTAACTTTTCGCGGGTCCGGCCGCCCAGCCCCCGGCCGAAGACGTGTCGGAAGGAACAGGAACTCATGGCGCTTGTGCCGCTGAATCTCTTTGTCGCTCACAACGGAAAGTCCAAGCGACAGCACGTGACCTGCGTCTACAAGTGTGGTGATGCGTGTTCGAAACCGGTGCCGAACCGTAGCGACAACGAATACTTCGGCGACGTCGTGAAATCGGTGTCACGGCGGTCGATGCTGCAGGCCGGCGGCGTCGCCGTGCTGGCGGTGGGTGCGGGTTCGGTTTTGGCCGCCTGCTCCCAGGATTCCGCGCCCGTCGCCACATCATCGACGTCCGCCGCCCCCGCCGAACCACCTCCGGGGATGAACTTCGCATCGGTTGCACCCAACAGCGAGGACGCCGTCGTCGTCGCCGACGGCTACCAGCAGGGCGTCGTCATCAGTTGGGGTGACCCGGTCCTGCCCGATGCGCCGCCGTTCGACGTCGCCAACCAGACAGGTGCCGCTCAACGTCTGCAGTTCGGCTTCAACAACGACTTCGCCGGTTTGCTGCCGATCCCGGGCCGCCAGAATCGCTTCCTTCTCGTCACCAACTTCGAGTACGTCTCACCGCAGTTCATGTTCGCCGGCTACAACGCCGACGCCCCCACCCGGGAGCAGTTCGACGTCGAGATCGCCGCGATCGGCATGGGCGTCGTCGAAGTCGAGCGCACCCCCGAGGGCCTACGACCCGTGATGGGAACCTACAACCGTCGCATCACCGCCGACTCACCGATGACCCTCACGGGGCCGGCGGCCGGCAGCGACTTCGTCAAGACTCCCGCCGACCCGACCGGCCGCACCGTCGCAGGCACTTTCGCCAACTGCGCCGGAGGCGTCACCCCCTGGGGCACAGTGCTCTCCGGTGAGGAGAACTTCCAGGACTACTTCGGTGCCGCCGACGGCGCTGCCGCGCCTGGCCCGGTCGACGCCGACCGACTGGACCGCTACGGCGTGTCGATGGAACCCAGCGAGCTCAAATGGGAGACGTTCGACCCCCGGTTCGACCTCACCCAGACGCCGAACGAACCGAACCGCTTCGGGTACGTCGTCGAACTCAACCCGTGGGACCCGAACTCCACCCCGATCAAGCACTCCGCGCTGGGACGGCTCAAGCACGAGGGCGCCAACATCTACATCACCGACGACGGCACCGTTGTGGCCTACACCGGAGACGACGAACGCTTCGACTACATGTACAAGTTCGTCTCGGCCAAGAAGATGCAGCCTGGAACCGATCCCGCGGCGATGGCGCACAACCTGACGCTGCTCGACGAGGGCACGCTGTACGTCGCCAAGCTCTCCAGCGACATCCCGGCGGCCGAGATCGACGGCTCCGGCACGCTTCCCGCCACGGGCAGCTTCATGGGAACCGGGACGTGGATCCCGTTGCTGCGCAGCGGCCCCGACGGCCAGGCCGAGTCGCTTGTTGCCGGCGTGACCGCCCAGGAAGCCGCGGTGTTCACCCGGATGGCGGCCGACAAGGCCGGCGCCACGAAGATGGACCGGCCCGAGGACTTCGAGGCCAACCCCACCACCGGCAAGGTCTACGTCGCGCTGACCAACAACGACGAGCGAGGCGTGGACGGCGAGCCGGGACCCGACGCCGCCAACCCCCGCAACGACAACAAGAGCGGCCAAATCCTCGAGATCACCGACGACCACGCCAGCACGAGCTTCACCTGGGACCTGCTGTTGGTGTGCGGAGATCCGGCGGCCGCAGACACCTACTACGGCGGTTTCGACAAGACCAAGGTCAGCCCGATCTCCTGCCCGGACAACCTGGCCTTCGACAGCCACGGCAACCTGTGGATCTCCACCGACGGCAATGCCCTCGACTCCAACGACGGCCTGTTCGCCGTCGCGCTCGAGGGGCCCAACCGCGGCGAGACGAAACAGTTCCTGACGGTGCCTCTCGGCGCCGAGACGTGCGGGCCGATCGTCACCGATGATCTGGTCACCGTGTGCGTGCAGCACCCAGGCGAGAACGACGACAACAGCATCGACAACCCGCTGTCGCGCTGGCCCGAAGGCGGCAACGGGACCGCACGCCCCGCAGTCGTCGCCGTGTGGAAAGACGGCGGTCAGATCGGTGTGTAGCGCCACGCGCCTAACGTGGGGTCATGACCTCCTCCACTGACCGCCCCGTCCGTATCGGCGTCCAACTCCAACCGCAGCACGCACCGCAGTACAGCCACCTGCGCGACGCGCTGCGCCGCTGCGAGGACATCGGCGTCGACGTCGCCTTCAACTGGGATCACTTCTTCCCGCTCTACGGCGACCCCGACGGCGCGCACTACGAATGCTGGACGATGCTGGGCGCCTGGGCCGAACAGACCTCGCGCATCGAGATCGGCGCGCTCGTCACGTGCAACTCCTACCGCAACCCCGAACTGCTCGCCGACATGGCCCGCACCGTCGACCACATCTCCGGCGGCCGGCTGATCCTCGGTCTCGGATCCGGTTGGAAGCAGAAGGACTACGACGAATACGGCTACGAGTTCGGGACCGCGGGCAGCCGGCTCGACGACCTCGCCGAGGCCATGCCGCGCATCGAGTCGAGGCTGAGCAAGCTCAATCCGCAGCCGATGCGCGACATCCCGGTCTTGATCGGCGGTGGCGGCGAGCGCAAGACGCTTCGCCTGGTCGCCGAATACGCCGACATCTGGCACTCGTTCTCCGACCGCGAAAGCTACCCGCACAAGTCCGATGTGCTCGCCCGCCACTGCTCCGACGTCGGCCGCGACCCGGCGCTCATCGAGCACTCAGCAGGTGCGAACGGCAAAGATCTGGACTCGCTGCTCGCGGATGCCGACGCACTGGCCGGGCTCGGCGTCACGATGCTGACGGTCGGCGTCAACGGACCCGACTACGACCTGTCCCAGGCCGAGTCCCTTTGTCGTTGGCGGGACAGGCGTGTCGGCGGCTGAACCCGCCGAAGCGCTCCGGGGATTCCGGCGCCGTGAGAGACTGGCGCCGCCATGCCCAAGAAGTATGGGGTCAAAGAGAAAGACCTCGTGGTCTCCCATGTCGTCAATCTGGTCCTGACCGGCAAGCTCCGGTCAGGAGATCGCTTGGACCGCAACGAGATCGCGCACGAGCTCGGACTCAGTCGAGTGCCGGTACAGGAAGCGGTCGTGCAGCTCGAGCACGACGGCATCCTGTCCACTCAGTATCACCGCGGCGCCTTCGTCGAGCGGTTCGACGAGGCGACGGTGCGCGAACACCACGAGCTCTACGGCCTGTTGAGCGGAACCGCGTCCGCGCGGGCAGCCGTCGCGGCGGACCCGATGATCACTGCGGAGCTCGCGGAGCTGTTGGCGCTGATGGGCGGCGGCAGAGACTCCCGGCTGTTCGACCAACATGCCCGGCGGTTCCGCGGCGTCGTCAACACCGAGTACGCGGGCCCTCGGTTGCAAGCGGCCATCGACTCGTCGCAGACGCTGATTCCACCGGCTTTCTGGGCCGGCTACCTCGAGCACCGGGATGCGCTGCTGCCGTCCTACGAGGCCGAGTTGAACGCGATCCGAGAAAGCCGTCCCGAGGCAGCGCGGGCCGCCTGCATGCAGCGCTCGGACACGATGGCGCAGATCCTGCTCGCGGAGCTGGTGCGGCGCGGGGTGCTGTGCGCGGTGCGCGCCGAGTGACCCGAGACCGTCGGGCCCCGGCAAAGACTCTCCAAAAGTTTATTGCGTCATAACTGTCGTCCGCGCAACTTCACAGCAAGGCAGAGGTTAGACTGGCTGATTATGGTGGAGGCCGAACCGCAGGTCAGCGAGCTCGCAGGTGAACTGCAGCGTGTGCTCTCCAAGGTGCTGTCCGTTCTCCGGCACACCGGCAGGACATCCACCACCGGAGATCTGACACTGGCCCAGCTGTCCATCCTGCTCACCCTGCTCGACCAGGGCCCCATCCGGATGACCGATCTGGCCGCCCACGAGCGGGTCCGCACACCCACCACCACGGTGGCCATCCGCAGGCTCGAGAAGCTGGGGCTGGTCAAACGCTCGCGCGACCCCTCTGATCTGAGGGCGGTGCTGGTCGACATCACCCCCGAGGGGCACGCGCAGCACCGGGATGCGTTGGCCTCCAGGCAGGCTCATCTCGCCGCGCTGCTCAGCAAGCTCAGCGAAGAGGAACTCGACGCGCTGGCCAAGGGGTTGGCCCCGCTCGAGCGGATCGCCGAGTAGCTCCTCAGCCCAACCAGTCCAGCACCGCGGCCGCGGTCCAGGACTGCTGCATGCTCCCCAGCGGCTCCCCGGTGAACGGCTCGTAGTACTCGGCGAAAGTGCCGTCGCTGGCCTGACGCAGACCCTCCCGGCGCAGGGCCGCCGAACGCTCAGCCCACCCGCGCCTGGCGAAACACCACGAGAACAACCACGTCATCACCGGCCACACCGGCCCACGCCAGTATTCACGCGGGCGGAAGTCGCGCGACACCGGCGACGTCGACGGGATCAGCGCGTAGGCGAGGTCCGGGTGACCGCAGAACCGCGGGCCCTCCAGCAGCCGCAGCAACGCCCGTTCGCGATCGTGCGGGAGGCCCCCGCAGAGCAGCGGCGCGAACTGCGCCACGGTCTCGGTAGCGATCCACCTGTCGGCTCGGACGTCGTAATCCTTTGCCGCGCCGGTACGTTCGTCAGTCGTGGCGATGACTCCGCCGCGGAACCGGTCAGCCCACGCATACAGATCCTTGACGTCGGCGTGCGGGCGTTTGTGGTCTTCGCCGATTTCGGCCAGCACCTGACACGCCACCGAGAGGATGGCGGAGACGAACACGTCCTCCACGGCGAAGCTGACCGACTTGGACAGCAGTTCGTCGTCGTAGCGGGCGGTCTTCATCTCCTCGACCAGCCACAGGTACCGGTCGTACTCCAGGTCGCTGGGCCGTTGAGTGGCGTCGGTGTTGATCTTGTTGTCCTCACGCTGATACTCCGGCACCTCGCCGGGAATCACGTTGGCGTACGCGCTGTCCCATCGCGGGGAGTTGTCCATCCCCGACTCCCAGCCGTGGTAGACGGTGACCCGGCCGTGCTCGTTCTGATCGCGGCATTCCGCCAACCAGCGATGCCACTGCACCAGGTCGTCCCACCGCCGATCCAGGAAGGACTCGGCGACCGCGCGGGTGGACCGGCCGCGGGTGCGGGCGTGGTCGAGGATGCGCTGCACCGCGATGGCGTGCACGGGCGGTTGCGTGATGCCGGAGGTGTGGCGGGCGCGCGGCGCATCGGCCGACAACGCCGAACACGCCCACCGGGCCGGACCGGGAAAGTAACCGTCGGCGCCGTTGGCGAACACGATGTGCGGGATCATGCCGTTACCCCACTGCGCCGAGAGCAACGTGTCGAGTTCGACGACGGCCCGCTCCACCGACAGCGGAGCAAGCCCGATCGACACGAAGGCGGCGTCCCAACTCCACATGTGGGGGTACAGCAATGGCGCCGCGGTGGTCATCACACCGAGGTCGTTTCCGCGCAGCAGATACGCGGCGCGGGCCGCGAGTTGCGTGGGGGCGAAGCTGGGGTCGTGGGGCATCGCCTCCCATGATGCGACTTCTCGGGCCGACTTGCAGTGTCGGTAGGGTTCGAGAGTGCCGACCGCGATGATCACAGGGGCCACCGGAGGGCTGGGAACCGCCCTCGCCGACGCATTGGCCCCGACACACACCCTGCTGCTGGCCGGGCGGCCCTCCTCGCGCCTGGACGCCGTCGCCGAGCGTTTCGGCGCGACCACCTGGCCCGTCGATCTGGCCGATCCCGACTCGATGGCCGCCGTCGTCGAACCCCTTGTCGAACTCGACGTGCTGATCCACAACGCCGGGGTGGCCTATCCCGGTCGGGTCGCCGAATCCACGGTCGACGAGTGGCGAGCGACCATGGCGGTCAACCTGATTGGGGCAGTCGCCCTCACTCTGGAGTTGCTGCCCGCGCTGCGTGCCGCCGAGGGGCATGTGGTGTTCATCAACTCGGGCTCCGGGATCAACGCGTCAGCCGGGCTGGCGTCCTACACGGCGAGCAAGTTCGCGTTGCGCGGGTTCGCCGACTCGCTGCGCGACGACGAACCCACCCTGCGTGTGACGTCGGTGCACCCGGGCCGGATCGCGACGGCGATGCAGGAGGACCTCGTCGCCTACGAGGGCCGCGAGTACGACCCCGCACAGTTCCTGAGCCCGGAGACCGTCGCCAAGGTCACCGCCGATGCGATCAACACCCCGCGCGACGGCCACGTCCGCGAGGTCATCGTCCGCCCCCGGTGAATCGGGCGCGCCTACGCGTCGCCGGCGTCCGTGCGCGCGCCGAATTCAGACGTCAGAGGACGACGTTGACGAGGCGGCCCGCGACGACGATCACCTTTTTGGGCGTCCTGCCGTCGATGAACGCGACGACCCTCTCCTCCGCCAGCGCGGCCGCCTCCACGGTGGCGGTGTCGGCGTCGGCCGCCACCGTGACGCGGCCGCGGACCTTGCCGTTCACCTGGACCGGGTACTCGACGGTGTCCTCGACCAGATAACGCTCATCGGCGACCGGGAACGGGCCGTGCGCCAGCGAGGTGCCGTGGCCCAGACGGGTCCACAACTCCTCGGCCAAATGTGGGGCGAGAGGAGCGACCATCAGCACCAGGGGTTCCAGCGCCGCGCGCGCGGTCACCGCCTGCTTGGTCAGATGGTTGGTGTACTCGATGAGTTTGGCGGCCGCGGTGTTGTTGCGCAGCGCGGCGTAATCGTCGGCCGTGCCGGCGATGGTGCGGTGCAGCAGCCGCAGCGTCTCCTCATCGAGGGCGTCGTCGGTGACCCGGACCGCGCCGGTCTCTTCGTCCACGACCAACCGCCACACCCGTTGCAGGAACCGGTGCGCGCCGACGACATCCTTGGTCGCCCACGGCCGTGACGCCTCGATCGGTCCCATCGACATCTCGTACACCCGCAGCGTGTCGGCGCCGTAGTTGTCGCAGATCTCGTCGGGCGACACCGAGTTCTTGAGGCTCTTGCCGATCTTGCCGAACTCCTGGCTGACCTCGATCTCGCCGTCCGGGCCGGGCCAGTAGAAACGGCCGCCCCGCTCGACGACCTCTGCCGCCGGAACGTAGGCACCGCGGGCATCGGTGTAGGCGAACGCCTGGATGTAGCCCTGGTTCACCAGCCGGCGATAGGGCTCGCGCGAGCTGACGTGGCCGAGGTCGAACAGCACTTTGTGCCAGAACCGCGAGTACAGCAGGTGCAGCACCGCGTGCTCGACGCCGCCCACGTAGAGGTCCACCCCACCCGGATCATCGGGACCGTGCTCGGCCGGCCGCGGGCCCATCCAGTACGCCTCGTTCTCCTTGGCGCACAACTCTTCTTTGTTGTACGGATCGGTGTAGCGCAGCTCGTACCAGGAACTGCCCGCCCACTGCGGCATCACGTTGGTGTCGCGGGTGTAGGGCTTGAGGCCGTCGCCGAGGTCGAGTTCGACGTTGACCCAGTCGATGACCTTTCCCAGCGGGGGCGACGGCTCGCTGTCGGCGTCGTCGGGGTCGAACGACACCGGCGAATAGTCCGGTACGTCAGGCAGTTCCACGGGCAGCAGCGACTCCGGCAGGCCGTGAGCGCGGCCGGTGGCGTCGTACACCACCGGGAACGGCTCGCCCCAGTACCGCTGTCGGGCGAACAGCCAGTCACGCAGCTTGTATTCGACGCGTTCCTGTCCGCGGCCGTCGGCGACCAGTCGCTCGGTGATCGCCGCCTTGGCGGCAGAAACGTCCATGCCGTTCAGGAAACCTGAGTTGACCAGCTCACCGTCGCCGCTGTAGGCCTCCTGCGAAACATCCCCGCCGGCAACAACCTCCCCCGGTCGCTCCGCTCCTACCCGCCGAACCACCTCCACGATCGGCAGGCCGAGCTCGGTGGCGAAATCCCAGTCGCGCTGGTCGCCGCTGGGCACCGCCATGATCGCGCCCGTGCCGTAGCCGGCCAGCACATAGTCGGCGATGAACACCGGAATCTGTTGCCCGTTTGCAGGATTCGTCGCATAGGCGCCGACGAACACCCCGGTCTTGGATTTGTTCTCCTGACGCTCCAGGTCGGACTTCGCGCGGATCGCCGCACGGTAGGACGCCACCGCCTCGGCCGGCGTCGGCGCGCCGAAGGTCCATCGCGCATCCACGTCCGCCGGCCACGCTTCGGCGACCAGGGCATCGACCAGTGCATGTTCGGGAGCCAGGACCATGTACGTCGCGCCGAACAGCGTGTCCGGGCGAGTGGTGAACACCTCGATGTCACCCGCGTCGGTACCGAACAGGACCGCAGCGCCCGTGGACCGGCCGATCCAGTTGCGCTGCATGGTCTTGACCTTCTCCGGCCAGTCCAGCACGTCGAGATCGTCGAGCAACCGGTCGGAGTATGCGGTGATCCGCATCATCCACTGGCGCAACCGTTTCCGGAACACCGGGAAATTACCGCGCTCACTGCGGCCGTCCGCGGTGACTTCCTCGTTCGCCAGCACCGTGCCCAGACCCGGGCACCAGTTCACCACCGAGTCGGCGAGGTAGACCAGCCGGTGGGCGTCGACCACATCAGCGCGGGCTGCGGCGTCGAGCTCCGACCACTGCCGTCCGTCGCCCACGGATCGGGTCCCGGCGTCGAACTCGGCGACCAGTTCGGCGATCGGACGCGCCTTGCCCGCGGCCGTGTCGAACCATGCGTTGAAGATCTGCAGGAAGATCCACTGCGTCCACTTGTAGTAGTCCACATCGGTGGTGGAAAAGCTCCGCCGCGAATCGTGGCCGAGGCCCAACCTGCCCAGCTGGCGACGGAAGTTGACGATGTTGGCCTCGGTCCGGGTGCGCGGATGCGTGCCGGTCTGGATCGCGTACTGCTCGGCCGGCAAACCGAATGCGTCAAACCCCAAGGCGTGCAGCACGTTACGGCCGGTCATCCGGTAGTACCGCGCGTACACGTCGGTCGCGATGTATCCCAGCGGATGCCCGACGTGCAGTCCCTCGCCGGACGGGTACGGGAACATGTCCTGGACGAACATCTTGTCGGCAGGAACCGGAGCGCCGTCTGCGGGGGCCAGCGAGCCGACCGGGTTGGCGACGTCGAAGGTCCCCGACTGCACCCACCGCTGCTGCCACGACTGCTCGATCTCCCCCGCCAGCTGCGCGGTGTAGCGGTGCTGCGGGGTGTCTGCGGCGGCGGCCGGAGGCGCGGACGAGTGCTCGCGCGAGGACTGAGTCGGCGTTTCGGTCACGCCACCAGGGTATAAGCCCGCCGATCGCCGATTTCCCGGCGTCGGGTTGGTCTCGGTTCCGTTGCGGATGCATCAGGGGTTGGTTCCAGGTCGATCCCGGACCTGGTAACCGGGTCGCCGCCGTGGATACATTCGTCGCCTGACACGGGACCGACCATCCCGGAACGTCGGGGAGAGTGACTCGGAGGACAGCAGTACATGAGCGAAATCGCCCGCCAGTGGCGGGTTCTGGCAGTCGGCATCGGTGCCACGGCAACCGGTGCGGCCTGCGTTCTGGGCTTCGCGGGCACCACCGCGTCGGCCCAGCCGATCCTGCCGCAACCGCCGCAGCCCGCCCCGGCGACGGTCACCCAGACTGTCACGGTGGCCCCCAATGCCGCGCCCGTCGCCGTCGGTCAACCGGGTGTGACATCGGCCACCGGCCCCGCAGCGGTCCCGGCGGGAGTCGCCGCGGGTGTTCCCGCCGGCGTGCCGATGCCGGCGGCCACCCCCCCACCGGCACCCACGATCACCCCGGCGACGTCGGGCACGTTGACCGACTTCTTCGCCTCCAAGGGCGTTGCGCTCGAACCTCAGACCAGCCGCGACTTCCGGGCGCTCAACATCGTGCTGCCGATGCCTCGGGGCTGGGCCCACATCCCCGACCCGAACGTGCCCGACGCATTCGCGGTGATCGCCGACCGGGTCGGCGGTAACGGGCTCTACTCGTCGAACGCCCAGGTGGTGGTCTACAAGCTGATCGGTCAGTTCGACCCGAACGAAGCCATCAGTCACGGGTTCATCGACAGCCAGCAGTTGCCGGCCTGGCGATCCACCGACGCGTCCCTCGCGCCGCACGGCGGGATGCCGTCCTCGCTGATCGAGGGCACCTACCGCGAAGGGTCCATGACGCTGAACACGTCACGTCGCCACGTGATCGCTGCCTCCGGACCCGACCAGTACCTCGTGTCGCTGGCGGTGACCACCAGCGTCGACCAGGTGCTGCCGGCCGCCGCCGCCACCGACGCGATCGTCAACGGTTTCAAGGTCAGCGCCCCGTCGCCTGCCCCCGCCGCACCGGTCCCGCCTCCCGGCGTGGCCCCGCCCGGCCCTCCTGCACCCGCAGCTCCCGCCGTCGCACCGGTGGCCCCGCCACCTCAGCCGC
>NZ_JBAUJR010000058.1:0-21357 GCF_049683935.1 Mycobacterium sp. | reverse complement strand
CTTCCCCGGCCGCGACGCCGGCGCCTTCTTGCTCCTCGCGTCCGCGGCGGGCCGCCGCCGGGGGTCGGGCCGATTCGCTTCGGGCACGGGCTATTTGGTCTCCGGGTTGAATCGCGGGAAGGCCAGGTCACCGGCGTAGCGGGCGGCGTCGCCGAGTTCCTCTTCAATGCGAAGCAACTGGTTGTACTTGGCAACGCGCTCGCTGCGGGCCGGGGCGCCCGTCTTGATCTGGCCGCTGCCGACGGCCACCGCGAGGTCGGCGATGGTGGTGTCCTCGGTCTCACCGCTGCGGTGGCTCATCATCGTGCGATAGCCGCTGTTGTGAGCCAGCGAGACCGCGTCGAGCGTCTCGGTCAGAGTGCCGATCTGGTTCACCTTGACCAGCAACGCGTTGGCGGCGCCCCTGTCGATGCCGTCCTCGAGACGCTCGGGGTTGGTGACGAACAGGTCGTCGCCGACGATCTGGACCTTGTCGCCGATCGCGGTGGTCAGTGCCACCCAGCCGTCCCAGTCGTCCTCCGACAGCGGATCCTCGATCGACACCAGCGGGTAGGCGCCGACCAGTCCTTCGTAGAAGGACGTCATCTGCTCGGCGCTGCGGGTCTCCCGCTCGAACGCGTAGCCGGTGCCCTCGGTGTGGAACTCGGTCGCGGCGACGTCGAGCGCCAGCGCCACATCGCTGCCCACCGTCAGGCCGGCGGCTTCGATGGCGGAGATGATCAGGTCCAGCGCGGCCGTCGTGCCGGGCAGGTCGGGCGCGAACCCGCCCTCGTCTCCCAGCCCGGTGGACAGACCCTGCTTCTTGAGCACCGACTTGAGCGCGTGGTAGACCTCCGCACCCCAGCGCAGCGCCTCCTTGAACGACGGCGCCCCGATGGGCGCGATCATGAACTCCTGGACGTCGACGCCGCTGTCGGCGTGGGCGCCGCCGTTGATGATGTTCATCATCGGCACCGGAAGGATGTGCGCGTTGGGCCCGCCGACGTAGCGGAACAGCGGCAGCTCGGCCGACTGCGCCGCGGCCTTGGCCACCGCCAGCGACACACCGAGGATCGCGTTGGCGCCCAGTCGCGACTTGTCGGGGGTGCCGTCGAGGTCCAGCAGGGCCTGATCCACCAGCCGCTGCTCGTCGGCACCGAGCCCGATCACCGCCGGGGCGATCTCGTCGAGCACCGCCTCGACGGCCTTCTGCACACCTTTTCCGAGGTACCTGGATCCACCGTCGCGAAGCTCGACGGCCTCGTGTTCACCGGTTGATGCACCTGACGGGACCGCCGCGCGGGCAACGGTGCCGTCCAGCAGGCCCACCTCGACCTCGACTGTCGGGTTTCCCCGGGAATCGAGGATCTCGCGGGCTCCGACCTGCTCGATGATGGGCACAGCTGCCTCCTTGGATCTCTGCCTACAGGACTCTCACACGGGCTCGACCATGAGCCTAGAGCGTGCACCGCCCGTCGGTGTGCTCAGAGCGTATGTCCGGATGCATAGGCCGTCGCCCAGTCCCGAACGTTGCGGGCATACACATCGGAGAGGTTGTAGGCGCGCAGTGCCTCCATCCAGCCACGCGGTGTGCTGAGATCCTTTCCGCGCCAACACAGATACCCCGCCGCCGACAGCGCCGCATCGTCGATGTTGTCGGCATTGACGTCGCCGTCGTTGTTCGCGTCGACCCCGTAGAGCCGCCACGTCTCCGGGATGAACTGCATCGGCCCCATCGCCCTGGCGAAGGACTCCTCGCCGTCGTGGCTGACCGCCTCGTGATCCATGATCTCGAGGTTGCCGTTGGTCCCGTCGAGCAGGACGCCCCGGATCGGTGGCGAGATGTCGCCGTTGGGCGCGATGCGCGACCCGCGGTAGGTGCCGTGATGGCTCTCCACCTCGCCGATTCCCGCGAGCGTGGTCCACGACAGATGACAGTCGGGGTTCTCCACCTCGGCCACCCGGGCGGCATAGGCGTAGGCCTCCAGCGCGGTCACCGGGATACCGAGCGCGGGCGCACGCTCTGCCGCCCACTCACGCAGCTGATCTGCGGGCCGACCTTCGGCGAAGGTGTCGATCTGCGGCACCGGATCACCCGCGGGGGGCGGCACGCCCTCGGGGATGGGGGTTCCGAGATGCCATGAACAGCTCGAAGCCAGGAGCAGCGCTGTCGCGCCGATCACGGCCATCGCCTGCAGCCAACGCACCCGCGTCACCGGACTCCCTCAACCCACTGTGGTCACAACCCATGCTGCCATGTGCCGAGGAATGGTCGCCTCAAGACACCGCCGCGGGGGCCGTCCGGCACTCGCAGGAATTCGCCGTCGTGGTGAAGCCCTGCCAGGCGAAATCTGCGATTTTAGGTGTGCCTACCCTTGTCCCAGCTTCACAATGTACTGTTCACGCACCCACCAAGTAGGAGGCTCAATGAAGCGGCATCTCGCCTGGCCAGTGTCGGTCGCGGCCGTCGGGCTGGTTCTCGCCGGTTGTTCCGGCAACAGCTCCGGCGGCGACGATGCCAGCGGCGGTGACACCAGCGCGGCCGAGACCACCTCGTCGGAGACGTCGGCTGCCGCTGCCCCGAACCCGCTGACCGAGCAGGCCGCGACGGAGTACAAGGCGTACGCGACCGCGCAGATCGACGAGCTCGTCACCGTCGTCAAGGTGCTCACCGACGCCGTGCGCGCCGGCGACCTGCAGGCTGCGCAGGCCGCGTACGCGCCGTCGCGGATGCCGTGGGAGCGCATCGAGCCGCTCGCCGGACTGGTCGAGGAGATCGACGGCAAGGTCGACGCACGCGTCGACGACTTCGAAGGTGTCGACGATCCCGCGTTCACCGGGTGGCACCGCCTCGAGTTCCTGTTGTTCTCGGAGAACACCACCGAGGGCGGCGCCCCGTTCGCCGACCAACTCGACGCCGACATCGCCACCCTCCAAGAGCAGTTCCCGACGGTCGAGGTGACACCGGTCGACGTGTCCAACGGTGCCGCCGAGCTGATCGAAGAGGTCTCCCAAGGCAAGATCACCGGCGAGGAGGACCGCTACGCCAAGACCGACCTGTGGGACTTCGACGCCAACATGCAGGGTTCGCAGGCCGCGGTCGACAAGCTCACCCCGGCACTGGTCGAAGCCGATCCCGCCCTGCTGGGCGAGATCGACGCCGGGATCACCTCGGTGTTCGAGACCATGCGCCCGCTGCGCGACGGTGACGGTTGGGTGCTGTTCTGCACCGAGAACGACCCGTACCCGTCGCCGCGCTGCCCCGAGGTGACCGTCGATGCTGCGACGATCGACACGCTCAAGGCGGAACTCGCCGGACTCTCCGAGAACCTGTCCCAGGTGTCCGGGGTGCTGAAGCTGCAGTGAGGCCGCAGTGAGTCGGGGGCCACAACACGGTCAGGGGCGCCACGGACTGTCCCGCCGTGGGTTCGTCACCGGAGCGTTGGGCACCGGCGTCGCGGTAGGCGCGGGGGCTCTTGTCGGTTGCTCCGCGAGCGGGGGGACGGCACCGGCGGTAGCCGCTGCGCGGTTCGTGCCGTTCGAAGGTGAGCACCAGACCGGGATCACCTCCCTGCCCATCCCCGAACAGGGCCTGATCGCGTCTTTCAACGTGCTGTCCAAGGACCGGGCAGGGCTGGCGGCGACGCTGCGGGAACTCACCGAGGAGATCCGGGGGCTGATGGCGGGACACCCGCCGGAGACCCGCGACCCCGCCTACCCGCCCGTCGACTCCGGGATCCTGGGCGACAAGCCGCCGGCCGACAACCTCTCGATCGTCGTCGGCGTCGGTGCGTCGCTGTTCGACGACCGGTTCGGCCTCGCCGATCGCAAACCCCGAGAACTGGTCACCATGCCGTTCCTGGCCAACGACCGACTGGATCCGAAGCTGTCCCACGGGGACATCTCGATCATCTTCGAAGCCGGCCACAACGACACCATGCAGTTCGCGCTGCGGCAGCTGATGCGTCGCACCCGCAGTGACCTGGTGCTGCGGTGGATGGTCGACGGCTATGCCCGCGGGATCGGGGCTGGACGCGCCTCCGAGGCCGGCACCCCGCGCAACCTGCTGGGATTCAAGGACGGAACGGCCAACCTCGACGTCGAGGACGGCACTGTGATGGACCGCCATGTCTGGGTGTCGCCCGACGACGGCGAACCCGACTGGGCGGTGGGCGGTTCCTATCAGGCGGTGCGCATCATCCGGATGTTCGTCGAGTTCTGGGACCGCACCCAGCTCGTCGAGCAGGAGGCGCTCATCGGTCGCACGAAGGTAGGCGGCGATCCGCTGGGCCTGTCAGGCGAATTCACCGATCCGGACTACCCGTCCGATCCCGACGGCACCCGGATCCCGCTGACCGCCCACATCCGGCTCGCCAACCCGCGGACACCGGAGACCGACAGCAGCCTGATACTGCGTCGCGGCTTCAACTACTCACGGGGTTTCGACGGGGCCGGACGGCTCGACCAGGGACTGGCCTTCATCGCCTACCAGCGCAGTCTCGACAAGGGCTTCCTCGCCGTTCAGAGTCGGTTGACCGGCGAAACGCTCGAGGAGTACATCATGCCGGTGGGTGGCGGGTTCTTCTTCGTCCTACCCGGGGTCACCGGCGACGACCGCTTCCTCGGCGACCTGCTGGTCGACTGAACGCGCAGCACCCGGCCAATGAGCACGCCAGTCGTCCTCGTCGATCGCCGCCGACGGCGCGTCATCGAGCTCTTCGGCGACCTCGGCACCCCGATTGGCCGCCGCGACGGCGCGCTCGGCAGCACGCACCTCATCCATGAACTCCAGAACCGCTGAGCGCAAAGCGTTCTCAGCGTCGACGTCGGCCGACACCGTCACCGTGGTGATCGCCTCGGGAATCAGATCAGCCGGCAGTCCGGCGATCTCGGCCCGGGCGAGCACCTTCTGCGCCAACGCCAACGCGGGCTGCGCGGTGGGGATGTCGTCCATGATCGACTCGCGGGCCAGCTTCTCCAGCGACTTGCGTTGCTCCCACTGAGCCAGCTGATCTTCCAGCGTGATCGACTCACCGGCCAGCACCGCGGGCACCCGGTTGCCGAGCTTGCGGACCAGCGCGTCGGCGACATCGTCGATGTCGAAGGACTTCTCGGGTGCGTCCTCGGCGATGCGGGCGTGAAAGAGCACCTGCAGCAACACATCTCCGAGCTCATCCCGCAACTCGGTGAGATCGCCGCTGTGCACCGCGTCGAACAGTTCGTAGGTCTCCTCGAGCAGATAACGCCGCAGTGAGTCGTGCGTCTGCTGACTCTCCCACGGGCCGGCGGTGCGCAACTTGTCCATCATCGCCACCGCATCCACCAGACGCTCGCCGGACTGCGGCTCGACCGAGATCACCCGCTCCCCCGCGGCGATCCGCATCGTCACCGACGGATGATCGGGATCGGAGGACAACAGCACCGCGGCGGGCTCGTCCTCCGGCGCGTCGGAGAAGCACGGCCTGGCCGCAGGCAGCGACCACGGCACCTTGATCGGCATCTCCTCGGTGTACTGGACGTCACCGGCCAACAGGGCGATCGCGTCGATGGGAACCAGCGACGGGCGGCGGGGGTCGACCAGGACGACCGTCATCGGCTCCTGCTCATGTCGCACTCATGTCGTGCTCGCGTCTCTCATTGGCTACCGGTACCTCCGAACTTGGTTATATCAACTTCTTCCTGGGGTTTCCCGTCGATGGCCAGGACCAATCCCGCCACGAACGCCACCAGCTCCAGATCACGTAGCCGCGGAGCGCCCACACCGCTGCCCGCCCGGGGGATCGGAACCTGGACGGTCGACGTGGTGGCGCGGTAGGCCGCGCTCGAATACAGCCTCTTGAGTCGCAGTTGCGCGGAGTCCGGCAGTGTCAGCGGTGAGATCTTCAGGGTCGACGCCGACACCGCCCCGATCTCGGTGATGCCGTGCGCCCGCGCCAGTAGCCGCAGCCTGGCGACTGCGATGAGGCGCTGCGCCGGCTCCGGCAGCGGGCCGTACCGGTCGTTGAGTTCGTCGATCGCCGAGTCGACCGCGGCGTCATCCTGGGCGGCGGCAAGCCGCCGGTAGGCCTCCAACCGCAGCCGGTCACTGCCGATGTAGTCCGGCGGGAAGTGCGCGTCGACCGGCAGATCGATCCGTACATCCTTCGGTTCCTCAACGGCGGCAACGGTTTTCCCGTCAGCGACGGCCCGGTACGCTTCGACGGCCTCGCCGACCAGGCGCACGTAGAGGTCGAAGCCGACGCCGGCCACATGTCCGGACTGTTCGGCCCCCAGCACATTTCCGGCGCCACGGATCTCGAGGTCCTTCATCGCCACGGCCATACCCGCACCGAGTTCGTTGTTCTGGGCGATCGTGGCGAGCCGGTCATAGGCCGTCTCGGTCAGCGGAACCTCACGCGGATACAGGAAGTAGGCGTATCCGCGTTCCCGGCTGCGCCCCACCCGACCGCGCAGCTGATGCAGCTGCGAGAGGCCGAAGGTGTCGGCGCGCTCGACGATCAGGGTGTTGGCGTTGGAGATGTCCAGGCCGGTCTCGACGATCGTGGTGCACACCAGCACGTCGTACTCGCGGTTCCAGAAACCCTCGACGGTGCGTTCGAGTTGCTCCTCGGGCATCTGCCCGTGCGCGACGACCACCCGGGCCTCGGGCACCATCGACCTCACCTTGGCTGCGGCCTGGTCGATGGAGCGGACCCGGTTGTGGATGTAGAACGCCTGCCCGTCGCGCAGCATCTCGCGGCGCAGCGCGGCGGCGACCTGCTTGTCGTCGTGCGGACCCACGTAGGTCAGCACCGGGTAGCGCTCCTCGGGCGGCGTGAGGATCGTCGACATCTCCCGGATGCCGGCCAGGCTCATCTCCAACGTGCGCGGAATCGGCGTCGCCGACATGGTCAGCACGTCGACGTGGGTGCGCATCGACTTGATGTGCTCCTTGTGTTCGACGCCGAAGCGCTGCTCCTCGTCGACGACGACCAGACCGAGGTCCTTCCACGTCACCCCGGTCTGCAGCAGCCGGTGGGTACCGATGACGATGTCGACCGAGCCGTCCTTCATCCCCTCGAGCGTCGCGCGCGACTGCGCGGGGTCGGTGAACCGCGACAGTCCCTTCACCGTGATGGGGAAACCGGCCATCCGCGCGGCGAAGGTCTGCAGATGCTGATCGGCCAGCAGCGTCGTCGGCACCAGCACCGCCACCTGCTTGCCGTCCTGCACGGCCTTGAACGCCGCCCGCACCGCGATCTCGGTCTTGCCGTAGCCGACGTCGCCGCAGATGACCCGGTCCATCGGCACCGGCTTCTCCATGTCGGACTTCACCTCGGTGATGGCGGTCATCTGATCGACCGTCTCGGTGAAGCCGAACGCGTCCTCCATCTCCGTCTGCCAGGGGGTGTCGGGGCTGAAGGCGTGCCCCGGTGAGGCCTGCCTCTTGGCGTAGAGCGTGACCAACTCGGACGCGATCTCCCGGACCGCGCGGCGGGCCTTGGTCTTCGTGTTCGCCCAGTCGCTGCCGCCCAGCCGGGACAGCGTCGGTGCCTCCCCGCCGACGTAGCGGGACAGCTGATCCAGCGAGTCCATCGGCACATACAGCTTGTCCGTGCCGCCGCCACGCTTCGCCGACCCGTACTCCAGCACCAGGTACTCGCGCCGCGCCCCACCGATCACCCGCTCGGTCATCTCGACGAATCGACCGATGCCGTGCTGATCGTGGACCACCAGGTCGCCCGCGGTCAGTGCCAGCGGGTCGACGACGTTGCGGCGTTTGGCGGCAAGCCGCTTGCCTTCGGCGGCCGCGGCGCGGTTGCCCGTCAGGTCGGTCTCGGTGACCACGACCAGGTTGGCGCCTCCGATCACCACACCGTCGTGCAGCGGGCCCTTGATGACCCCGACAACACCTTCCCGAGGTGCCGCGCCGGGCTCCAACATCGTTGCGGGAGTGTCTGCTTCGCCCAGTTGCTCGACGACGCGCATCGCGGTTCCGGTGCCGGGGGTGACGACTGCCGCCAGTCCCCCGGTGGCGACGTGGGCGCGCAGCATCGCGAAGATCTCTTCGACGTTGTTCTGCTGGCTCCGCGCCGACGGAGCCGGTCGGATGTCGAGCGCGAGGGCCTCGCCGCCGCCGTCGTCGAGTTGGCTCAGCGTCCACCACGGGTGCCCGGCCGCGCGGGCCGCGTCCCGGGCCTCACCGAAGCCGACGAACCCGGAGGCACCCATCGCCTCGATGTCGATGGGTACATCACCACCGACCGCCGCGGTCGACCACGACGCCTCGAGGAACTCGCGTCCGGTCTTGATCAGATCGGCGGCGCGGGTCCGCACCTTCTCCGGATCGCAGACCAGCAGCGGGGCGCCCTCGGGCAGATGATCCGACAGTGGCTTCAGGTCGGTGGGCCGCAGCAGCGGCAGCAGCGCCTCCATCCCGTCGACCGGGATGCCCTCGGCCAGCTTGGCCAGCATGTCGGGAACGCTGCCTGACACGCTGTTCTCCAGCACCGGGTGCTCGGCGGACAACGCGGCGGCACGGTCGCGCACATCAGCGGTGAGCAGTACCTCGCGGCACGGCACCGCGATCATCGTGGTGATGTCGATCTCCGGGATGGACCGCTGGTCGGCCACCGAGAACATCCGCATCTCGGAGACCTCGTCGCCCCAGAACTCGATCCGCACGGGATGCTCGGCCGTCGGCGGGAAGACGTCGAGAATGCCGCCGCGCACCGCGAATTCACCGCGCTTGCCGACCATGTCCACCCGCGTGTAGGCCAGTTCCACCAGGTGCGCGATGACCGAATCGAACTCCTGCTCGGCGCCGACGGTCAGCGTGACCGGATCGACATCGGCGATATCGGGGGCCATCGGCTGCAGCAGCGACCGTGCCGTCGTCACCACGATCCGCAATGGCGGGCCCAGACGCTCGTCGTCGGGGTGCGACAACCGGCGCAGCAGCATCAGGCGGGCACCGACCGTGTCCACCCCCGGGGAGAGCCGTTCGTGCGGCAGCGTCTCCCAGGACGGGAACATCGCGACGGAGTCGCCGAACACGCCCTGCAACTCAGCGGTCAGGTCGTCAGCTTCACGGCCGGTGGCGGTGACGACCAGCAACGGGCAGCCCTGTGCCAGCGCGGACGCCACATACACCCGGGCGCTGGCCGGGCCGACGAGAGCAAGATCGGCGGGCCGGTCGGCAGCACGACGAACCACCTCCTGCAGGGAGGGGTCACGCAGCGCCAGGTCGACGAGGCCCGCGATCGGGGTGTGGACACCGAGGGTCCCCGATACGGTCATAACGCTCCCATCGTAGGCACCCGCCGAAGGTCTTGCGGCAGTGGGCAATCTGTGAGCGCCGATCCTCGGCTACTCGGTGAGCGAGCCGGGGCGCGAGCCGTCACTCCTGGTGCAGCACCGGGTCGGGCTCCAGGTGGGTGAGCCCGTTCCAGCACAGATTGACCAGGTGGGCGGCCACCACTTCCTTCTTGGGCTCGCGCACGTCGAGCCACCACTGCGCCGCCATCGACACCGAACCGACGAGCGCCTGCGCGTACAGCGGCGCCAGGTCGGAGTCCAGCCCGCGGCGGGAGAAGTCGCCCGCCAGGATCGAGGCGACCTGGCTGACCGCGTCGTTGAGCAGCGTCGAGTAGGTGCCCGAGGTGATGCTCGCCGGTGAATCGCGGATCAGGATCCGGAAGCCGTCGGTGTGCTCCTCGACGTAGGTCAGCAGCGCCAGCGCGACCCGTTCGACGCGCACCCGGGACCGGTTCTTGGTCAACGAGGCCGTGATGCCGTCCAGCAGCGCGGACATCTCCCGGTCGACGACGACGGCGTAGAGCCCTTCCTTGCCGCCGAAGTGTTCGTAGACCACCGGCTTGGACACATTGGCTCGCAGCGCGATCTCTTCGATGGAGGTGCCGTCGAACCCGCGCTCGGCGAAAAGGGACCTGGCGATCTCGATCAGCTGCTGACGGCGTTCGCTTCCGGTCATCCGCGCGCGAGGAGCACGGATCTCCTTGTCGGACGCAGCCACGGCATTCAGGGTAGACCGTCACCAGACAGGACCCAGGACGGCGCCGTCCCAGCCCCCTCCCAGCGTTTAACGACTTCAACGCGGTCCGCACCGTCGGCTAAAGTCGCACGCGTACAAAGTCGACCGATCCGTCGTGGTGTAATCGGCAGCACCTCTGATTTTGGTTCAGAAAGTTCAGGTTCGAGTCCTGGCGACGGAGCGAGCGGGGCCTGCCCGACGCACGGGAAGGACAGCTATGCGTGAGGCCGCGGTCCTGGTTCTGGCGGCAGGTGCCGGCACGAGGATGAAGTCCGACACCCCCAAGGTGCTGCACACCCTCGCGGGCCGCAGCATGCTGTCGCACTCGCTGCACGCCGTGGCGGAGGTGGCTCCACAACATCTGGTGGTGGTCGTCGGACGCGATCGTGAGCGCGTCGCCCCCGCAGCCCTCGAGATCGGCCGGGAACTGGGTCGCCCTGTCGAGATCGCTGTGCAGGAGCAGCAGCAGGGCACCGGCCACGCAGCCGAATGCGGACTGTCGGCGCTGCCCGACGACTTCACCGGGGTCGTGGTCGTCACCGCGGGCGACGTCCCCCTGCTGGACGCGGACACACTGGCCGACCTGATCGCCGCCCACAGCGCCGAGGCGGCGGTCGCCACGGTGCTGACCACCACGCTGGCGGATCCGACCGGGTACGGCCGGGTGCTGCGCACCCAGGACCGTGAGGTCATCGGGATCGTCGAGCAGGCTGACGCCAGCCCGTCACAACGGGCGATCACCGAGGTCAACGCCGGTGTGTACGCGTTCGACATCGAGGCGCTGCGCTCGGCGCTGAGCAGGTTGCGCTCCGACAACGCCCAGCACGAGCGCTACCTGACCGACGTCATCTCGATCGTGCGCTCCGACGGGCACATCGTGCGGGCCAAACACGTCGACGACACCGCGCTGGTCACCGGCGTCAACGATCGTGTCCAGCTGGCCGAGATGGGCGCCGAGATGAACCGCCGCATCGTCGCAGGGCACCAGCGCGCCGGGGTGACGATCGTCGATCCCGCATCCACGTGGGTCGACGTCGGCGTCCGCATCGGCCGCGACACCGTCGTGCGGCCGGGCACCCAGCTGCTCGGCACGACGCACATCGGCGGCCGCTGCGCGATCGGGCCCGACACCACCCTGACCGACGTCACCGTCGGCGACGGAGCAGAGGTGGTCCGCACCCACGGCAGCTCCTCGGTGATCGGCGACGACGCGGCCGTGGGTCCGTTCACCTATCTGCGCCCCGGCAGTGTGCTGGGCGTGGCGGGCAAGTTGGGCGCGTTCGTCGAGACCAAGAACGCGACGATCGGCGACGGCACCAAGGTCCCGCATCTGACGTATGTCGGCGACGCCGACATCGGCGAGCACAGCAACATCGGCGCCTCCAGCGTGTTCGTCAACTACGACGGAGAAGCCAAGCGGCGCACCACCATCGGTTCTCACGTGCGCACCGGTTCGGACACCATGTTCGTGGCACCGGTCACCGTCGGCGACGGCGCGTACACCGGCGCAGGCACGGTGATCCGGGAGGACGTGCCGCCGGGGGCGCTGGCGGTCTCGGCGGGACCGCAACGCAACATCGAAGGCTGGGTGGCCCGAAAGCGCCCGGGCAGCGCGGCGGCTTCCGCCGCGGCAGCGGCGAATCAGGCCCCGGCCGCGGCAGCAGCGGAGGATCCCGAACCTACCGATCAGTAGCCGTTTGTTGGCATTCTGGTAACCCGGCAGCGTGCGTGCGTAAGCGCTACGTACGATGGCCCGGTATCGATCGCCGACGCGAGGGCAGCCCGTGAGCCACGACTGGACCGACAATCGCAAGAACCTGATGCTGTTCTCGGGGCGAGCGCACCCTGAACTCGCCGAGCAGGTCGCCAAGGAACTCGACGTCCACGTCACCGCGCAGAGCGCACGAGACTTCGCCAACGGCGAGATCTTCGTCCGCTTCGACGAGTCGGTACGCGGCAGCGACGCCTTCGTCCTGCAGTCCTGCCCCGCGCCGCTCAACACGTGGCTGATGGAACAGCTGCTGATGATCGACGCTCTCAAGCGCGGCAGCGCCAAGCGGATCACCGCGATCCTGCCGTTCTACCCCTACGCCCGGCAGGACAAGAAGCACCGCGGACGCGAGCCCATCTCGGCCCGGCTGGTCGCCGATCTGCTCAAGACCGCGGGCGCGAACCGCATTCTGACCGTCGACCTGCACACCGATCAGCTCCAGGGTTTCTTCGACGGTCCCGTCGACCACATGCGGGCGCAGAAGCTCCTCACCGGCTACATCGCCGAGAACTACGCGGGCCGCGACATGGTGGTCGTCTCCCCCGACTCAGGCCGGGTGCGTGTCGCCGAGAAGTGGGCCGACTCGCTGGGCGGAGTTCCGCTGGCCTTCATCCACAAGACCCGCGACCCGCTGGTGCCCAACCAGGTGGTGTCCAACCGCGTCGTCGGCGACGTCCGGGGCAAGACCTGCATCCTCACCGACGACATGATCGACACCGGCGGCACCATCGCCGGAGCTGTGCGGCTGCTGGAGCAGGACGGCGCGACCGATGTCGTCATCGCCGCCACCCACGGCGTGCTCTCCGACCCCGCCCGCGAGCGACTCGCCGACAGCGGGGCGTGTGAGGTCATCGTCACCAACACGCTGCCGATCGGTGAGGACAAGATGTTCCCGCAACTCACCGTGCTGTCGATCGCGCCACTGCTGGCCAACACCATTCGCGCGGTCTTCGAGAACGGCTCGGTGACAGGGCTTTTTGACGGGTCCGCTTGATGTGACCGCGCGCATCTACCACAACCCGAAGTGCTCGACCTCGCGCAAGACACTGGAGTTGCTGCGCGACAACGGTGTTGAGCCCGAGATCGTGCTGTACCTCAAAACCCCGCCCTCGCGTGCGGAGTTGACGACGATGATCGCCGACGCCGGGATCGACGTGCGCGCCGCGGTTCGCAAACGCGAGGCGCTCTTCGGCGAACTCGGGCTGGCCTCGGCTTCCGACGACGAACTGCTCGACGCCATGGCGGCGCACCCGATCCTGATCGAGCGTCCGTTCGTGGTGACGCCCAAGGGCACCCGACTGGCCCGGCCACTGGACAACGTCCGAGAGATCCTGTGAAGGCCCTTCCCCACGCGGGCGCGGCTCTCGTCATCCTGTTCGCCGCGGGCTGCACGACGGAGGCGCCCGACTACCAGACCGTGTGGTCGACGCCGAACACGACGACGAGCGCGCCACCGGCACCCGCCGCGGAAGCGCAGGTGAACATCGCCACGTTCCTGGAACAGGCCGGCGTCGTGGGCGAACCCGTGGCCCCCGACATGCTGACCGACCTCACTGTGTCGATACCCACGCCACCGGACTGGACGCCGTATCAGGGCACGAACCTGGGACCGGGCACCCGGATGATCGTCAAGGGTGACACCTACCCGACCGCGATGCTGATGGTGTTCGCCCTCGACGGAGACTTCGACGCCCGCGAGGCCGTCACCCACGGCGACGTCGACGCCGAGATGTCGGAGAACTTCCGCGAACTCAACTCGTCGGCAACGGATTTCAACGGCTTCCCGTCGTCGATGATCGAGGGCAGCTACGACCTCAACGGCGAGCGGATGCACAGCTACAACCGCATCGTCATCGCGACCGGTGCCCCGCCGGCCAATCAGCGCTATCTCGTGCAGTTCACCGTCACCGGCTACGCCGATCAGGCGGCCGAAGAGGCGCCGGACATCGAGGCGATCATCAGCGGCTTCACCGTCGAAGTTCCCTGAGAGCCCGCGCCCGCCTGAAGCCCCCGCCGGAATTGCATTCCAGCAGAGGTTTTGCGAGTGGCGGCCTGCTGGAACGCAATTCCGGCGGAAGATCAGAGACGCACTAGGGTGAACGGCATGAGCGACTGGACTGCCGCCGACCTACCCTCTTTCGCCGGACGCACCGTCATCGTCACCGGCGCCAACTCAGGACTGGGTCTGGTCACCGCCCGCGAGTTGGCCCGTGTCGGCGCCAAGACCATCCTGGCGGTGCGCAACCTCGACAAGGGCAAGGCCGCCGCGGCGGACATGGCGGGCGACGTGGAGGTCCGCAAGCTCGACCTGCAGGACCTGGCATCGATCCGGGCGTTCGCCGACGACATCTCGGCCTCGGGGGCCGGTGTCGACGTGTTGATCAACAACGCCGGCATCATGGCGGTGCCCTACGCGCTGACCGTGGACGGCTTCGAGAGCCAGATCGGCACCAACCACCTCGGGCACTTCGCGCTGACGAACCTGCTGCTGCCCACGATCACCGATCGGGTCGTCACGGTGTCGTCGATGATGCACCTGTTCGGCTACATCAGCCTCAAGGATCTCAACTGGAAGGCGCGCCCCTACCTCGCCTGGCCGGCCTACGGTCAGTCGAAGCTGGCAAACCTGCTGTTCACCGGTGAACTGCAACGCAGGCTCGACACCGCTGGGTCGCCGGTGCAGGCGCTCACGGCACATCCCGGGTACTCGGCGACCAACCTGCAGGGCCAGACCGGCAGCCGGTTCGGAAGCCAGATCTGGGACGCCGGCAACCGGTTGCTCGCGACCGACGCGGACTTCGGCGCCCGTCAGACCCTCTACGCGGCGTCACAAACCCTGCCCGGAGACAGTTTTGTCGGGCCACGATTCGCGATGCGTGGTCCCACCGGTCAGGGCTGGCGCAGTCCGCTGGCGCGTGACCGCACCAAAGCCAGAGCGCTGTGGGCACTGTCCGAGGAGCTCACCGGGGTCGAATTTCCGCTCTGAACGCGGCTTGCGCTACCCTTGCGGACGCGTCACGGCGAGGGTGGTCTCCTAATCGGCCACCGTTATCGACGGGAATCGCATCTTCACCGATGTGCAACCCTGGCCGTGCCCGACACCGATCACCGGCACAGGAGCACAGAACATGGCGAAGAACGCCCCCAACAATCTGACCGCGCAGGTCCGCACCGCGACCGGCAAGGGCGCCTCGCGCCGCGCCCGCCGCGAGGGCAAGGTCCCCGCGGTGCTCTACGGCCACGGCTCAGATCCCCAGCACCTCGAGCTCGATTCCCGTGACTTCGCCGCAGTGCTGCGCAACACGGGCACCAACGCCGTGTTGACCCTCGACATCGAGGGCACCGAGCAGCTCGCGCTGACCAGGGCCCTGGAGATCCACCCGATCCGCCGGAACATCCAGCATGCCGACCTGCTCGTGGTGCGGCGCGGCGAGAAGGTGACCGTCGACGTCAACGTCCTCTTCGAAGGTGACGCGGCCCCCGGCACGCTGGTCAACCAGGAAACCAACACCATCGAGATCGAAGCCGACGTCCAGTCGATCCCCGAACAGTTCCTCGTCTCGATCGAAGGCGCACAGGCCGGAACCCAGATCACCGCCGCCGACGTCGAACTGCCCGGGGGCGTCACGCTGATCTCCGACCCCGAACTGCTGGTCATCAACGTGATCGTCGCGCCGACCGAAGAGGACCTCGACGCCGACGGTGCCGGCGAGGAGAGCGAGGCTGCCGCCGACGAGGAGGCCTCCGACGAGGACAGCTCCGAGGACGCCGAATCCGGCGCCGACTCCGAATAGCCCGGGCAGTACGGACGCTGTTCATGACCGAGCCGTCCGCAGCCGACGGCCGGGGACCCCTTCTGGTCGTCGGCCTGGGCAACCCGGGGCCGAACTACGCCGCAACGCGGCACAATGTCGGGTTCATGGTGGCCGAGGTTCTCGCCGACCGCATCGGCGAGAAGTTCAAGCTGCACAAGAAATCCGGGGCTGACGTGGCCACCGGACGACTCGCGGGTCGTCCGGTGGTGCTCGCCATGCCGCGGGTGTACATGAACGAGTCCGGCAGGCATGTCGGTCCGCTGGCGAAGTTCTACTCGGTGCCGCCGGGCGACATCGTGGTGATCCACGATGAGCTCGACATCGACTTCGGCCGAATCCGGCTCAAGCGCGGCGGTGGCGAGGGCGGCCACAACGGTGTGCGGTCAGTCGCATCGGCATTGGGCTCCAAGGACTTTCACCGGGTACGGATCGGCGTCGGCCGCCCACCCGGGCGGCAGGATCCGGCAGCCTACGTGCTGCAGAACTTCAACGCCGCCGAACGTAAGGATGTCCCGACGATCTGCGAGCAGGCCGCCGATGCGACGGAGTTGCTGATCGCCCAGGGCCTGGAGCCCGCCCAGAACATCGTCCACGCCTGGGCCTAGCGGCCGCCGATCCCACTGTCGACCACTTTGGTCACCTTGTGGGGGTATCGCTTCTTGGCAAACGCCTCCGCCTCGGAATCCGCAAGCACGTAGAGAGTTTCGACTTTCTCCTGCAGCGGTTTGAGCACGAGGTCCATGAAGCCCTTGCGGTCGTCGAGGTAGGGTTCGATGACCTCCTCGCCTGCCGGGCAGACAGCCAGACAGTAGGCGGCCTTGTAGTTCGCCTTGAAGGACAGGCTCTGCCACATCGAGGCATTCTCCGAATCGGTGACGCGAGAACGGTAGTCGGCGGCGTCAGTGCT
Organism: Mycobacterium sp.; assembly: GCF_049683935.1. Lineage (GTDB taxonomy): Bacteria > Actinomycetota > Actinomycetes > Mycobacteriales > Mycobacteriaceae > Mycobacterium. The sequence continues at coordinate 4,852 of NZ_JBAUJR010000058.1, read as the reverse complement.
GTCGGCGACCGTCTGCACCCAGTCTGTGAAGCCGCCCACGAACTCGCGGTAGTTGTGGGTCGAGCAGGCGAAGAAGTCGAAGTCGCCGTTCTTCTTGATGGCGCCGACGGGGCAGGCGGCCACGCACAGCTTGCATTCCAGGCAGGGTGAGTAGTCCAGCGGTTCACCGTAGGCGGTGATCGGCGCGGCCACCAGGATGGTCCCCAACAGGATGAAGTTGCCGAATCGCGGGTGAATCACATTGCGGTGGATGCCCATTGCGCCCATGCCGGCCGCAACCGCGACCGGTTTGTGCGCCACCACCCAGATGCGGCCCGGGAAGCGATCCATCTCCATCGGAAAAGTCGCCGACGGATTCACCACGCGGTAGCCGGTGTCCTGGAGCACCCGGGTGATGCGATGCGCTGCTTCGTTCATGATCTCGCCGCTGCGGTGGAATTCCTGGTTGGCGACGCTGCGGGCGGTGGACCGCACATTGTCGCGGTTCATCTTGACCACCAGCGAGATATAGCTCACCGCACCCGGGAGGGCCGTTTCCACGTGCGGCACCTCCGAGGCCAGGGCAGGGTCGGCGACGCTGGCGAAGCCGACGTCGTCGGCACCCGCGTCCAGGCACACCTGCCGCAACCAGTCCGCGTCGATGTCGCCCGGTGTGGCCGACGGCCGGGCCCGCACCGCACGCACCGTGGGGTGCTCAGCCAACCGGGCAGGCAACTTATCCGTCATGCTGGGTATAGTACACAATACTCAGCGGAAGCGCTCGGATGGTTTCGTGGGCAACGCGGTCGCGATCGTGGGCCGCGAACGTGCGCGAAATGCCGCGAAACACGGCGCGTCGGCGTGCAAACACGCGCTTTCGCGGCACGGGGCGTGAGGTCTGAGGTCAGCCCGAGGTGCGGCGCCGGTAGGCGTACAGCGCGACCGGCGCGAAGACCGCCGTCAACGCCAGCGACCACAGGATCGTCGACAGCACCGGATGATGAAGCGGCAGTTGAGCACCCGCGGGAGCGGGCCCGCCGTTGCCCCACAGCTCACGCATGGCCTGCGCCAGCGACGAGACCGGGTTCCACTCGGCGATCATTCGCAGCCACTGCGGCATCGGCTCGGTCGGCACGAATGTGTTGGCCAGGAAGGTCACCGGGAACAGCGCGGTGAACATGACGCCGTTGACGGCCTCGACCGAACGCATCACCGAACCGATCAGGATGCCGAACCAGATCATCCCGAAGCCGAACAGCAACAGCAACGCGAACGCCAGGACCGCCTCGGCGATGCTGCCTCGGATCCGCCAGCCGATCAGCAGACCCGTCACCGCCATCACCACCACACCCAGCGACGAGTGGATGACGCTGGCGATACTGCGCCCGATCAGCACCGAGGATCGGGAGATGGGCAGCGACCGGAACCGGTCGATGATGCCCTTCTCCACGTCAGCGGTGATCCCCGACGCCACCACGAACGCCGAGAAGACGATGGTCTGCGCCAGGATCCCCGGCAGCAGGAACTCCCGGTAGGACGCCCCGCCGGTGTTGGTGATCGAGGCGCCGAAGACGAACGCGAACAGCAGCACGAACATGATCGGCTGCGCGGTGACGTCGCTGAGCATCTCCGGCATCCGCTTGGTGTGGATCATGTTGCGCTTGACCATGATCCACGATTGCTGGGCCAGGTTTGTCGGATGCGTGGCGACGGGTTGTGCCGCGACGGCGGGCGGGGTGTCCAGTGCGGTCATGCGCCGATCTCCTCGCTGTCGTCGGTCCGGTGCCCGGTGAGCGTCAGGAACACATCATCCAGGCTGGGCCGTGACAGCCCGATGTCGTCGACGCCGATGCCGCTGTCGCGCAACCAGCCGGCCACGCTGATCATGTCGTCGAGCCCGTCGGCCGAGGCGGTCAACCGACGGGCCCCGGTGTCGACGAACACCTCGGCGCCGGTCCTGGCCAACAGCGCTTGGGCGGGCGCCAGATCGGCGGCGGCGGCGACGGTGACCACCAGACTGGCGCGGCCGGCCTGCTGCTTGAGTTCCAGCGGCGAGCCCTGCGCGATGATGCGTCCCCTGTCGATCACCACGATGTTGTCGGCGAGCTGATCGGCCTCCTCGAGGTACTGGGTGGTCAGCAGCAGTGTGGTGCCCTGGGCCACCAGACCCCGTAGCACCTCCCACAGCTCGCTGCGGCTGCGTGGATCCAACCCGGTGGTCGGCTCGTCGAGGAACAGCACCGGCGGTGACGCCAGCAGGCTCACCGCCAGATCGAGGCGGCGCCGCATTCCGCCGGAGTAGGACTTGACCACCCGGTCGGCGGCGTCGGCCAGTGAGAACTGGTGCAGCAGCCGGTCCCCGAGGCGTTGCAGGTCTTTGCGCCGGATGCCGTACAGACCGCCGATCATCCGGATGTTCTCGCGGCCGGTGAGCAGTTCGTCGACGGTGGCCACCTGGCCGGTCAGGCCCATATGGCGCCGCACCTGGTCGGGGTCGTCGAGCACGTCGTAGCCGGCGACGCGAGCGGTGCCGCTGGTGGGTTCGGTCAGCGTCGTCATCATCCGGACGGTGGTCGTCTTCCCGGCGCCGTTGGGGCCCAACAGACCCAAGACCGTGCCGGGAGGCACGGTGAAGCTGACGCGGTCGACCGCGGTGTCCCGGCCGTAACGCTTGACCAGTTCGATCGCTTCGATCGCCGGAGGAGCGGACATGACCTCGACGGTATCGGCGGCAACCGACATCAGGCCACTTGATTACCGGTCGATGACGTGACGAGCGCGCGCGGAATGCCAGGTTTTACGGCGCGTCGGCGTGCAGACCCGCGCGCTCGCGGGACGAAGGACGTTATCCGGTGACGAGCGAGACCGACGTCGAGCGACGCAGCTTGCCCGACGGCGTCTTGGGGATGCTGCCCGGCCCGAGCACCACGACGTTGCGGGGACGCACGTCGACCTCGGCCACCACCTCGTGGGCGACCTGGTGCTCGATCCGTCGCACCTCGACCGGATCTTCCCAGGCGTTGGACTCGACCGCGACGGCGAACGTCTCACGCGAGTGCCCGGCATCCAGCCGCACCGCGACGGCGCAACCGGCCCGCACGCCTTCGACGCGGCCCGCGGCGCGTTCGATGTCGGTCGGGTAGATGTTGCGGCCCGCCATGATGATGACGTCCTTCACACGCCCGCAGACCACGACATGGCCGTTGTCGGTCAGGTAGCCGAGGTCTCCGGTGTCATACCAGCCCTGCTCGTCCTGGGCGGGGATGAAACCGCCCATCGTCAGGTATCCGGGCGTCAGGCATTCGCCGCGAAGCTCGATGACGCCGACACCGCGCTTCGGCATGATGTTGCCGTGGTCGTCGATGATGCGGGCCTCGAGATCGGTGAGCAGCGGGCCGAGCGTGGCCAGCCGCTTGGTGTTGCCCTTGCTCGAGGGCACCGCACGACGCAGCGCGGCCAGCAGATCAGCGTCGACCTCGTCGACGACCAGTCCGGCGTTGCACGGCGAGAACGACACCGCCAGCGTCGTCTCGGCCATGCCGTAGGCGGGCAGGATCGCCTCGGGCCGCAGGCCGAACGGCTTGCCGGCGTCGATGAGGTCCTCGACGTCGGCCGGCTCGACCGGCTCGGCCCCCGACAGCGCGAAGCGCAGCGTGGACAGGTCGAACTCACCCGGCTTCGCCTGCCTGCGCAGCCGCTTGGCGAACAGCGCGTAGGCGAAGTTCGGCGCCGCGGTCATGGTGCCCTTGTACTTGTCGATGAGCTTGGCCCACAGCAGGGTGTCCCGCAGGAAGTCCATCGGCGTGACCTTGACCAGTTCGGCGCCGAAGTACATCGGGATGGTCAGGAAGCCGACCATGCCCATGTCGTGGAAGCAGGGCAGCCAGCTCACCATGACGTCCTTCTCGACGTCGTACTCGGCGCCGATGAACATGGCCTCTGCATTGGAGTAGATGTTGCGGTGGGTGATCTGCACCGCTTTGGGAGATCCAGTCGAACCGGAGGTCAGCTGCATGAGCGCCAGATCGTCTTCGCCCACCTCGATGGGGTCGATCGGTTCGGCCGCAAGCAGTTCGTCCACGGTCAGCACCGTGATGCCTTTTTCCTGCAGCACGGGGATCGCGACCAGGAACGGGTCGGAGACGATGACGACCTTGGCCTCGATCATGCCGATCACCATCATGGTGTCCTCGGCCCACATGACCAGATCGGTGCGGGGGGTCGGCTGGTGCAGCATGGTCAGACTCGCGCCGCGCATCCACAGGCCCTGGGCCGTGGGGGCGATCTCCACCGGGTAACCGGCCAGCACGCCGACGGCGTCACCGAGACCGACACCGGCCGCTGCGAGCCCACCGGCGATGCGTCGCGCCCGCTCGTGGACCTCACCCCAGGTGTGCCGGACCGGCTCGTGCGGCTCGCCGGTCACCATGCCTCGACCGGTGGTATGGGCACTGCGGTACATCTTCTCGGTGAATCTGCTCACCACGACCTCCTCGCCGACATTTGCCCCGGTGCGCATACGCGTTTGCCATGCTCCGCCTGATGGGAGGCCTTTTCACGGAGGCGCGCACACATTTCGGGAGCGGTTGTGTCTCGAATCGGTGATGTCCCATGAGCACGATCGATTTCAGCCCATCGCCCACCGCTCGACGCGGAGGCGGAACTGGTTGCGTCCACTGCTCGACCGCTAGCTCTCACCGTCGATCATCTTAAGCAACTCTTAAGTAGCTGCCAAACGCAAGCGATTATTGAGGCATTAGTCACACCGGTTCGTGACCAACGCGCAGCCCGATCACGGCGCCGGTGGCGGACTGGGTACTACCCGCGCGCCATGAACCGGACCGCTGGCCACCCGGACGGTGCGACAGACGCC
>NZ_JBAUJR010000057.1:0-3401 GCF_049683935.1 Mycobacterium sp. | reverse complement strand
GTCCTGCCCGCCGACGCGTTGCGCACCGGCGCTGGTCTCGGCGCTCACCGCCCACCCGGCTGCCGCATCCGTGCGCTGTTGCCACAGGTCGGAAAGGCCCGAGAGGGTCGGCGACGTCAGCGCGCGGTCGGTGGCCAACAGCCTGAGCTGCTGGTTGAGGGTGACGTTCGGCAGCGCCGAGAGCTGCGACTCGATGGGCGCGAGGTCGTCCTGACGCAGGATGACCGCGGTGACCGGTGTGCCCGCCGCGGCGTCGAGGTCACGCGTCAACGACTCGGGCGTGATGCCCGAGGCGATCGGATTGAGAAGTGCTGCAACAGCATTCACGTCGACACCCGCGGCGATGTCGACCAGGGTGACGATGTGCTGGGTGAGCAGTTCTCCCCCGGTGCGGTCGAGGACCCGCGCCGCGGGCTGCGGGACCAGCGTGCTGTAGCTCAGCGGCCCCTGGTCGAGTCCGGGAGCGACGGTGGTCGGGTTCCACCGGATGCGCCAGTCGTCGCCGTCGGCGGTCGCCGCCCCGTTCGTGGAGTAGGTCCACTCGTCGCGACCGTCGGGGCCGAACTTCCACGTGGCGTCCAGGGTGAACGTCGCCGCGCCGTCCTGCTCCTCGGCGGTGCCGGCGTCGACGCTGACGTCCTTGCCGAGGCTGGCGAACAGTGCACCGAGAGTGTCGGTTGCCGCAGGCTCGTCGGTGGTCAGTGCCGCGGCGCGGGCGGCGTCACCGCTGCTCAGCGCCTCGGCGAAGGACTGCACCGTGGAGTTGAGGCGGTCTTCGGAGTCGCTGCAGCCGGCGAGGACCAGCAGTAGCGACAAGAGGACCGCCAGCGGCGCACGTGCGAGGGATCGGGACTTCGACCGTGGTGTCACGGTCGTCGAACGTACCCGCTGTCAGCGTGGCGGACGGATCTCTCGCGGCAACGCGAACACGAGTGTCTCGTTGGCCGTGGTGACCGGCTGCACCGTGCCGAACCCGTATTCGGCCAGCCTGTCGAGAACTCCGCGAACGAGTACCTCGGGCACCGATGCGCCGGACGTGACGCCGACGGTGGTGACACCCTCCAGCCACGCCGGGTCGAGATCCTCGGCGTAGTCGACGAGGTAGGACGCGTTCGAGCCGGCACCGAGCGCCACCTCGACCAGTCGCACCGAGTTCGACGAGTTCTTCGACCCGACGACGATGACGAGTTCGCACTCCGGCGCCATCGCCTTGACGGCGACCTGGCGGTTCTGGGTCGCGTAGCAGATGTCGTCACTCGGCGGATCCTGCAGCGTCGGGAACTTCTCCCGCAGCTTGCGCACGGTCTCCATGGTCTCGTCGACGCTCAGCGTGGTCTGGGACAGCCAGATCACCTTGTTCACGTCGCGCACGGTCACCTTGTCGACCGATTCCGGGCTGTCGACCACCTGGACGTGCTCGGGAGCCTCGCCGGCGGTGCCGACGACCTCCTCGTGTCCCTCGTGACCGACGAGCAGGATGTCGTAGTCGTCGCGGGCGAAGCGCTTGGCCTCGTTGTGCACCTTGGTCACCAGCGGGCAGGTGGCGTCGATCGTCTGCAGATTGCGCTCGGCGGCCTCGACGTGCACCGTCGGTGCGACACCGTGCGCGGAGAACACCACGATGGCGCCTTCGGGAACCTCGTCGGTCTTCTCGACGAAGACCGCCCCGGCCTTGGCCAGCGTGTCCACGACGTAGCGGTTGTGCACGATCTCATGGCGCACGTACACCGGAGCGCCGTGCTTCTCGAGAGCGCGCTCGACGGTCTCGACTGCGCGGTCGACCCCGGCACAGTACCCGCGGGGCTCGGCCAGCAGCACTCGCTTGCCGGAAACCTGGCCGGCGACCGAGCTGGCCGCCCCCGGAATCCCCATGTTGATAGTCGTCGGCATGAGTCCAAGGGTACTGACCCGCCGCCCTCCCCGCCCAGCCGTAGGCTGAGGACCATGGCAACAGCACCGTATGGGGTCCGTCTGCTGGTCGGTGCGGCGGTGACCGCCCTCGAGGAAACCCGCAAGCTCCCCCAGACCATCCTGATGTATCCGATGACCGTGGCGAGCCAGCTCGCGCAGATGGTGATGAAGATGCAGCAGGATGTCGCCGACTTGGTCAACAAGGGCGATGAGACGATCGACTCCCTGTTCCCGCCCAAGGACGAGCAGGCCGCGTGGGCGACGTTCGACGACGAGGTCGGCACCGACGACTCCCCCGGCGCCGACGTGGTCGACCTGCCCGTGCGCGACGGTGAGCGGCTGACCGAGGGGCGTTTCGCGCTGTTCAGCGGCGAGCCGGAGACCCCCAATGCGACACCGTCCCCGGAGCCGGTGGCATCGGCGCCCGGCGCTACTCCCCAGATCGTCACCGACCTCGGCTATCAGGATCTGACGCTGGCCCAGTTGCGTGCCCGGTTGACGACACTGCGGGTCGCCGACCTCGAGGCGCTGCTCAGCTACGAGGAGTCCACGAAGGCGCGCGCTCCGTTCCAGACCCTGCTGGCCAACAGGATCACCCGCGCCTCGGCGAAGTGACGGAGCCCGAGCAAGGCAAGTCCGCCGACAATCCGTGGCCGGTGCGGGCCGTCGCCACTCGCCTCGCCAAGTACATCGACCGGCTCGGCACGGTGTGGATCGAAGGCCAACTGACCGAGCTGAAGGTGCGCCAGAACACCGCGTGGATGGTGCTGCGTGATCCCGCCGCCGACATGTCGCTGACCGTCAGTTGCCCGCGCGACCTGGTGACCAACGCCCCGGTGCAGCTCTCCGAGGGCACCCAGGTGATCATGCACGGCAGGCCGCAGTTCTACACCCGCAACGGATCCTTCAGCCTGCGCATCAGCGAGATTCGAGCCGTCGGGCTCGGCGAGCTGCTGGCCCGCATCAACCGGCTGCGCCAACTGCTCGACGCCGAAGGCCTTTTTGATCCGCGGCTGAAGCGGCCGATCCCGTTCCTGCCCGACACCATCGGGCTGATCACCGGACGCGCGTCGGCGGCCGAACACGACATCGTCGCCGTCGCGACCAATCGCTGGCCTGCGGTGCGGTTCGCGCTGCGCAACACCGTGGTCCAAGGCCCGAGTGCGGTGCCCCAGATCGTCGAGGCGCTGCGGGCGTTGGATGCCGATCCCGAGGTCGACGTCATCGTGCTCGCGCGCGGCGGCGGCAGCGTCGAGGATCTGCTGCCGTTCTCCGATGAGACGCTGTGCCGGGAGATCGCCAGATGCACTACTCCGGTCGTCAGCGCGATCGGCCACGAGCCGGACAACCCGCTGTGCGACCTCGTCGCGGACCTGCGGGCGGCCACGCCCACCGACGCCGCCAAGCGGATCGTGCCCGACACCGCGGCCGAACAGGCGCTGGTGACCGATCTGCGGCGGCGCAGCGCACGCGCGCTGCGCAACTGGGTG
>NZ_JBAUJR010000056.1:0-6343 GCF_049683935.1 Mycobacterium sp. | reverse complement strand
CGCCCGCACCTACCCCGGCCGCGGCAGCAGGCCCCCGCTGCTGGGTATCGACCACGTCCTGACCAAGAACGCCTCGGCGGCGACGGCCCGCACGGTAGACGTGCCGGGAGCCGACCACCGCGGTCTGCTCGCCACGGTCAGGGTGCCGGTGGACATGACAAGCAGTTGACGGCAGGCTTTGACCCGTGTCTGACGCCCCCGAATCCCCGATGTCCGCCATTTACGTAGCGTCACCCGAAGGAGACACCGGGAAGTCCACGATCGCGCTGGGCATCCTGCACCGGCTCGGTGCGACGGTCGCCAAGGTCGGGGTGTTCCGGCCGATCACCCGGCTGGGCGAGGGGCGCGACTACATCCTCGAGCTGCTGCTGGCCCACACCACCGCGGGGCTGTCCTACGAGGAGTGTGTCGGCGTCAGCTATCAGCAGCTGCACGACGACCCCGACACCGCGCTCGGTGACATCGTCGACCGCTTCCATCAGGTCGCCGAACAGTGTGACGCCGTCCTCGTGGTCGGCAGCGACTACACCGACGTTGCGGCACCCAGCGAGCTGTCGATGAACGCCCGCATCGCGGCCAACCTCGGCGCCCCGGTGGTGCTCGCCGTCAATGCCAAGGGCCGTACCCCCGAGCAGGTCACGCAGGTCGTCGAGGTGTGCATCGACGAGATCGCCGCGCAGCACGCGCGGACCGCCGCGGTGGTGGTGAACCGATGCGACCCCGCGGCCATGGCCGATGTCGCGGCTGCGCTGCAGAAGCTCGGCCCCAGCACCTATGTGCTCCCGGAGGAACCGCTGCTGGTCGCGCCGTCGGTCGCCGAGCTGCAGGAAGCGGTCGAGGGCACCGTACTGCGGGGGGATCCCGCCCTGCTGACCCGTGAGGCGATGGACGTGCTGGTGGCCGGCATGACGGCCGAACACGTCCTGGAGCGGCTGACCGAGGGCGTCGCCGTCGTCACCCCGGGCGATCGCTCCGACGTCGTGCTCGCGGTGCACAGCGCCCATGCCGCAGAAGGGTTTCCGTCGCTGTCCTGCGTCATCCTCAACGGCGGCCTGCCCCTGCATCCCGCCATCGAATCATTGGTGTCGGGGCTGGGGTTGCGGCTGCCGATCATCGAGACGCCGTTCGGCACCTTCGAGACGGCCAGCAGGGTGGCAGCGACGCGCGGCCGGGTCACGACACGGTCGCAGCGCAAGGTCGACACCGCGCTGGCGTTGATGGAAACTCATGTCGACACCGCAGATCTGTTGGCGCAGTTGGCGATCACGATTCCCTCGGCGGTCACGCCGCAGATGTTCACCCACCGGCTGCTCGACCGCGCCCGATCCGACCGCAAGCACATCGTGCTGCCCGAGGGCAACGACGATCGCATTCTCCAGGCGGCGGGCCGACTGCTGCAGCGCAGTGTCGCCGACCTGACGATCCTCGGCGAGGAGGCCGAGGTCCGCGGCCGCGCTGCCGAACTCGGTGTCGACCTGTCGAGCGCCACGGTGCTCAACCCGCAGACCAGTGAGCTGTGTGACCAGTTCGCCGAGCAGTACGCGACGCTGCGAAGCCACAAGGGGGTCACCGTCGAGCACGCTCGCGAGATCATCCACGACGTGTCCTACTTCGGCACCATGCTGGTGCACAACAACATGGTCGACGGCATGGTGTCGGGCGCCAGGCACACGACCGCGCACACGATCCGGCCGTCCTTCGAGATCATCAAGACGGTGCCCGGTGTGTCCACGGTCTCCAGCATCTTCTTGATGTGTCTGGCCGACGAGGTGCTCGCCTACGGCGACTGCGCCATCGTTCCGGACCCCACCGCAGAGCAGCTCGCCGACATCGCGATCTCGTCGGCGCGCACCGCCGCGCAGTTCGGCATCGCACCGCGGGTGGCGATGCTGTCGTATTCGACCGGAACGTCCGGAACCGGCGCCGACGTCGACAAGGTCAGGAAGGCAACAGAATTGGTCAGATCCCGGGAACCGGAGCTGATGGTCGAGGGGCCCATCCAGTACGACGCGGCCGTCGAACCCTCGGTGGCGGCGACCAAGATGCCCGACTCGAAGGTGGCGGGCCACGCCACGGTGCTGATCTTCCCCGACCTCAACACCGGCAACAACACCTATAAGGCGGTCCAGCGCAGCGCGGGTGCCATCGCGATCGGGCCGGTGCTGCAGGGTCTGAACAAGCCCGTCAACGACCTGTCACGCGGTGCGCTGGTCGAGGATATCGTCAACACCGTCGCGATCACCGCCATCCAGGCCCAGGGGGTCAGTGCGTGACACGGTCTGTGCTGGTGCTCAACTCGGGCTCCTCATCGGTGAAGTACTCGGTCGTGCAGCCGGATTCGGGCGCGATGGTGGCCGACGGCATGATCGACCGCATCGGTGAGGACGTCGATCCCGGCTCAGGTGACAAGTCCGTCGCCGACCATGCGGCGGCCATCGACGCGGTTTTCGACGCGTTGGCCGCCGACGGGCATTCCCTCGACGATCTCGACCTCGCGGCGGTCGGACACCGGGTGGTGCACGGCGGGCCGAACCTGTTCCGGCCCACCGTGGTCGATGACGCGGTGATCGCACAGATCGAAGAACTCGCTCCGCTCGCGCCCCTGCACAATCCGCCGGCGATCCTCGGTATCGAGGTGGCCCGTCGTGCGCTCCCCGACGTCCCGCACGTTGCGGTGTTCGACACCGCGTTCTTCCACGATCTGCCCGCTGCCGCAGCCACTTACGCCATCGACCGCGACGTCGCCAGCCGGTGGCACATCAGGCGATACGGTTTCCACGGCACGTCGCACCAGTACGTCAGCGAGCAGGCGGCCGCCTTCCTCGGGGTGCCACTGGACACGCTGAGCCAGATCGTGCTGCACCTGGGCAACGGTGCGTCGGCGTCGGCGATCGTCGGTGGCCGCCCGGTCGAGACGTCGATGGGGCTGACCCCCATGGAGGGTCTGGTGATGGGGACCCGCTCCGGCGACGTGGACCCCGGGGTCATCACCTATCTGTCGCGCACCGCCGGTATGAGCGTCGAGGACATCGAGACGATGCTCAACCGGCGATCGGGGGTGCGGGGACTCGGCGGCGAGGTCGACTTCAGGGTCCTTCGCCGGCAGATCGAAAACGGCGATCCAGCAGCACAATTGGCCTATGACGTATACATCCACCGGCTGCGGAAGTACATCGGCGCCTACCTCGCGGTGCTCGGCACGGCCGGCGTCATCACGTTCACGGCGGGAATCGGCGAGAACGACGCGGCAGTGCGCCGCGATGCGCTCTCCGGACTCACCGCGTTCGGCATCGAACTCGACGAGCACCTCAACGACAGCCCGGCCAGGGCGGCCCGGCGGATCTCCCCCGATGGTGCTCCGACGACGGTGCTAGTGATTCCCACCAAGGAGGAGCTTGCGATCGCTCGTGCGTGTGCGCAGGTACTTGCCGGCTGACAGATCGCGCGCCACGGGGAGTTCGCGTGCCGGGTCGCAGATCGTGAGCAGACGCCAGACGTGGGGCCCGGCCAGCAGTGACCACTCGACGCCGGTGCGGGCGCACATGATGTTGATGTTGGACAGCGCAGCAAATCCCGCGGCGGCGAAGAACTCGACGGTCTGGAGGTCCAGGACGAGCCGAGCCGATCCGGCGATCCTGCGTTCCACGTAGCGGGCCAGCGCGCAGCTGTTGGTGGCGTCGATCTCGCCGTGGATCGTCACCAGCACCTTCGACGGGGGCAGCTGGCAGGCGGAGAACGTCGCCCGGTGGCACTCCTCCCGCAGATCGAAGGATCGCGGGTCCGGACGGTACACCCGTTGAGTACTCGGAGCGCTCGATGATTCTGAACTGGACACGGTGACCTCCGTCAGCCGATATCTGCCGTCAGGGGAGTGGCCCTTGATTCTCAAAGCCTTGCGTTGGTCGCTTGTCGCGCCCGATGCGCCGATGACGTCACCAATTGTGCTGGCTGGTCCATCAACCAGTGCCGAAACGATACTACGGATCCCGTCGCGGGACCAGAAGTTTCGCCGAACTCATCGAACACCACTTCACCTGGGAGTTTGCTCGGTGGCCGCGACTCGACCAGATGAGTCGGCCGACCCTTTGGTCAATTTTGACGGATCAGCAACGGATTTCGTCGTAGCTGGTGGATTGGCATAAAACATCAAGCATGTGATGATTCCGGTCATGACTGGTGCGCTCGACGGCAAAGTAGCGATCGTCACGGGTACCAGCAGAGGTGTCGGTGTCGGAATCGCCCACGAACTGCTACGCGCCGGGGCAACCGTGATCGGATGTTCGCGGGCCCCACTCGATGCGATCCCAGGGACCGGCGAGGATCCGGGGTGGGCCCGGCGATCCGCCCAAATGGTCTGTGACCAAGGTGATTACCACGCGATCGACACCATGGTCACCCAGGTGGCTGACACGTACGGGCGGGTGGACATCCTGGTCAACAACGCCGGCGGCACCGTCCCGTCACCGCACGCCGAGGACGTCCCCTCGCTGGTCTCGCGCATCCAGGGGGCGCCGCCGTCCGACGACGACTTCGAGCGCACGGTGCTGTTCCACGCGTTCGCCATTCAGATGAACCTGATCAGCCCGCTGTGGTTCGCGATCCGTGTGTACCGGCAGATGCAGCGCCAAGACGGGACGGGTTGCATCATCAACGTCTCCAGTGGCGCCGGTCATCCGGCCGGTTCTCCCACGTTGGTGTCCTACGGGGCGGCAAAATCCGGGCTGAACCACCTGACCAGATCGCTCGCCGAGGAATGGGGCCCGACTGCCCGGGTCAACTGCGTCGCCCTCGGGCCGACCATCACCGAGAACTTCCGCTCCTTCGTCCTTGCCAAGGACGATCCCACAGGATCCGACTACTTCAGCGCGCTACCGCTGCGACGCGGCGGAGAACCGGCCGAGGTCGGACGCACCTGCGTCTTCCTCGCTTCCGGCGCAGCGGATTTCATCAACGGCACGACCATCGAGATCGACGGCGGAATGTTGCCGGGGGTGCTGTACGAGGCGGGCCTGAAAACCATCACCGACCTGCTGTGAGGAGCGACAACATGCGTAGGGTCATCCAATTCTCCACCGGCAACGTCGGAGTTCACGCGTTGCGCAGCATCATCGAGCGCCCGGATCTGGAGCTTGTCGGTGTGCACGCCAACAGCGCCGACAAGGTCGGATGTGATGCCGCCGAACTGTGCGGGTCACCCGTCCCGACCGGTGTGATCGCCACCGATGACATCGACGCGCTGGTCGCACTCGGCGCCGACTGCATGGTGTACACCTCCCAGGCGGAGACGCGGCCCGCGGTGGCGATCGACGAAATCAGTCGATTCCTGCGCGCCGGTACCAATGTGGTCGGGACGTCATTCGTCTGGCTGGTGGCCCCCGACCAGGCCGACGACTGGCTGCGGGATCCCCTCGCGGCCGCCTGCGCCGACGGCGACACCACGCTGTACATCAACGGCATCGACCCCGGATTCTCCGGCGACACGCTGGTGTACACGGCGCTGAGCCTGGCGGCGCGGGCCACCTCGGTGACCGTGCAGGAGATCTTCGACTACGGGACCTACGACGACGCGGAGTTCACCGGCGTCAGCTTCGGCTTCGGTACCCGGCCCGATCACACCCCGATCCTGTTCTCTCCCGGCGTGCTGTCCTCGATGTGGGGTGCCCAGGTGCGAAGCCTCGCCGCGGACCTGGGCATCGAACTCGAGGAGGTGCGGGAGCGGCACGAGAAGTGGGTGACTCCCGACCCGATCGACTGCACGATGATGCGGGTGGAACCCGGTCACGTCGCCGCGATCAAGTTCGGTGTGGACGGCCTGCGCGACGGCCGCCCGGTCGTCACGATGGAGCATGTCAACCGGCTCACCGCGGCGGCGGCCCCCGACTGGCCGTTTCCGCCGGACGGCCATCCGGGTGTGCACCGGGTCCTGGTGGACGGCAGCCCGGGAATCGAGATCAACACCCATGTCGGAACGTCGGGTATCGACCACAACCAGGGTGGCGTCATCGCCACCGCGGCAAGGGTCGTCAACGTCATCGACGCGGTGTGCCGCGCACCGGTCGGGTTACTGGCCGCCCATGACCTGCGCGCTCTCGACCACGTGAGGGGTCTCATGTGGTGACCCGGAGATCATGACCGCGCCACGGCGCCCGGCCACGGGCGGGCAGGCCAGGGCCGAACGCACCCGCGCCGCGGTGATCGACGAGACCGTGCGGTGCATCCTCGAGGAGGGGTTCGCGCCGCCCAGCGTCCGGCACATCACCGACCGCGCCGGGGTGACCTGGGGGGTGGTCCAGTACCACTTCGGTGACCTCGACGGGATCCTGATGGCCGTGGTCGATCAGGG